>CAYPUF010000011.1:0-17126 GCA_964413995.1 uncultured Gammaproteobacteria bacterium
CCTCGCCGCAGCTGTACACCGCGCTGAAGGATATCGGATACCTGTGCGCCGCCGGCCCGGAGTCTGGATGTATGACCTGGAGACTCGAGTCATCCGTGCCGATGCACATGCTGATGCGCCTTGAGCCATTTGTGGATGAGATCCAAAGCGATGATTGCGTGAACTGTGGATGACGTCGAAAAAACTCCGCTATACAAGCGGAGTTTTTTCTTACCCCCCTGACCCTTGACAGTCTCCGATGAATATGGAACGTGGTGGTATAACAACCAACGAATATGACCCAAGCCTCTCGTGTGAAGTTATTTGTCCTCGCCCTCGGCGCCTTGGTGCTGGTGGGGGGAGGATGCCTTTTGTCGGATCAGAACAAGCCGGTCGAGGAGGGGAGGGAGTGGCCAGAGATCCCGGCCGTGATTGATACGCAATCAGAGATCACGCAACCGGATACAGATTCAAACTCGCAAGTCTCTAGTCAACCGGGAAAATGGGTTCCGCCGCCGGAGCCTGCGCAAGTGATCGTTTTCGCGGAGGGCTTTCGTTTCAAATATCCTATTAACCCAGATTCTTCGATTTGTCGTGACGAACCGACCGAGTCCGAGATTGGCTCCGTGGATTACCCGATCGCTCCGCAATATAGGGTGTACGATCGCTTTTTTGGTGCATTACTGACGCAATATCAATGTCCAAAAGCTCGTCGCGAGATGGCAATCGGAACAAACGAAACGTATGATTTGGGATTGAACTTAGGTTTGAAACAAGCTCCTTCAGAGAATTTATTACAGACCCTGAAAAAGATTGGGTTTTCCTGCACGCAGAAAGTTGCTGATGCGGAATGCATGGCTTGGGAGTTGGGATGGCCGGCCCCGGTCTATAACCTGATCCATATTGAGCCTTTTACCGATGAAGTGAGCGGCTCCGACTGCATCAACTGCGGATAATTGTCCCCCGGCAAGAATGGTCGTTCTTGCCGGCGGATAATCCGCCCGTTCGTTGACAACCAAACAAAAGGAGGGCGCCATGGGTGCTCATAAGCTGGCTATTCTGATCGCATGCGCTGCGCTGGGATCGTCTTGCACGCCGACCGAAGAGACGTCTACCTCTACGGAGGCACTCTTTTTCGAGTGCGGGAACGGTCTTCGTTACCCGACGACCGAAGCGGAGTTCCGTAACGTGTACGCGGGACGCGTCTTCTACGCGCCCGGAGGAGCCGGACGGCATCTCGGGTACGACATCGAATATCCCGAGGGTACGCCCGTTCATGCGATCGCATGTGGACGTCTCGTCGTGTATCGATACGCGGAAGGATACGGTACACTGGCGACAGTGGTTGAGCATCGCCTCAGTCGTCGGGTGACCGTCCATAACGGTCTGAACGAGGAGGTGAACATCGATACCTTCCTCAGCATCCAGGGTCATCTTCGCCCGACGAGTGGTCGTAACGGTGCCGGGGTTCATACGGGCCTTCGCGAAGGCATGACGGTCGCGCCCAATCAGCTCCTCGGCTACGTCGAGCATCGGGATTTGAACGGTCACGGTCGCGAACATGACCATTTCGGGATTCGCCTCCAGTCGTATGCGGATGCGCTCCGGATTCATCCATCCTCTCCATTCAGGGGTTACGATGTTTCCGGAGATGGGCGGCGTTACTTCGCCGATCCCGCCATCTTCATGCGCGAGCTGATGGAGGCGCATCCCGTCCTCTGGCATCCGCCCGGTACGTTGCTTGTGAACCGCGAGGATCGCGAGGAGCGTTGGCTGGTCGGAGCCGGGGATACCATCCATCCCGTCAACGAGACGAATTTCACACGAGAACGTCTCTGGGGCAGGGAAGTGGAAGCATCGCCCGCGGAGCTCGACTGCTATCACCGCGGTTCGGCGCTGCCGTACGAGACCTGGCTCTCGACGCTCATCCGGTTCGACGACAGTCCCGCCGTCTACGAATGGGGCGGGTATCGCTTGAGCCGTGATCGCTACTCGTTCATCTCCCATGAGGCGTTTGTCTCTTGGGGATGGAACGATTCGCGCGTGGAGTGGTGGTCGAGCGACAGCCGCGACGCCTTCTTTGCAAGGACGGTGGATCGTGGGTTCCGTCGCATGCGCGACGGAACGCTGGTGAAAGCCAGAGGTCATCCCGAGGTTTCCGTCGTGTCGGAAGGGAGGCGTCTCCCGTTCTTTAACTGGGAGACGTTCATCGCGATGGGCTATGACCCGGCGGAGATCGTCGAGATCGATCCGTCCGTGATCGACGACGTCGCGTATCCGCGCGGCGGCATGATCACGCCGGAGCTCGCCCGGTTGTGCCGTGTACCGTCTTGCAGCGGCTCCCGCTGCGACGGGGCGGGGCCATCGGGCGGCGGAGGCGTCGAGCTTCCGCCGGACGACGCGGGCATACCCGCGCCTCCTCCCACCCCCGACGCCGGCGCTCCCCTGTCATCGGAATGCTCCGCCGATCGCGACTGTCCCGGATACGGGTCGGGCTGGCGATGCCGGTCCGGATCGTGTCTCGAGACGGACATCGACGGCGACGGCTATCTCGGCTCGGACGGCGACTGCCATATCGACGTTCCACGCATCCATCGGGGAGCGGTCGAGACCTGTGACGGCGTCGATGAGGACTGCGACGGCGTGGTGGACGAGGAATTCGATCTCTCGTCCGATCCGCGTCATTGCGGTTCGTGCGGCCGCGCCTGCGGCAGCGGGGCAACCTGCATGTCCGGCGTCTGTACTGCGACCTGCGTCCCGAGCACGGAAACGTGCGACGGGCGCGACCAGGACTGCGACGGACGAATCGACGAGGGGGTCTCTCCCGTCGCCTGTTCGACCGCCTGCGGTTCTGGAACGCGAGCGTGTGCCGGCGGATCCCTCGGGACCTGTTCGGCACCCGTCCCGTCTCCCGAGACCTGCGACGGCCGTGACAACGACTGTGACGGGACGGTGGACGATGGTGTGTGCGCTCCGGCGTGCGTGCCGACGTCTCCGTCCCGGGACATCTGCGACGGCCGTGACAACGACTGTGACGGAACCGTCGACAACGGATGTCCCGCGATGAGCCCGTATCTCGTCGAAATCTGGATGCATCCGGACCTGCTGGATGACTGTCCCGATCCTGGCGGGTTCCGGATCAATCTGTGGGGTCCCGGGGGCATCGCCCTGCAAAACGAGATCGGACAGCCGTTCCGTCGCACGATCGACGCGACCTGGCTCGCGGCCACGCCGATCTCCCTGTCCTGCTCGGTGCCTCCCCGGTGGCACGACTGGACCGGCCATGTCGGCGAGCCGTCTTCCTCAAACGGCGTGCTCGTCATGCGGCTGGGAGGGAGGGATATGCTCCCGGTCTCCCTCGTCTGTGATGACATGGTCGACCCCGCCTTGGGCGCCAAGCCCTATCTTCCGCTCGAGTCCCGCTACGAAGGGTCCTGCACCCCTCGTTGGTGACCGGCGGATCTTCTCCCCCGATGTGAGTCGGGGGTTTTTGTCTTGCAGCACCGAGTCCGTCTCTTTGCATCATGTTCTTTGTGGTGTAACGTTGGTCGCTGATTGAGTATGGAAAAATTTGAAAAAACGCCTAGCTTGAATGAACCGCGAAGGGCTATGCTGAATCAACTCGAGACTCTGAAAACGAATTTGCCGACGAGTTCTTTGGAAAAGACCTTGAAAAAGATGTTTGACATTCTCTCCGAGCATGCAGTGGACGCGGAGGCGACCCCTTTCATTCAGGCTCATATTGCTTCTGTTTTCGAAAATCTTCTAGAGAATTGGCAAAAACAAGGTAAAAAGGTTTTAGATCTCAAGAAGGGAATTGAGATTTTTTTTGAGTCGGAAAAAGAAACACCCGCTTTTTTAAAGCGCATAAGAGCATCCTCATCTCAAAAAAGACAACCGGATTTGATCGAGAGTATTTTTGCGACGTTGGAACGGTTTGAAATGATGGAACGATTGGAGCCTGTATTTGAAGGCCCCTGCACAGGGATGATTGTCGGGGGATCTCTCGCATACGGCCCGTTTTACAATGTTCGCAGCGGTCAGGATGACGGCGACAGTTCGGATATCGATGTTCTTTTCGTCTTGGATCAGCATGCTACAGATAAAGATTGGGATGATCTTCTGTACTGTCCACATTTCGCTACGTCAGCAAAACAGGATTTCATTGCTCGAAAAGACATTTTTCTCCAAGTATTGTTGCCAAAAGGGGAGGCTGATATTTTGAGTCAAAAATTTCATGTGCAAGGAACAGACATCGAGATCAGCGCGCATTTTTTTACCGACAAAGCCCTGGACGACCTTCTGATAAAGAATCTCCAAAGAGAAATTAGAGGCAGCGACAAGATTGTTGCAATGAAAGATTACAAGTCAGAATTATTTCCGCATGCCACCTGCCTGCAAATAAATTTTGACGGCGTTACCTACCCGTATGTCGTTCCTGAGCAAAAGAGCGTCATGAACGGAATAATAGCCGAGCTCCCGGCATATATCGTTCGCGATCGTGCTTTTTATCCCGGCATATACCAGAACCTTATTTTGCCCTCCTTTTTCATTTTCCATGATAGGGACGGATCGCTTACGGATAACATTTCTATGTTCAAGGAAGCTATTAAAAATCACATACGGAATACGTACGGGAGTGAAAATGTTGAGACAAGATTACTACGATCTCACTTGAGACACGAGCTGTTCCCCGGAACTCTCAAGGATACCATCAAGAGTTAACCTTATTTTCCAAGACATGTATGGCTTGGGACATGCTTCGGACATCATGAAGAGCGTCATGAACATGGCCCGCGACTTGAATTCCGACAGCCTTGTGCAGCGTTCCGCTTGAATATGCATCGGGATCAATCTCGAATTGTTTTAGCAAAGGTTTTACTCTCGTGAATGGTTGCTTGAACGGATTTCCTATTGAATGAAATCCGAGGTTCTGAAGAAGTACTTCGTAATCCTTATTAAAAGTCCAAATCGGGTAGTGAGCACAAAATGTCAGTAACATTTTTAACGCTTCCGGAAAAGGAATCGCACGTTCTTTAATTAGGGTGTGATTGATCTTTGTAAGTTCGACAAAAAAATCCGGAAGTGTATCATGAAAAACCGGCTTGACTAAGATGTCCAAAGAGGCCGTTTCCACCCCTTTCTGGTGATCAAACAGAACGGCGGCGATCTGAATTATTTGCCTCTGGTCCGTATCCCTCGGCATTCGTTTTTCATGGAACATTCCTTCATAGATGTATTCCGTATCCACGTAAACTCTCTTCATATTGCCTAAACCTACATTGAAATGTAAAAATTGAAAACCCCCCATCCTCTTAAAAATAAAACACGTTAAATTTATCATGAAAAAAACCTGTCGCGTTGCCGCGGCAGGCAGGAGGAAGAGGTCAGTGAATCGGATCGCCTTCGGAGGCGTGCGTCGAGAGCTCGCACGGTTCGAGAATCGCGTCCACGATCTCCTTGCCCGTGATGCGCACCGGTTCGCGGTTCGCGACCTTCACGGCGGCTTCGCGGATGACCATATCGCGATGCGCGATGGCGTCCGCGACGCTCTTGTTCGCGGCCGCGACCACGAAGTCGAGCGACGGCGGCGGCTCGGCCGCCCACTTGAGCGTGAGCATCTCGAGGCCGCCGCGGTCGATGCGGCACGTGACGCCCTTCCTGTCGGCCGCGCGGCGCACGGCATTCTTGTAGAGCTCGACGAGTTCGGGCGGATGGCGCTCGGGGGCGCTGGGTACCGTGACGACGCGATCCGCGAACACGGCACGGAACTCCTCGCGCCAGACGCGCTGCGCGAGGAGCCGGTCCGGATGCAGGTGCGTCACAACGACGAACACCGGCGGCACGAGGTGCCGCTGCACTTCGTCGCGGTACTTCGTGACGACCTGCCGCTGGAGCGCGTGGCTCATCACGTCGCCCGGGACGTACACGCCGCCGTCGGGCTGCGGGTCTTCGAGCAGCCGGGAGAGCTCGCCGCCCTGCACGAGGACGCGGATCCGTCCGACGTGCCGGCGCTCCTTCAGGACACGCGTCGCGTAGAGCAGCTCGATGCGGTTGCCGAGCTCGGCGTGCAGGATGACGGGGCGATGCGCGCCTCCGCGTCCGATGTGTCGGTTCAATTCGTCGATGAACTTGCCCACGCAGGGCGTGGCATTGTCGATCTGTCGAAGATGGGCGCTTTCGGCGAATGTATCCACGTTCACCTCAAAATGTACGAAAAAACCATTCAGTGACCGGATGATCCTTCCGGCAAGGCTCCGGCAAGGCCGGGCCCCGAAAATACCCTTCAACGGGCAAATCGTCAACCGGGCATGGGTTTTTGACGTCCCGGGACGGCTCGTGCTATCCTCTTGACCGATGACTCGATCCGGAAGATCGGGTCGATTTATTAGAAAAATAGTTTACAGATAACAGACCACAGTTCACAGATCGAACCAACGTAGCCGCTGTCAACTGTCACCTGTTCACTGTCATCTACACACATGGCTTCTCCCATCTCCCAGGCGATGAAACAAATCGCCGAAGAAAAGAATATCCCGTACGGCGCCGTGCTCGAAACCGTCGAGACCGCGCTCGCCGCCGCGTACCGCAAGGACTTCGGTAACAAGAATCAGAATATTAAAGTAGAATTCGACCCGGAAAAATACGACGGTATGACCGGCGGCATCCGGGTGTTTGACGTGAAAACCGTGGTCGAGGACATGGAACTCGACGAGGATTATTTCGCGCGCTTCGAGGCCGCGACCGCGCCCAAGCGCGACAAGCCGTTCGTGAAAGGCGAGCCGCGGCCGCAGGAGGGGGAGGTGCCCAAGGATCTGGAAGAGGAGTTCAAATTCAACCCGAAAACCATGATCATGTTGTCGGACGCCCGCGACATCAAGCCGGACGCGCAGATCGACGAGGAGATCCGCGTCGAGCTGAACGTCCCCGCGGCGTTCGGCCGCATGGCCGCGCAAACCGCGAAGCAGGTGATCTTGCAGAAGATCCGAGAGGCCGAGCGCGGCGTGATCTTCAGCGATTTCAAGGGACGCGAGGGCGAGCTCATGAATGTCACGATCCAGCGCCGCGAGGGCCGGCTCGTGCTTATCGATCTCGGCCGCGCCACGGGCGTGCTCCTGCCCGAAGACCAGATCGAGGGCGAACGCTACTTCCCGGGCACGCGCATCAAGGCGGTGCTGCGCCAGGTCGAGATGACGAGCCGCGGGCCGGAAATCCGCCTCTCCCGCACGAGCCCGATGCTCGTCGCCGCGCTGTTCGCGCAGGAAATCCCGGAAATCCTGAATGGCACGGTCGAAATCAAGCACATCGCACGCGAGCCGGGTAGCCGCACCAAGGTCGCCGTCTCTTCCAACGACGAGGCCGTGGATCCGATCGGCTCCTGCATCGGCCAGCGCGGCACCCGTATCCAGACCATCATCCGCGAGCTCGGCGGCGAAAAAGTCGACGTCGTGCTTTGGGACGAGGACCCCGCGACCTATATCCAGTCCGCGCTGTCGCCGGCGAAGACCGTGTCCGTGGAGCGGCGCGACGACGAGCATCTTGCCGTCGTACACGTGAAGCCGGACCAGCTGTCGCTGGCGATCGGAAAGGGCGGGCAGAACGTGCGTCTCGCCGCCAAGCTCACGGGCTGGAAGATCACCATCGTCGAGGAAGGCGGCGACGTCGTCGCGGACTCGGAACTGGGCGCCCTCGTCGAGAGCGTGCCGGGAGTCGAAGAGCCGCCGGAGTCGGCGACCGAGTCCGACGCAAAGGCCGAGACCGAAGCCGGGAAGCCGCTGGAAGGCGGCGCGGCTTCCGTGATGGAAGGGTATGAAGACCAGACGCCGGTCGTGGCCAAAGAAGAATCCAAGGGCGAAGACGCCTAACCTATGTTGTCCGCCATTTTCAACACGATCTTTTTCCAGCCGATCTTGAATTTGCTCGTCTGGCTGTACGTGACCGTTCCTGGCCAGGATGTCGGCATCGCCATCATCCTGCTCACGGTGGTCGTGAAAATCATCTTGTACCCGTTGACGCATCTCCAGATCAAGCAACAGCGCGCCATGCAGGCGCTCCAACCCAAGATCGAGGAAATCCGCAAGCGCCTGAAAGACGACAAGGAGAAGCAGGCGGCGGAACTCATGGAGCTGTATAAAAAGGAGAAGGTGAATCCGGCTTCGTCGTGCCTGCCGCTGCTGCTCCAGCTTCCGGTGTTTCTGGCGCTCTTTCACGCGCTCCAGGTCGGTTTGCAATCCCAGGGATTGAACATGCTGTATCCGTTCGTACCGAATCCGCAGAGCATCAATACGTTGTTCCTCGGCGTGTTCGATCTCACGCAGCCGAACTATGTCCTCGCGATCTTCGCCGGCCTCGTGCAATACTGGCAGACGAAGCAGATTCTCAAGCCGCCCGCGCCGACCGTGGCCGCGCCGCCGCCGGAAGTCGCCGGAACCGAAGGCGCGAAGGACGAGAGCATGACCGCGATCATGAACAAGCAGATGGCGTTCATGATGCCGATCATGACGGTGGTGATCGGGTTTACCTTGCCGGGCGGCCTTACCTTGTACTGGCTCACCATGTCGCTGCTGACCGTCGCGCAGCAGGCCCTGGTCCTGAAAAAGATGCCCCCGAAGATCGAACCACAACTTACATAAAGTCAGATGTCAGAAGGCAGATGTCAGAAATGTTTGAACGTATTGCACATCCGGCATCAAGCATCTAACATCTCACATCAACTGCTATGAAGAAACCTCACCTTTCCCGCGCGCAAAGCGCAAAACGGCTCCGCGCCCGCGCCGCCTGGTTGCTTGTCCTGTTCCTGGTGACGGGATCCGTCGCCTACGCCGCGCCGGCCAACTGGGTGATCGGCCGGATCAATGCCCTGTCGGGCGCGAACATCCCGGAGGTGAACGTGCCGTTTTCACTCGGTCTTGACCTCCAGGGCGGAACGCGGCTCGAGTACGAGGCCGATGTGTCCAACGTCCCCCCGAACGATCGGCAGGAGGCGATGAACGGCGTGCGCGACGTGATCGAGCGACGCGTGAACACGCTCGGCGTTTCCGAGCCGCTGGTGCAGGTCGTGCAGGCGGGGGAGAACTGGCGCGTGACGGCGGAGTTGGCGGGCATCCGGGACATTAACCAGGCGATCAAGCTGATCGGCGAAACGCCGATCCTGGAGTTCAAGGAGCCAAACGACGAGGTACGCCGTCCGATGACGGAAGAGGAAAAGAAACAACTCGAGGAAAAGAATCGCGAGGAACGCGCCCGCGCCGAAGCGATTCTCGTCGAAGCACGCAAACCGGGGATCGATTTTACGACCCTCGTTTCGGAGAAAAGCGAGAACGAAGTACGGAAGGGCTCCGGCGGCGATCTCGGATTCATCCGCGGACAGGACGAAGCCGATGAGCTGCTCGCGGCCGCGATCGCGGTCCCGACCGGCACCGTGCTCGACAAGGTCTTCGAGACGTCCAAGTCGTATATCGTGGCGCGCGTGGAGGAAATCAAGGACGACAAGGAAATCCTGGCGAAGCACCTGCTGATTTCCTATCAGGGAGCGCAAGGGGATTTTTCCACGTTTACGAAAGAGGAAGCGCGCGCCAAAATCGAAGACCTGAAGACGCGCGCGACGCCGGATAATTTTGAGGAGCTCGTGAAGCAGAATTCGCAGGAACCGGGCGCCGTGGAATCCGGCGGCGATCTCGGCTGGTTCGGCCGCGGGGCAATGGTGCAGGCATTCGAGGACGCCGTCTTCGCGCAGGAGACGGGCACGATCTCCGGCATCGTCGAGACCGAGTTCGGCTTCCATTTGATCTGGAAACAGGATGAACGCACGGTGAAGGATGCGCGGCTTTCCGCGATCGAAATCCGCAAGACGACGGAAGAAGACATTGTCCCGCCGCCGGAGAAATACAAGAACACCCAGCTCACCGGCAAGCAGCTGGAAAGCGCGCGGCTCGACTTTGATCCGCAATTCGGTACGCCGCTCGTGGCGCTGCAATTCAACCAGGAAGGCGCGGAACTCTTCGCCGAGATCACCAAGCGAAACGTCGGCAAGCAGGTCGCGATCTTCCTCGACGGCCAGTCGATCTCGGAGCCGGTCGTCCAGACCGAGATCATCGGCGGCCGTGCCGTCATCCAGGGGAGCGGCAACGTCGAGGAGGCGAAGCTCCTGGCACGCCGGCTGCAGGCCGGCGCCCTGCCCGTGCCGATTCTCCTGATCGCGCAGCAAACCGTCGGACCGACCCTGGGCGCGGATTCGCTCCAGGCCTCGCTCATCGCCGGCCTGATCGGCTTCGCGCTCGTCGCGTTGTACATGGTCCTCTTCTACCGCCTGCCCGGGCTCGTGGCCGTGCTCGCGCTCGCGCTCTATGCGGCGCTTGCGGCCGCGGCCTTCAAGCTCATCCCGATCACGCTGACGCTCTCCGGTATCGCGGGTTTCATCCTGTCGATCGGCATCGCCGTGGACGCGAATGTCCTCGTCTTCGAGCGCCTCAAGGAGGAGCTGGCGGAGGAGGGACGGTCGTTGTCCGTCGCGCTCGAGGACTCCTTCAAGCGCGCCTGGCCGTCGATCCGTGACGGCCATGTCACGATCCTGATCTCGTGTGCCGTGCTGTTCTGGTTCTCTTCATCCATCATCAAAGGGTTCGCGCTGACGCTCGCCGTCGGCACGATCCTCTCGCTGTTTACCGCCGTCGTGTCGACGCGCACGATCCTGCGCTGGGTCGCCGGAACGCGCGCCGGTGCCTGGTCCCGGCTGTTCCTCGGGCGAATGGCGAATAACGAATTACGAATTTCGAATCGTGATTCGTAATTCGAAATCCGACATCCGACTCCTCCTATGACTTTCTCCGTCGTCAAACTTCGCCCGATCTGGTACGCGATTTCGGGCCTCATGATCGCCGCGTCGATCTTCTCGCTCGTCTCGTACGGCCTGCGCCAGGGCATCGAGTTCACGGGCGGCTCCCTCATGGCCGTGCGCTTCGAGCAGCGGCCTTCGGTCGCGGACGTCACCGCGACCGTCTCCGGCGCCGTGCCGGATCTTGGTGCCATCGTCGTCCAGCCGGCCGGCGACACGGACATGCAGTTCCGTCTCAAGGAGCTGACCGAAGACCAGCACCAGGCCGTCCTCGTCGCGCTGCGCGAGCGGCACGGCGAGATCACGGAACTGCGCTTCGACGCCATCGGTCCCGTGATCGGCGAGGAGCTGCGCCGCAAGGCCATGCAGGGCCTGCTCATCGTGGGTCTCGCGATCATGGTCTATGTCGCCTGGGCCTTCCGCCGCGTCTCGGCGCCGGTGCCGTCGTGGCAGTATGGCGCCGTCACGATCTTCGCCGCCCTGCATGACGTGCTGGTGCCGGTCGGCGTGTTCGCCGCGCTCGGACACTTCTACGGTACGGAGGTCGGCACGCCGTTCGTGTCCGCCATCCTCACCATTCTCGGGTACTCGATCACGGACACGATCGTCGTCATGGACCGCATCCGCGAAAACCTGCTGAAGACGGGTCTCCCGTTCCCGCAGCTCGTGGACAAGGCCGTGCGTTCGACCTTCCTCCGTTCGTTCAACACATCCGTGACGACGCTGCTTGCGCTCGTGGCCATCTATCTCTTCGGCGGCGCTTCGCTGCGCGAATTCACGCTGACGCTCATCATCGGGATCGCCGTCGGGACGTATTCGTCGATCTTCATCGCCTCACCGCTGTTGGTCACGCTGGAAAGGTGGCGGCGGAGGAAGAGTAAGTAGTCGGTAGTCTGTAGGAGATAGCATGAAAAACGGACGGGGAAGCTCGGCCGTTTTTTTGTTTTGTTTTATGCTACCGACTACCACCTACAGCCTACCGACTAGTGTGATATACTTTCGGACATGGACGAGCTGTTCGCCTCTCTTCCGTTCGCCAATTTCGACGTGGACGCCTTTTTGGATTTGGCGGGTTCGGATCCGTTTACCGCGATGGCCTATCTGACCATCAATGGAGGATGGATCATCTTCGTATGGGCGTTCCTCTGGATGTTCGTCTATGGTTGGCTTGAGTGGCGCCAGAACCTGTTCATCGCAAGCCAGGAATGGATGCTGCTCCGCATCACTGTGCCCAAGGCATCCGAATATAACCAGCAGACGCCGCGGGCCGTGGAAAACATCATGGCCAACCTCGCGGGCGCGCACTCTCCTTCGTCCTGGAAGGAAAAGTGGATCGACGGCAAGCTGCAAATGCCGCTCTCGCTCGAAGTCGCGTCCATCGAGGGGCAGGTGAGTTTCTACATCTACTGCCTGCGCCAGATGCGCGATCTGGTGGAAGCGGCGATTTATGCGCAATATCCCGACGCGGATATCGACGAAGTGGAGGATTATGCGCGCGCCGTGCCCGGGAAGTATCCGAACGACGAGTGGGATCTCTGGGGAACCGAGATGACCAACGTCGCGCCGGATCCGTATCCGCTCAAGTCCTATCCGGAATTCGAGGACAAGGTCACCGGAGAGTTCAAGGATCCGGTCGCGAACCTGCTGGAGGTGTTCGCGCGTCTCGGCCCGGGAGAGCAGGCCTGGTACCAGATCGTCATTCTTCCGACCGACCAGAAAGACTTCCGTCAGCGCGCCGAGAAACTGATCAACAAAATCAAAGGTATCAAGGAGGTCAAGAAAAAAACCGTACTCGACGAGGTGCTTGACCTGCCGCTCGCGACCGCGAAGACGTTCGCGGACGTCGCGTTGGGAACGCCGAGCGCGGCTCCGAAGAAAAAGGACGAAGCGAAGGAGGCGTTCCCGCGCATGATGGCGTTATCGCCGGGCGAAAGGTATGTGCTCGAGGCGATCGAGCGGAAGGCGGGAAAGATCGGATTCGAAACCAAGATCCGTTTCATCTACGTCGGCAAGAAAGGGAAGCTGTCCAAGCCAAAGGTTGTCAACGCGTTCGTCGGAGCGATCAAGCAAACGAACACGTTCAACATGCAGGCGCTGAAGCCGGAAACCAAACGCGTGGGCATCAGCGGCACGCTGTGGTGGTTCAAGGACCGCCGCAACAATGTGCGCAAGACCAAGCTCATGATGGCCTACCGTAAACGGCATCCGGTGATGGGGCTGAATCGGTATTTCCTCTGCTCGGAAGAGCTGGCCACCTTGTGGCACTTCCCGATCTTGTCACAGGTGAAGGCGCCGCAGCTGCGCCGCACCGAAGCCAAGAAAGCCGAACCGCCGGCGAATATTCCTTTTGTGTAGCCTATGTCTTCCGCCCGGCCACATGACCACGAAAACGAGATCACGCTCTTTGCGGAGACGAATTTTCGCAATCAGAAACGCCGGTTCGGCATCAAGACCGACGACCGGCGCCGGCACATGTACGTCATCGGGAAAACCGGCATGGGCAAGACGACCCTGCTCGAGAACCTGTTCTTGTCCGACGTGATCGCGGGCCACGGGTGCTGCTACATCGATCCGCACGGCGACACGGCGGAAAAGCTGATCGACTTCATTCCGTCGGATCGCATCAACGACGTCGTGTACTTCAATCCCGCGGATATCGATTATCCCGTCGGGTTCAACATCCTGGAAACCGATTCGGACGAGCAAAAACCGCTGGTTGCTTCTGGATTGATGGGCGTCTTCAAAAAGATCTGGCCGGACGTGTGGTCCGCGCGCATGGAGTACATCCTGATGAACTGCGTACTCGCCCTCCTCGATTATCCCGGCGCGACGCTCATGGGCATCAACCGGCTCCTCGTGGACAAGGAGTATCGCGAGCGTGTCATCGCCAAGATCCGCGATCCGATCGTCAAGACGTTCTGGGTGGCGGAATTCGCGTCCTGGTCGGAGAAATACGCCACCGAGGCGATTGCGCCGGTGCAAAACAAAGTAGGGCAATTCCTGTCGTCGGCCGTGATCCGCAACATCGTCGCGCAGGTGAAATCCACGATCAACCTGCGCCGCATCATGGATGACGAAAAGATCCTGATCGCCAACCTCTCGAAAGGACGCATCGGCGAGGACAATATGCGCCTCCTGGGCGGCATGCTCGTGACCAAGATCCAGCTCGCGGCGCAGGAGCGGCAGAACATGGCGGAAAAAGACCGCCGTGATTTCTACCTGTACGTCGACGAGTTTCAAAACTTCGCCAACGAATCATTTGCGACGATCCTATCCGAGGCGCGCAAGTATCGTCTGAATTTGATTGTCGCGCACCAGTATATCGAGCAGCTCGATGAAAAAGTCACGCCCGCCATCTTCGGCAACGTCGGCACCATCATCACGATGCGCGTGGGGGCCGCCGATGCCGAGGCCATGGAAACGGAATTCGCGCCGGCCTTCACGCCGGAAGACATGGTTAACCTCGCAAAATTCCAGATTTACCTGAAATTGATGGTGGACGGCGTGGCAACGCCGCCGTTTTCCGCCAATACGCTCGCGCCCATTTCCAAGCGGACGGGCAGCGAAGCGGCGGCCGTGGCACAAAGCCGCGAGCGGTATGCGGAACCGCGCGCCGTCATCGAAGAAAAAGTGCTCAAGTGGAGCGGCATGGAAGCCGCGACCGCCGCCGCGATCGCGCCTCCGGCCGCACCCGCGGGAACCGACGAGGCTGTCGAAGCTTCGAGGGGCTCCAAAGACTCTATCGAATACCCCGCGATCAAGACGGAAGAGGAAATGGAAGCCGCCGCGGACACCGGGGAGTATCTCCGCATCAAGCCGGAACGGTTGGCCGCGATCCAGTCCTCGATTTCCGCCGCGCAAGCCGCGCAGAAGAAGGCGAAGAAGCCGGCGTTCAAACACACGTGTTCCCGATGCGGCAAAACGTGGGAGCTCGCGATCCAGCTCGATCCGTCGCGACCGATGTATTGCGCCGAGTGCCGGCCGATCGTGGCGGAGGAGCGCAAGAAGCGCCAGAAGGAGGGGAGGCGCGCGCGAAAGGGCCCGTTGCCGCCCGAAGGGCCGGAAGCCGCCACGGCCGAGATGGGCGAAGACGGCTTCGCGTCCAAGGACCAGGCGCCCAACCGTCCGCGCGTGGTGCGGACGAGCGGCCATGAGCTGCCTCCGTTGCCTCCGGAGGAAGAGGAAGAGACGGATTTGCTCTCCGCGATCATGAAGGCCAAAGGCCAGCCGGTCGAACTACGAAAACAGGTGTTGGAAAAACAGGCGGGCCAACCCCTCCCGGCCTCCCCCCCGAAAGGAGAGGAGAAGAGAAAGCGCCGCAAGCGTGGCGGACGCGGCCGTAAAAAGGGCGATGGTGAACCGCCGAAAACCATCGCTCCGGGAGAGCGCGTAACCTTCGATGCCTGACGTTTTGTTCGATGTCGTGCGCGGATTCGTCCTCGGGGCGATCCAGGGGCTCACGGAATTTTTCCCGGTCTCTTCGAGCGGGCACCTGATTCTCGTCCCGATCCTCTTCGGATGGCCGGACCAGGGACTTGCGTTTGACACCGTCATGCATCTCGGAACGCTCACCGCGCTGCTCTGGTTTTTTCGCGGCGAACTGGCATCCCTCGCCGCCCGCGTGTTCCGGCCCGATGCCGAGGGGCGCAAGGCGCGCGTGTTCGTCACCAAGCTTGCGGCGGCGACCGTGCCGGCCGTGATCGTCGCGCTGCTGCTCAAGGACCTGATCGAATCGACGTTCCGCAGCGGCGCGCTTGTCGCGTTCAACCTCGCGCTGTGGGGTCTTGTGCTCCTGTGGGCCGATCGACACTCGGAAACCTCAACATCCGCATCCAAAATCGACGAGCTTGAGTCGGTGAGCTGGACACAGGCGCTCATCGTCGGTGTTGCGCAGCCGCTCGCCCTCATCCCGGGCACGTCGCGATCCGGCATCACGATCACGGCCGGACTCTTCTCCGGACTGTCACGCGCCACCGCCGCCCGCTTTTCATTTTTCCTGAGCATTCCCGTCACGGCCGGCGCTGGGTTGAGCGGATTATCCGACGTGATGAAGCAAGGTTTGGCGTCAGACGGTATACTGGCAATGGTTGTGGGTTTTGCGTCCGCGACCCTTTGGGGATTGTTCGCGATCCGTTTCCTTTTGTCCTATGTCGCCAAACGCCGCTATGACCTCTTCGTTGCGTACCGCCTGGCGCTGGCTCTCATCGTGCTTGTGCTGGTGTAGCGTCGCGTCGCTTGTTCTCGCCCCTGTTCCGGCCGCCGCCGGAACGACGAGTGCGACGTCCGCCGGAACCAAACCGTACGTGCCCGTACCGGATGAATTCGCTTCCGCGCTCGTGATCCGCGCCGCGACCGGCAAGGTGCTGTACGAGTTCAAGCCGGACAAGCCGCATGTCGCGGCAAGTCTCACAAAACTCGCGCAGGCCGTGACCATGCTTGACCAGACGTGGAATTGGAACGCCGCTGTCACGATGAAGAGGGAGGACGAGGTCGGTGGCGGCCGTCTGCGCGTGCAGATCGGGGACAAGGTGACGCTCGGCGCGCTGTGGCAGGCGTCGCTCGGATCAAGCGCGAACAATGCGGCGACGGCGCTGGCGCGCGTGGCCGGGCCGGGCGTGTCCGCGTTCGTGAAAAAGATGAACGCGAAGGCCAGGGCGCTCGGCGCGACGCATACCGTGTTCTATGATCCGTCCGGCATGGACGCGCGCAACCAAACGACCGCGCGCGACATGGCGCTGATCGCAAAACACGCGTTCGCCCAGAGGCGGATCAGCCAGGCGTCGCAAACCGGCTCCTACCGGTTTTCGCTCGCGAACGGCGCGAACGCGCGCACGATCCTGAATACGAACGCGCCGTTCCTCGAGGATCCGGACGTATGGCTCGCGGGCGGGAAGACGGGATATCTCCCGGAATCCGGCTACAACTACGCCGGCGTCCTGCGCCCCATGCACGCGAACGGCGCGTTTGACGCGAAACGCGAGATCATCGTCGTCGCGCTTGGTGCCCCGTCCAAGGCCGCATCCTTCGAGTCCGTGAAACGCATGGCCGAGTGGGCCTGGTCGCAGGACGAATTTTTCAAGGATCCTCCGCCTCCGCCGATCACGCGCACGCTCGTATACGGCTCGGTCGGGACGGACGTGCGCCGCCTGCAGGAACTCCTCGCGCGCGATCCGGACGTCTATCCAGAAGGTCTTGTGACGGGCCGTTTTCTTCCGCTGACCCACGCGGCCGTGAAGCGCTTCCAGGTCAAGCACGGCGTCGCCAAACCCGGCGTGCTCGGCTACGGCGTCGTCGGCCCGGCCACGCGCGCCAA
>CAYPUF010000011.1:17226-20822 GCA_964413995.1 uncultured Gammaproteobacteria bacterium
TGGACGGGGGAATGCGAATGGCGAGGCGAACGGCGCGACGCGTTACGCGTGGCCGCGAAGCTTGGCATTCCGCTGCTCACGTTTGATTTTGAACAGGACTATCGCGCGCGTGTGCTGGACCGTATGTTCCGTGAATACGAGTCCGGCATCACGCCCAATCCGGACGTCTTGTGCAACGAGGAGATCAAGTTCGGATTGTTTTTCGAAGCAGCGATGAAGCTGGGTTTTGACGGCATCGCGACGGGGCATTATGCGCGTCTCCGGCACGACAAGGACGGAACCGCGCATCTTTTGAAGGGCGTCGATCAGGACAAGGATCAGTCCTACTTTTTGCACCGCGTTTCGCAGGTAGCCCTGTCGAAAACCTTGTTTCCGATCGGCGGCTTGCCGAAAGCCCACGTTCGTAAGCTCGCGGAGCGAATGGAGCTCCCGGTCGCGCATAAGCCGGACAGTCAAGGGATTTGTTTTGTGGGGAAGGTGGATTTCCACGATTTTTTGCGTAAGAAAATCGAGCCGAAACCGGGAGAGATCGTGACGCCGGAGGGGGAAGTGATCGGCCAGCACGACGGTCTCGACGCTTATACGATCGGGCAGCGCCACGGACTTCACGTGAGCAAGGGGAAAAAGACGTGGTACGTCGCGGGCAAGGATCGTGTCGCGAACCGACTGATCGTCGTGCCGGACCGCGAGCATCCGCTTCTCTATCGCGACCGTCTCGTCCTGCGCGATACCCATTGGATCGCCGGCGCACCGGCCGATCCTCATATCGAAGTCGCGGTTCGATATCATGCGGAATTGGTTGGTGGCGTGCTCGCACCTCCCCCATCCCCTCCTCTGGGAGGAGGGGATGGGGGAGGTGTCCGATCTATAACCCTGAACGAACCTGTCTGGGCCCCGGCGCCGGGTCAATCCGCCGTGCTCTATCAGGGTGAGGAGTGCTTGGGCGGTGGCTTTTTGGCGGAAGAAGGGATAGACTCGTCCAAATCCAGCTGACGTATGAGCCCGAAAAAGCAATCGAGAATCGAATGGATTTCCATCATGTATCTCGTCTTTTTCGTGCTCGCCGTGTTGTCGCCCTCCATCCACACCCGCCCGTTACTCGGCCTGACGGAGACGCAATTGGAAGAGCTGACGATTTTCGTGTTTGGCATCGCGGGACTCCTCACGTTCGCGACCTACGAGCGTCTCATGGAGCGGCGCGAACGGGAGCGCGAACAGGTCGATGCCGACTACGGGCGCGTCAAGCGCGAGCTGATCGAGTCCTATGCGTATATCGGCTCGATGAACCGGAAGATCGAGCTGCTCAAGAAGGTCGCGAACGAAACCTCGCTTGCGGCCGAGCAGGGCAGGCAGCATAAGGATCTGTTCCAGGCTGTGGCCCAAAACGCCTGCGCCGCCGTGGGAGCGGATGCGGCGCTGATCCGTCTCGTGAATCCTGACCCGATCCGCACGGAAGGGGAATATTTGCACGCGACGTCCTCCGATATCCAGTTCAAGGTCCCGAACAAGGATCTTCTCCAGCTGAAACAGAACGACTCGTCCCACGCGTTCGTCCGTTCCGAAGATGGGAGGGAAATCCTCGTCGTGCCGAGCGACCACAGGGAAACCGGACGTGCGTATATCCTTCTCACGCTCGACTCCGAAAAAATCCAGGAGCTCGACATTCCGCTTTTGAAGGTCTTCGCGAACCAGGCGGAGATGCTGTACAAGAACTTCGCCACGGCGGCGTAAGGCTGGATTTTTTTCGGGTTTTCCGCCAATCTATCGACCATGACTACGAACGAGCTCCGGCAGAAATTCCTTGATTTTTTCAAGGAAAAAGGCCACGCCATCATTCCGTCGGCATCCGTCGTTCCCGAGAACGACCCGACGGTGCTCTTTACGACCGCCGGCATGCATCCGCTCGTTCCGTATCTCCAGGGGCAGTCGCATCCGATGGGCAAGCGCCTCGCGGATGCGCAAAAGTGTGTGCGCACCGATGATATCGACGAGGTCGGCGACAACCGCCACCTGACGTTTTTCGAAATGCTCGGCAACTGGTCGCTGGGCGATTATTTCAAGCGCGAGGCCATCACGTGGTCATTCGAGTTTCTGACAGAGAAACACTGGCTTGGTATCGATCCGGAGAAGCTTTACGTGACCGTATTCGAGGGTGATGAAGATGCGCCGCGCGACGACGAGTCCATCGGGATCTGGCAGGGGTTGTTCGAGACGCGGGGCATCGCGGCCGAACTCGGCGACCGCATTCGCGCGTATCCGAAAAAGAAAAACTGGTGGGGTCCCGCGGGGCAAACCGGCCCCTGCGGTCCCGATACGGAAATTTTCTACGACACCGGCAAGCCGCATGATCCGGCATTCGGCGAAACGTGCCATCAGAATTGCGATTGCGGCCGGTTCGTTGAAATCTGGAACAACGTGTTCATGGAGTATGAGAAGCGTAGAGCGCAGAGCGTAGAGCACAGAGTCGAAGAAGAGTATGAGTTTGTGTCGTTGTCGCAAAAGAACGTGGACACGGGCATGGGACTCGAACGCATCGCGGCCGTGATGCAGGGCGTCGAAACCGTGTTCGAAACGGATGTCTTCACGCCTGCCATTGCCAAGATCGCGGACCTGTCCGGCAAGACATACGCGGGCAACGAACGCGCGTTCCGCATCATCGCCGATCACGTGCGCGCGGCGACCTTCATTATCGGCGATGAGCGCAGCGTCGTGCCGTCCAATGTCGGCCAAGGCTACATCGTACGCCGCCTGCTTCGTCGCGCCATCCGCGAAGGTCGCCGTCTCGGCATCACCGAATCGTTCACGCATCTCGTGGCGGAGGTGTATGCGGGAATTTACGGCGGGCATTATCAGGAAATCGAGCAGAACCTTTCCAAGATCGTCGAAGAAATGAAGAAGGAAGAAGAGAAATTCGGCAAGACGTTGGAAAAAGGGATGCGTGAATTGGAAAAAATGATGAACAGGGGCGATGTCACGGGCGAGCAGGCGTTCGTTTTGTTCTCGACCTATGGCTTCCCGCTCGAATTGACGGAAGAGATCATGCGCGAGCACGGCAAGAGCGTCGATCGCGCGACGTTCGAATCCAAATTCAAGAAGCACCAAGAACTTTCACGCACCGCATCTGCCGGGACATTCAAGGGCGGGCTTGCCGATCACTCTGTTGAGACGACGCGCTTGCACACGGCGACGCACTTGCTGCATCAAGCGTTGCGTACCGTGCTTGGCGATCACGTCGAACAAAAAGGATCAAACATCACTGCCGAGCGGTTGCGTTTCGATTTCTCTCATCCGCAAAAGATGACGCCGGAAGAAATCCAAAAGGTGGAAGAGATGGTGAACGACGCAATCAGGCGCGATCTCCCGGTTCACTGCGAGCAGCTTCCCATCGAAGAGGCGAAGAAGCGGGGAGCGATCGGCTTGTTCGGCGACAAGTACGCGCAGATGGGAGACAAGATCAACGTGTACTTCGTCGGCGATGAAGAGAAGGGATTCTTCTCCAAAGAGATTTGCGGCGGACCTCACGTCGAACACACAGGCGAGCTCGGATCATTCAAGATCCAAAAGGAAGAAGCGGTGTCGGCGGGCGTGCGGCGCAT
>CAYPUF010000012.1:0-19493 GCA_964413995.1 uncultured Gammaproteobacteria bacterium
CTGACGCCGGAAGCGCTCGAACGCCTGAAGCGCACGCTGGAACGACTGCAGACGCGGGAGCGTCCAAAGATCGTGGAAGATTTGAGTCACGCGCTCACGCTCGGCGATTTTTCGGAGAATGCGGAATACCAGGACGCAAAGGCTCGCCTGTCGCGCATCGACGGACGCATCTTCGGATTGCAGGAGCGCATCAGGAACGCCGTCGTGATCAGGCCCGGACCGGCCGACACGGTCGGCATCGGCTCCACCGTGGAATTGTCGCTCGCCGGAAAAGAAAAAACCTATCGGATCGTCGGATCGCAGGAATCGGATCCGTCGCGCGGAAACATCTCCTATCACTCGCCGCTCGGTGCCGCCTTGATCGGGAAACGGGCCGGCGACCGGTTCGCATATCGCAATCCGCGCGGATCCGTCGACGTGGTGGAAATCAGGTCTATCCGCTCATCTTAGCCAAAAGAGGGTGAATACCTGTTGACGCTTCGCAAAGAATCTGCTATTTTATTACGACAAATTCTTCCCTTTTAAGAAACGTCGTCGAGCTTCTTGAGTGATGCAATTTGCCGCTTATTCGTAACAGAACAGTTCTGTGAACGGAATCATCAAGAAACTCACCGACCGTGGCTTCGGCTTCATCGGTGCGGAAGGCCAGGAGAAGGATCTCTTCTTCCACGGCAAGTCCTTGGTTGGCGTTCAGTTCGACGACCTTCGCGAAGGCGATGCGGTCACGTTCGAAATTGAGCAGTCCGACAAGGGGCCGAACGCTGTCAACGTACAGCGCGCCGCTTAATCGCGACAAAAAAATCCCGCCTGTAAACAGGCGGGATTTTTTTGTCATCGCAGGAACTCGACGTGAACGCGGATGAGCTTGTCGTCCCCCGTCCGGGCCGTGCCGCGACCGTCTCGGTTCGAAGTCGTAACGTAGAGCTGTCCGTCCGGACCGGCGACGGCCGCCCGGAGCCGGCCGAATGCGCCGGCAAGGAATGGACGGGGCGGGCCGGCGGTTCCGTCTTCTCGTAACGGAAGCTCGTACAGCGTCGAGGCGCGCAAACCGGAGAAGAAGAGGCTTCCGTCGGCGTGCGCCAACCCCGATGGCGCCCAGGTCACGGAACCGCCGGATGTCGCGATCGGCGCGATCAATCCGTCGCGGGTCTGCGAGCCCGTGATCACGGGCCAGCCGTAATTGCCGCCTTTCACGATCAGATTGATTTCGTCACGGCAGCACAGGCCGAACTCTCCGGTCGGACCATGCTCGGCCGCATAGAGCCTTCCTTGGTCATCCCAGGCCAGCCCCTGCGGATTGCGGTGACCGTACGACCACACCGCGTTCCCAAACGGATTGTCCGGCGGGATCGAGCCGTCGTCGTTCAGGCGCAAAATTTTTCCCGCGAGCGAACGCGTATCTTGTGCCGCATCCGGATCGGTCGCGTCCCCCGTCGCGATATAGAGCTTGCCGTCAGGCCCGAACTCGATCTGGCCGCCGTCGTGATACCGCGCCCCCGGGATGTTCTCGAGAATGGCGCGGTCGTGGATGAGGCGGTCCGAATCTAACCGGAACCGATCGACGCGATTCTTCCGCGTGCCGCCATTCGTCGTGTAATAGAGATAGACGTACTTGTTGAGGGCGAAATTCGGATGGAGCGCGATGCCCATCAATCCCCCCTCTCCGCCCGTAAACACGTCCGGAAGCGGAAAGCTTGCGGGATGCGCTCCGATCCGCCGGAGCGTGCCCGTACGCTCGGTGACAAGCAGGTCGCCGTCCGGAAGGAACGCGATATCCCACGGGATGACGAGTCCCTGCGCCATCGTCGAAAGAGCGTACGCGCGGAAATCCGTCTCGTTCACGACATGCACCGATACCGGATCATATCCGAGCGCGCGTAGCGTATCGAGACGCGCGACTTCCTTGCGCGCGCCGATCGAAAAGACCCGGTCCGTTCCGGGCTTGACGATCAAATCCGCTTCCGGATATCCGTTCAATTCCACTTGGTTGATGATACCCATGTCGCCATCGATAAACCCGTAGGATCTGAATACGTCCGGATTCAGGATGCGACGCTTCCATCCGGCCTCGTTCAACACGTAGATCGTGCCGGTTTCGCGTACGCGCACGAGCCGCTCCGACGGCAGCGCCTCCACCACGCCGGGCGGCAGTTCGAAAATCCCGCCCCACGAATACCCGTAGGAAAGAAATACTTCCTCTGAACGCAGCCAGCGCTTTTTGTTGTTCCGCATCACGTACACGCGCGGATCGCCGGCGGCCTTGACCAGCATACCGTCCGGAAATCGGTTGCTGTCCGCCTCGTATGGCGATCCGGTCGCGATCACGCGGACGGTCCGCGCGGACGGATCCAGCTCGATCAACGTCACGCTTTCATTGTTGTCCCGGCGGCTCTCGGCGAACGTCATATGCGGATCGACCTCGAACGAAAGCGCGTAGGTTCCGGCCGGCAGACCGGTCACATCGACGTATTGGTCGGCAAGCGTGAACGGATACACGTCCGCCCAGCCGACGGACACACCCTGGCGATGACCGCGGCAGCCGCCGTAGGCGCGCGCCTGTTTTGCCCCGTCGCTCGGCGCACCGATGGACAGATCGTCACGCAGGCAAAACGTCGTCTTGTTGGTTGTGACCGTCCCGGCCGCCGCCGTGCCGGGCGTGGGACGGATCAAACGCAGGACGTAGTTGCCAAAATCCTCGTAATGGTAATGCGCATGTACGTCATGCCAGAACAGCGTCCCGACGTAGCGCTCGGTGAATGATCCGTCGGGACGGAATACGCGCTGATACGCGGGATAGTCGCCGTCCACCGATGCCCCACCCTGCGCGTTGAGTTCGATGGCGCCTTTGCCGCGATTCCAGAACGTGGCCGTAAACCGCAGGCGCGATCGCCCGTCCTCCGTCACGACGCGCAGGTCATACGGCGCGACGGGCGCAAGATCGGGCAGAAGCACGCGATCGACGGCGAGTCCGAGGAACGTCGTCCCGGAAATGGGCGCGCCGTCCGGGTACGCATCAAGCCGCGCCCGGTCCACGAAGGTAATGTCCGACCATCCGAATCCCTGCGCAAGAAACGCGGACTCGTTCGTGATCCAGCGCTTGGCGCCGTCCTGGAGATAATAGACGCGCGGATCACCCTTCGCCTGCACGAGCATGCGGTCGATGAGACCGGGGTGCGTCGATTGTGCGAGCGCGAACGATCCGGACAGAAATGCGGCATTGACAAACAGATAAGAAAAAAAGATTCGACGATGCATAGACGCCGTTATCTTACCGACTAGGACCGAAAAACGCGACCGAATCGGTCGCGTTCCGTCAATGCATGAGCGGGAGCGGATCGATCCACGCGTCGACGTCGTCCGCCTCCTGCACGTATCCGCGGATATCGACCTCCGTGCCGCGACGGATCCCCAAGTGGAGATGCTTGCGCACCCCGTCAGTTTCCTTCGAATAGCCCTTGCCGAGCACGCCGACCGTTTGTCCGCGCGTCAGCTGGTCCTGCGGATCGGCCCCGATCCGCTCGAGATGAAGATGGCCGTACACGACGGCCACCCGTTCTCCGCCGATCTCGCAGGATTGGAGCGCATACCCGCCATACCCCTTCGCAAATCCCTTGAGAAGCAAGGGTCCGTCGCAAACGGCGGACACTGCGATCTCGACGTCTTGCTCGTGTTCGAATGTCTCGAAATCCACCCCGACGTGATATCCCGTGAAGCGGTCGTTCGCGACCGGCGAGGTTTCAGGCGTGATGTATGAGGCGAAACGCTTTTTGGTGACGCGTGCAAAGGCATCCGTCACCGGCAGGCCGAGCGGCGGGACGCGCGGCGCCACCTGTACCGGCTCCGGCGAGGACGTTTCGATGACGGTCACGTCCGCGGATCCGCTCTCCTGGGCATGCGCTTCGATGACCGGCATTTCCGTCGGGACCGGCGCGGCCGCTTGCGTGGCCACGTCCGCGTACGCAAACACGGCGCTCGACGCGACGGCGGCGATCGCCACGATCCCGGACAGGTGGATGAAGTGATGCGGGCGGACCATACGGACGCGCTAGAGAACCAAATATTCCGCTCTTTGTCAATGCTGGATCAACTCCTCGCATTTTTCCGACGCCTCGCGAGCACCCCTTGCACCGACGGGCTGATCGCCTTGTCGGTACGGTGAACGCAACCGATCCAGCAACACGGCCGGCGTTTCCCCTCCTTCAATTGCCTGACCAATCTACCAAGATGTTCCGTCCGCGTCTCGTCTTTCTTGACAAAGGTCACCCAGCAGATCCACTCATTGCGCGCAAGCGGAGTCAGGCTCTCCCATGCCGTGCGTGCCGCCTGGTCGGAAGTGAGGGCTTTTCGTATATCCGGCGGCATCTTATGCACCGTACCGGCGGAAAGCGTTTTTTTAACCATACGTCCATGGTACATCAACAAAACGAATCCGGCTCTGGATCAATACTCCTCCGGTACGGACGTCGTCGCGAAACCAACGGCATACGTACCCCACACGCGTTCCGAACGCGCTTCAAACTCCGACTGGGCATCCGGAAGTTTCTCGAGTAAGATTTCCGGCAGAAACGCTCTTACGGCATCCAGCACTTCCGGCGCAACCCCTTGCATGCTCCAGGCAAATCCCTGGGCATACATGGCCGCCATGTTTTCATCGGCCGGTGCGGGGAATTCCTTCGCGTCGCGCAGGGAGGATGTGATCCGGGCTTCTTCGAAGGCCAGATGTTCGTCGAGAAGCGCTTGTAATTCCTTTAGCACGGCTTCCGCACGTTCAGGATGTGCGAGATCCCCAAAAGCCGCATCGGCTTTTTCGAGCACGGGATCAATCTTGTGATGTTGTTCCGTGAGTGTATCTAGAGCAACGGCAAGCTCCGGGTGCTGGCTCTTGATATCCGGAAAAATTTTCGCATCTTCCATCAGATGATGTCCGTGAAGCGCTTGCCGAAAGCTCTTCTCCCACTCGCCGCGTACGACATCCGCGCGCGAGGCGTCGCCGGCTTTGATTTCCTGAATCGCGCGGATGAACCGTGCGATATCCCGCCTAAACGCATGATGAGACATCAGGAGGATGGTTGCCATCGAGCCGATGCCGTCGTCGTTGATGAGGTTGGGAGGTTGAGACATAGTGGGTGTAGTATTCACGAAGTTGCTTGATACATCAACGTAGGGCCGCGCATCAAACGAAACGGTCCATGCACTCACGCCCGCCATAAAAGAAATAGACCCTCTGCGGGGTCTAGTTCTCTTGGCTCCGAGGGTGGGATTCGAACCCACGACCAATGGATTAACAGTCCACTGCTCTACCGCTGAGCTACCTCGGAATAAATTTTTGAATGAACCGTGTCCGTTGATGAGCGCTCTTCTTGAGCTGGTATTCTCTCCAACGCGCCTCGCTCTGCGTCCGATAACATTCCGTACCGACGAGATCGAAGGGACATCTTTGTTTTGTAGAAGTGACACGGCCCGCATTGTGTTCCATCAACCGCCTTTCAAGATCAGAAGTTTGACCGATATAAAATTTCTGATCTTTTTGACTTTTCAACAGATACACATAATGCATACCGTGAGCCCTCCGGGTCTACGACCCGTAGGGTCGGAGACTACCTCGGAATAGCACGCCTCCGAAGCGGAGCGCTTCAAGGAAACGTGGCGGGAAATCTACCATCCGTTTTTCGGTTTGGCAAGCGCTGGCGCGGAATCGGAATATCTGCTACTCCTGGCTTCGGAGGCTGACATGACGACAACCGAACGCCTCGTTCCTGCCTGCACCTTCCACCAACTTGCCCGCCCCGAACCCTGGGCAGCTTTCCGCCGCACCGGGCTTGTCCGCGTCCGGGGGGCGGCGCATCCGCCGTCCGTCGAGGCCGCACGCGAGGCGGGGTTCGAGGTGTTCCGGCACCCGGAGCTCATCGACCCTGCGTGTCATCGCGGCAACGGCGAGACCGGCTACACCCCGCCCGGCGTCGAAGGTGTTGCCGGCGGTCCCGTGAATACGCGGCGTCACTTCTGGGACATCCGCGCCTTGAGCAAAGAGCGCAACCGCCGTTGCGCGTTCACGCGACGGTTCGTATCGGCGATGGAGGATGTCGCGCGGCACATGAACCTCGCGGTCTGCCAAGCCATGCATCACATGGACCGCGCGCTTCCCGGACTCGGATCCGAGCTGTACCGCGTGATCCTGCACGGCGATCATGGATTCCGCGCCACGCACTATCCCGACGACGCGGAGCCGGCCGAGCTCCGCTTCCCGCGTCACCGTGACCGCAGCTTGTTCACGGTCTTCGCGGGCGGGGGCGAGCCGGGCCTGCAGGTCGAGATCGATGGCGCATGGTACGATCTGGAGAACCCTCCGGGCGACGTCGTGATCATGGCCGGCGCGATGCTGCGCTATTGGACCGGCGGTCCGGCGCATCCGGACCGCATCCGCGCCGTCGCGCATCGCGTCGGCGGCGTCGCCGGTGAACGACTCTCGCTCGCGCTGTTCGCCGAGCCGGCACGCGAGACCGTCATGCCCAATGCGGACGGCCTCACCGCCGGCAACTATCTCGACGAGCTGGTCCGCTGGACGCGTTCGAAGCTGTGATCCCGCAAGGGGTCTTTTTGGATTGAAAAAGCCCCGACGAAATGTCAGGGCGAGAGCGGACGGACGCGGAACGGGAGCGTCCTGCCGGCCATGAAGGAGCGGACGGTCGTGGCGGGATCGTGTCCACGTTCGGCCGTCGGATCGGGCACGGTCCAGTCCTCACGCACGATTTCGATCTCACGCGACGCTTCGGGAAGACGATAGACGTCGCGGCCGATGCGAGACGTGAAGTTCAGGAACCGGCTGATGCGACCGTACCCGGACCACAGGTCGGCCGCGATCGCCGGCGCAACCGGAGCCGAGAAGATGCCGAAGCGAGGATTGGCGTTGGCCTTGTTCGCTTCCGTGTGAGGCGCCGTATCCGTCCCGTAGAAGTACTTCCCCTCCGGACCGGTAAAGACCGCTTCGAGCAACGCCTTGCGGTCATCGCGCGTTTTCGGAATCGGTAGGCAGTGATGCCACGCGCATCCGATCACGTCGTTGAGCGTCAGTGTGAGATGCGGGATCGCGACGCCGGCGTACACGTTGGGGAATTGCTCGATGAGGGGAAACGACCGCCGGTCCGAGACATGCTCGAACACGATGCGGAGCTTCGGGAACAACCGCGCGATCAGGAACAGATACGGAAGAAACGCAACTTCGCGTTCCAGCCAGTCCGCGTCCGGATCTTCGGCATGGGCGCAGAAGACGAGATCCGCCTCCTCCATCGCCTTCAGCACCGCAAGCCGATCGGCATCCACGAGTTGCTCCGGCGTGAGGCCGTGTCCGGCATTCGTGGTCCCCGCTTCCCCGGAACGCTTTACCGGGTAGTACTTGATGGCAAGCACGCCGGCGCGTTTGGCCTCGAACACCATGTCGGGCGTCGTCTTGGCCGTGAGATACATCGTCATGCCGGGCGTGAAGTCCGGACGTCGTTGGACGATCTCGTTTCGATACGAGATCGCGTCCGCCGGCGTCAGGATCGGCGGCTCGGGATTAGGCATCACGATGCCCGCATCGCACGCATCGGCCGTGGCGTCGATGACATGTTCGAGCAACCAGCCCTTCCGGAGATGGATATGGCCGTCGAAGAAGCACTCCGTGACGAATCCGTTCACGACGCTCATCGGAACCTCCTCCGCGCTTCGTCGAGAATCGGCTGGACGTTCCACGGGCACAGGATCGACGCCGAACCGACTTCGATCCCGGATGCGCCCGCATCCTTGGCCTTGCGCACGTCGGAAGGCGAGACGATCCCGCCGCAGGCGAAGACCGGCTTGTCGAGCCCTTCCCTGCGCGCGGCGGCGAGCCAGTCGAGAACGAACGGCAAGAGCGGCGCGCCCGACAGTCCGCCTCCGCCAGGTCCGTCAAGATCGCGCAGCGGGGAAATCGTCGAACCGAACATCCCGATCCAGTCGATGCGATGCGGATACGCGCCCCACGAGATGGTGTTGGACACCGTCAACGCGTCGAGCGCCGGATGCCGCGCGATCTTCGCGGCGATCGCCGGGTGTACGTCGACCGACAGCTTGGGCACGAGCGGGACGTCGGGGAGCAGGCCCGCAAGGATGTCGAGCGCGCCACCGACCTCGGAGATCCAGCCCTCCGCATACTCCCCTGCGCCATGCCCGACATTCGGGCAGGAGAAGTTCACCTGCAGGCCGATGCGCGTCCGGAAGCCGGGCAGCCGGTCGGCCAGACGCATCGCGAAGAGACGGGTATCCTCGAGCCGCTCCTCGAGCGCAGCCCCGGTTGCCGTGAACGAGACGAAGAACGGCCGCGTCCGCTCCTGCCAATAGCCCTCGTCCAGCAACCGGTCAATTCCCGGGCCCGACAGCCCGACCTTGTTGAGCACGCAGCGGTACTGCGGCTTCACCACGATGCACTTCGGCATGAGCTCGCGCGGCTGCGTCGAGCCGTGACGCAAAGGCATATTGCCCTTGCGCGCGGCGCGCGTCGTCGTCTTGGCGATGAAATTCGCGCCGTCGTACGTGAGGCCGGCCTTGATGCCGGCCAAGCCCATCCCCTTTGTGAGCAAGTTCCAGGCGCCGTGGAACCAGTAACCGTCGCCGAAGAAATTCCGCGCGCCGGACGCGTTCGAGACGGGCTCGAACGGGATGTCTCGCAAGAGCATGATTCGCCTCCGTTGTGAGGGTGCGGCCCGGCGACCATCGCCGGGCTGCCGAGACAGTACTCGCCCGTCCGAAAAAAGCAAAAACCGAAGCTATGCTCCGGTTTGCGAGCGCCTACAGACGACAGACTTGTATCTAGTAATCCGCCAGCTTCTTGATCAACGGATGCTGCTGGATCTTTTCGAGCGCCTTCGCCTCGATCTGGCGGATGCGTTCGCGCGTGACGTCGAACTCCTTGCCGACTTCCTCAAGCGTGTGGCTCACGCCGTCGGTCAGGCCGAAACGCATCTCGAGAATCTTTTGCTCGCGCGGATTCAAATCCTTCACGATATCGTCGACGTAATCCTTGAGAAGCTGCAACGCCGCGGACCGGTCCGGCGTGACGTTCTTCACGTCCTCGATGAAGTCTTCAAGCGTCGAATCCTCATCGTCATCACCCACGGACGTTTCGAGCGACACCGTGTCCTGCGAAATCTTGATGATATGCCGCACCTTGTCGACGTCTTGCCCCATTTCCGCCGCGATCTCTTCCGGCAGCGGCTCGCGCCCGAGCTCCTGGATCAGTTCGCGCTCGATTTGCTGGAACTTGTTGATCGTCTCGACCATGTGCACGGGGATGCGGATCGTGCGGCTTTGGTCGGCCAGCGCGCGCGTAATCGCCTGGCGGATCCACCACGTGGCATAGGTCGAGAACTTGAACCCTTTGCGATATTCGAACTTTTTCACCGCACGAAATAATCCGATATTTCCTTCCTGGATGAGATCCAGCAGCGACAGCGATTTGCCCGTGAACTTCTTGGCAATAGACACGACCAGGCGCAGGTTCGCCTCGATGAGCGCTTTCTCCGCTTCTTTGTCGTTCTTTTCCTTGCGTTTGGCGAGCGCGACCTCCTGCTCGGCGGTGAGCAACGGGATTTTGCCGATCTCGCGCAGGTACATCTGGATCGAGTCGGCCGACAAATCGAGCGGATCGACCTTGCCGCGCCGCTCGTCGACGCTATGGAGCTGCGTCATGATCTCGCGGCGTTCGCCGGTGCGTCCGAGGATCCCCTCTTTTTGCTCGATGATGTTCACGCCGGCCGCGTCAAGCCGGTCAATGAGGTTCTCGTACACGTCGATATAATCCTCAACCTCGGGAAGGGCGTAGAGGACCTCGTTTTCGGTCAGGAATCCGCGGCTCTTCGCCTTGTCAAACAGGCGGTCAATCACCTCCTGTGGTGGCGGCGCGGCTTTTTGATACGGAACTTTCTTTGCCGGCGTTTTCTTTCCTGACTTCGCACCCTTCTTCACGCTTTGACTTTTGCCTTTTGACTTTTGAGTTCCCCTGCTCTTTGCCGGTTTCGACGGTGAAAATTTCTTCTTTTGCATCTTGGTCGTCGTGCTCTTTTTGGCACGGGCGGAAGTGGATTTGGACTTGCGTACGGACATAGGCTTCTGGCGAATAGCGAATCGCGGATGGCGAATGACGCATCAAGGCGTTCGTCATTCTTTATTCCTCATTCGTCATTCGATTAAACCTCTCGAGAAGCTCTTCGATGCGCGCCCGGTCTCCGAGGCGCTCCGCTTCCCTCATCAATTGTTCGAGTCGCTCCCGCTCCTTTTTCTTGCGTTGCAAGCGGAGCTGGGCCACGCCCGTCTTCAGTTCGCGCTTGAGCTGGTCAAGCGGCCACCCTTGGAATTCCCGCTCGGCCAGGAAGGCCGTAGCGTCAAAGCTCTTCGCCTCGTCCGGACCAAGGGAGACCGGAGGACGGACGGCAGATCCCGCCGAAATCGGGTCGGGCGCCAGTTCGCCCGCAGCATACGCCCGGCGGATCGCTTCGTAAAGCCCCCGGGTCTCCGGATGCCCAAAATCCTCGCTCCTGAGCGATTCTTCCTCCATCCCCGACTTCAGCGTCTCGAATCGAGCAATGAGGTTGGCGAGAACGCGCAGTTCGAGGGGTGATGGTTGAGGCGTCGGTAAGGGCGAATGGATATTCGCCCCTGGCGCATGACCATGCGCCCCTACCGGCCCTTCTTGCTTCTTGCTTCTTGCTTCTTGCTTCTTCATTCCCTCCATCGCTTCCCGTAACGCCCCCTCGCTTACATCCAAGTCTTTTGCGAGCTTCTTTATCCAGTGGTCACGCTCCACCGGATCTGCGATCCGCTTGATCTCGGGCAACACATCTTTGGCGATCGCCTTCTTTTTCTCACCACTGTCAACGGTTAACTGTTTTCTGAATGCTTCCTTATACACCCACTCCATAATGCTCACCGCGTCCTTGATCGCGTCTTTCCAGAGTTGCGGATCCTTGCGCACGGCCTCGTCCGGATCTTTCCCGGCCTCCTCCGGCAGCGTGATAATCTTGATATTGAAATCCTGCGCTCGCGCGAGATCAAGCCCGCGCAGCGTCGCCGCCGCACCAGCGCTGTCCTGATCGAACGCGATGGCAAGATTGGTCGTAAAGCGCTTAAGGAGCGCGAGCTGCTCGTTCGTGAGCGCGGTGCCGCTTGCCGCCACGACGTTGGTCACGCCGAACTGGTGCGAACCGACGACATCCATGTTGCCCTCGACGATCACCGCGAGATCGGCGCGGCGGATTTCACCTTTCGCCTTATCGAGACCGTACAGCACGGCCGATTTGCGATACGCACTCGTCTCCGGCGTGTTCACATATTTTGCCCCCGGTGCAGGCTTTACGCTCTGCGCTCTACGCTCTGCGCTTTCCAAAATCCGCCCCGTAAACCCGACGACATTCCCATGCACGTCCGCGATCGGAAACATCACGCGGCCACGAAACCGGTCATAGACGCCGGGGCCCCGCTCGCTCTTGGCGACGAGCCCCGCGAGCAACATCTCTTGTTCCGTCACGCCTTTGGACGCGAGCGCTTTCGTCAGCGCGTCCCATGAATCCGGCGCGTAGCCGATGCCGAACAGGTCGAGCGTCAGATCGTCCAAACCGCGTTTTTTGACATACGCGCGCGCCGCTTCCGCTTCCGGCGCATGTTCGAGCGTCGAGCGGAAGAATTTCATCGCCATTTCGTTCACCTCGTGGATGCGTTTGCGCCGTGACGCCTGTTCCCCGTCGAACGCCGGAAGCTGGACACCCGCTTTTTGCGCGAGATGCTCCAGCGCCTCGCGAAACTCCATGCCCTCGATCTTCATCACGAAGGAGATGAGATCGCCGCCCTGGTCGCACCCGAAGCAATGCCATGTCTGTCGCGGCCTGGATACGTAAAATGACGGCGTCCGCTCCTGGTGGAACGGACAATTTGCCTTAAACGCGCCGCTTCCGCCCGGCTTGAGCGGAAAATACTCGCTCACGATATCGACGATATCGAGGCGGCTTTTGACTTCCTGCGGGGCGTCCATATCCGTATCTAAGCGCAAATGCAGGAATCAAAAAAGCCCGACGATTGTCAGACCAGGGGGACGAGTTCCGGCTTGCGGTCGATCGTCGTGCGCTCGACGATGCGAAGCGGGATTTCCGTGCCGTCGTGCAGCACCGCGAAGAACGTACACGGCTCGTGGCCGTGGCTCACCGCGAAGCGGCGGCTGTACACCGGCCGCGTGCGGCACTTGGCGCGGCCGAAGTCATCCTTGTAGCCGACGCGGAACGGCACGGTGCCTTCCGGCACTTCGAGGATGGTGATCTCCCTCCAGACGAAGAGGAGAAGATAGAGATGGTTCCACCAGCGCGTCGGCGGCACCTTGGAGTCGCCGTCGAGACGGATGCCGGCCACGCGTCCGGCGTAATGCTTCCACATGTGTTCCTCCTAGGGATCGAGCTCGATGAACTCGTCGCCACCCGGGTGATCCGGATGGAAAAACGCGATCTTGCGCGGCGCGTATTCACCGGGCAGCCGGACGGCGCCCGTGAGATCGCCTTCCGCCACATTGAGATACTCTCCGATGTGCATGGTGTGTACGCGCACCGCCACGTTGGACCGGTCCTTGAAGTCCACGCGCAGGCTCACGGTCATCGTAAGCAAGTTGGCGCGCGGGGCGGGATGATCGGCGTCATCGGACGCGACGAGCATGCCGCGCAGCGTCGGAGTGATCCGGCCGGGCGCCATGCGCGCGCCGTTGAGCTTCTCGCGCGGCAGCATCGTGACCCAGCCGACCGGCACGTCGAACGGCAGCGTGACCGTCTCGGTGACGTACTCGAGCAGGCGCGGCCAGTGCTCGCGTACCGCCTCGCCGATCACCTCACCGAACCGCTCGCGGAACACGGGGTCCTTCACCATCTCCTCGGGACTGTTCCAGCGGGACGAGTTGCCCGCACGGGCGATCCCCTTGCCGCGGAACATCATTGCCGGAACCTGCTCCCGCACCAGGATGATCTTGAGACCGACGCCGGGTATGACCGCGTCGGGCAGAGTCTCGATGATGGACGACATGGCCCACCTCCTTGTTCCTCGGGTTTTCAGGGAACGAAATGTTCGCTTCACGAAGCGGATTTCCGCTCGTTCGCGATTCGTCCACTATACGAAAACTCCTCGATTTGTCAAGGATTTGGGTGAAAATTTAATATTATTGACAAAACTTATTATTTATGTTAAATTATCAGGTCTCGTTTTTTTGGAGGTTCTGGTATGACGATGACCGTTTGCTGCAAGCAGTGCGCCCGCCCCTTGGACACGAACGCCGACCGCAATGTCGGCTACCCCCTGATCATCAATCCGGGCCGCAACCCGGATTGGAGGGAGGGGCCGTGGAGTCGGCGACCCCTTCTTCCGTTCGCGGGAGCTCAGCCCGATCGTCCCACCGACGTCTGCCACCCCTTCCTGAGGTTCGTGGGAGACGAGTCGCTGGTGTTCTGCTCGCCGGTATGCCTCCTGAGGCATCTCGAGCAGGGCGGTGAGCTGCCCCGGTGTCCGTACCCCGCGGACCCGGAGCAGTGGTGTGCCGGGTGCCACGAGATCGTGGCGACGGAGTACACCTCCGACGCCGCATGGGAGAGCAGCTTCAGCTGCGACAACGACCACGGGGACACCGGAAGGGCCACCTTCTGCACGATCGAGTGCTTGCGCTCGACCGCAAAACAAGAGGCGGAGGAGTACGTCCTCCGGTACGGCGACGTGCCGTACTGGAAGTCGTAGCCTCGACCAACTGGTCCGTGGCACTGAAGACCGAGCATCTGCGCTCGGTCTTTAAAATTGTACGAAGTAATTATTTCGCCCCGGCATCCGGCTGGTGAATGCCGAAGATATTCCCCTCCGTGTCTTTGTAATATCCCTGCCAGGCCATGCCGGGAATCGGAAACTTCGCCAAGGCGAGCGTTCCGCCGTTGGCGAGAATCTGTTTTTCACTTTCGTCGTAGTTTTCCACTTGGAGCGTGCAAACGTAGCCAAACACCGGTGCATTCTCCGCAGGACGCGGCCCTTTACGCTCGACGATCCCGCCGTTAATTCCCGTCTCCTCTTTCGGCCCCGTCTCGATTCCCCAATACGTCGTTCCGTCGGGCATGTGATACGCAAGCATCTTCCAACCAAAAACGTCCGTATAGAATTTTTTGCAACGCTCGATATCATCAGCGTGTATTTCGAAATGGGAGACGCGGGAAGGCATATTTTAATCGCAACTTTAAAGATTAGCTGGTTGGCCTAGGCAAGGCAGGCTAGCATCATTTTTAGACCACGTTGAAAGATTTAATTTCCTATACAAATCTAGATCGTAAGAAATAATTGCACAATGCACTGCCTTAATTTCTGATAACATTTTACGCTACAAAGAAATTACACGAATTGCGAGCATGACTAGCGCTACCAAATTAAGCACAAGAAGCAATAACACAATGGTGTTACTCCTGTTATCGCGTTGAATCTCATTTTCATCTTGGCTCATATTACTCAGTCTCCATTTACTTCGTCCTCCGGTGACGTAGAACGCGCTTCCCATCCATCTTCTTCTGTTCTTTCGACGGCAGCGGTGATGACTTGGATCGTTTCCGTATTTCTTTCTCCAGCTGCATCACCTCGTCGCGCAAAATCGCGGCCAGCTCGAACTCGAGATTTTTCGCCGCCTCCTTCATCTCCTTCTCTTTCTTGCGCTTCACCGTCTCCAAATCCCCAACCTCGCCGGAAAGCTCGAGTTTCAAAATCTCCTTCATGTCCTTGTCCGTGATTTCGAGTCCGAGCATCGCGCGCAAATCCTCTTGCGCCTTGATAACCGTCTTCGGCGTGATGCCATGCTCCTTGTTGTACGCGAGCTGTTTGGCGCGTCGGCGTTCCGTCTCCTTGATGGCACGTTCCATCGAACCCGTGACTTTGTCGGCGTACAGCACGACTTGCCCTTTGACGTTACGCGCGGCACGACCGATCGTCTGGATGAGCGACGTCTCCGAGCGCAGGAATCCCTCCTTGTCCGCATCCATGATCGCGACGAGCGAAACTTCCGGCAGGTCCAAACCCTCGCGAAGCAAGTTCACGCCGACGATGATGTCGTACGTCCCCTTGCGGAACTCGGACAAAATCTCGAGGCGCTCGATCGTATCGATATCGCTGTGCAGATATCGAACTTTCAACTTCCGCTCCGTCATGAACTCGGTCAGATCCTCCGCCATCTTTTTCGTCAGCGTCGTGACAAGCACGCGCTCTTTTCTCGCCAACACTTCCGGAATGCGCATGTTCAACAAATCTTCGACCTGGCCGGGGTGAGCCCCTCCTCCCAGAGGAGGGGTTGGGGTGGTGGGAGCGCTCACACCTCCTCTTGCTCCTCCTCCGAGAGGAGGAGTTTTTGAGGGCGACACCGGCATTACGATCACTTCCGGATCAACCAACCCCGTCGGACGAATAATCTGTTCGACGACTTGCGCGGAATGATCGATTTCGTATTTCCCGGGTGTCGCGGAAACGAAGATCACGCTCTTCATCTTCTTTTCCAGCTCGTCGAACTTGAGCGGCCGGTTGTCCGCGGCCGACGGAAGACGGAACCCGTGCTCGATAAGCGACTGCTTGCGCGAGCGATCGCCCTCGTACATGCCACCGAGTTGCGGGACGGTGACATGTGATTCGTCGATTACGAGCAAGAAGTCTTCCGGGAAATACGAAAAGAGCGTATCCGGTGGTTCGCCCGGCGCGCGACCGGAAAGCGGTTGCGAGTAATTCTCGATACCGTTGCAATAGCCCAGTGTCTCGATCATCTCGAGATCGTATTTCGTTCGACGCTCAAGCCGCTCCGCCTCGAGCAGCTTCCCCTGCTTCTCGAAAAGGTCGAGCCGCTCTTGCAGCTCATCACGAATACGCTTGATCGCCTTGAGCCGCGTCGGTTCCGCGAGGATAAAGTGTTTGGCCGGAAAGACCCACACGTCTTCCTGCTCGCGCTTGATCTTTTTCGTGACGGGGTCTATTTGCTCGATGCGCGAAACGATTCCTCGCGGCGCCTCGATGCGATACACCATCTCCTCGTTGACCGGCATGAGCTCGAGCACTTCGCCGCGCGCGCGAAACGTGCCGCGCAACAGGTCGGCCGCGGTGCGCGTGAACTGCATGTCGATAAGTCGCGCGAGCACGCCTTCGCGCGAAACGTCATCACCTTTCGCGATGCGCAAAACCGTTTTCGCGTATTCCTCCGGCGCGCCAAGGCCGTAGATACACGACACCGTCGCGACGATGAGCACGTCCTTGCGCGTCATGAGTGCCTGCGTCGCGTTGTGGCGCAAGCGATCGATCTCTTCGTTGATCATCGCCTCCTTCTCGATGTACGTGTCCGACCGCGCGATATACGCCTCCGGCTGGTAGTAGTCGTAATACGAAACGAAGTACTCGACGGCGTTATCCGGAAAGAAGTGTCGGAACTCGTTGCACAGCTGCGCCGCAAGCGTCTTGTTATGCGCGATCACCAGCGTCGGCTTTTGCACGTTCCGCACGACGTTCGCGATCGTAAAGGTCTTACCCGTACCCGTCGCGCCGAGCAGTGTCTGAAACCGATACTCCTTTTCCGCGCCCTCCGTCAGTAAGCGAATAGCCTCCGGCTGGTCACCGGAGGGTTGATACTTGGATTTGAGACTGAATTTCGATGTCATCCTGAATGAATTGAAGGATCTCCGACACACGAACCACCTCACCCCGCCCTCTCCTTCGTAAGGAGAGGGTTCTGAAGCGTGGCGCGGATTGTGCGGAGAACAGCCTCCATGTTGCCTGTTATTTCTTGGCTTGTAAATCGTGTCACGCTTAAACCAGCTTGTTCTATAACGCGTTGACGATGCGCATCGTATATGCGTGCTTTTTTCATCTTCATGTACGGCGTAATTCTTTTCGACGGAATTTCATGACGCCACTATTAAAAAGTTTTTGCATGGGCGAGAGAGCGACTCGCACCACCCCGCCCCGACGTTCGCCGGGGCACCCCTCCTCTGATAGGAGGGGTTATTCTAGAAGTCTCCTCCTCACAGAGGAGGAGATGTAGAGGTGGTGTGAGTAAATAAAAAATAAAATTAAAGTCACCCTCTACCACGTTCCTTATTTCTTTTACAATGTCAAGGAATATTAAACGCCCCGGTGGAGTGGTCACCGGGGCGGGGGAAGAACTGCTGGGACTCGAGAGAGTTGATCCTTAGGACGATCCGCCCAGACCACTAAGGGGTGGCTCAATCTATCCCATTCGTCTTGCGACGAACGACTCCGGTTCCCATCTCCGGAATCAGCAGTGTTCACAGACCGAGCTTTATTTCAGCCCCAGCCTGCGAGCAGGTTCACACCTAGCCCAATGGGAGCGCGACGAAGTCCGCACACATTTACGAGCAGACATTCTCCCCCTCAGCTCACTGATACTGATGCGAGCCAGGGCAGGTACTAGCCGCTCGTGTAGCGATACGAACACCCTGCTGCTCATTCAATAACACATCTCTGAAAATGCGTCAAGCCCCCTTACGCTCGCGCCCCCGCCTGAACCGCATCGGCAAACCGACAAATAGGTACACAATGAGCGACCAAAAAATCGCGCTCCAAAAAGAAATGACGAACCACAGGACCGATGGATCAATTCTGGCTATGGACGGCAGAAGCATGACAACCAACGTATGGATGATCCCTCCTGGTAACAGCAAGATGATGACCGGAAGAAAAAGAAGCGAAAGATATCCTCCGCCCTTAAACGAAGTCCAAAATACACCAAACCAAAGCGTGGTAAAAATGCCCAAACCCAGAAATAGACTCACGCCAAATACTCCCGCTGCAAGCTCCGGCTGTTTTTGGAATAGCCTACCAAGATCACCTTTCTTCATGCTCTATTTTTTCTCCCTCTCCACCACCATTTCGCGATAAGAAATACGATCACCAAGTTCGCCGGATACACGATCCAGGACCAGGCGACGCCGCAAGAAGTTGTCGGCGCGATCGAACCCCAAATCAGGCAGACCAAGCTCGCTATGACAACGCCCGGCAACTGGAGGAACGTCGCCAAAATCGGCAACGCATTCGGCTCCTGCGCATACGCGATCGAACCGACGTACTGCAAAGCATACGTCGCAATCGCATGAAACACGGCAATCCCGACCGCCCACATCATTTTTTTGTTCTTGTTCATAGGAGATAGGGTTGATTTTTTCGCTCAAATCAGTATACTCGCCCGCATGATCGATTGGAAATCGATGGAACGCCCGATTGTCGCGCTGGCACCGATGGCGGACATGTCGGATCTCCCGTTTTGCCTCGTCTGCAAGGACGAAGGCACGCCTTTGATGTTCCGAGAGATGGTGTCGTCCGAAGCGATCATCCGTCTGAATCCGAAGACGCTGAAGATGGCGACGTTCGACGAGCGCGAACGTCCGCTCGTTCAGCAAATCTTCGGTGCGAATCCGGACGTCATGGCCGAAGCCGCGCGAATCATCTACGAACGCTTCAAGCCGGATGCGCTCGACATCAACATGGGTTGCCCGGTGTACAACCTCGTTTCAAATTTCAACGGCGCCGCGCTGATCAAAGATCCGGAGCGTGCGGCTGCTATCGTGAAGAAGATGAAAGCGGCGGTTCCGATCCCCGTCTCGGTAAAGACGCGAACAGGATGGAAACAGGACACGGATTGTCTCGACTTCGTGAAAGTCGTCGCCGATGCGGGCGCCGATCTCATCTCGATGCACGGCCGCACGCGCGAGCAGGGCTACGCGGGCAAAGCGGACTGGGTTCGCGTCGGTGAGGCGCGCCGGAACGTCCCGCATATCCCGTTTCTCGTGAACGGCGACATCACGACGCCGGAACTCGCGAAAGAAGCGATGGAGATCGCGGGCGCGGACGGTGTCCTGATCGGCCGCGGCGGTCTTGGAAATCCGTGGTTCTTCAAACAGGTTGAAACCTATCTGCGTACGGGCGCGATTAATCGCGCCCCTACCAATCAGGAAATCCTGAACACGATGCGAAAGCATGCGCGTCTCCAGGCCGAACATTACGGCGAACGCGGCCTCGTAAAGCTGCGCAAACATCTGCCGTGGTACGTCAAACACATTCCGGAAATGAAGCATCTGAAAGAACATCTCGTCCGCATCTCAACGTTGGAAGATTTGGAGACAGCTTTGACAGATAAAGTTATGCGCGTTTAAGATTTTACTAATCCCTAAGTAGGGAGAGATCCAGCGCCCTTTCCGTCGAGTGGTGCGAGGAGCAGTCCGTGACCAGGCGCCGGACAAGCCGCGGAGGCGTCTCGCATCGCTGAAGAAGACGCGTTGTCCCAAAACGTGGGATTCGTGGCGACGTTTCCGGGGAGCGGACAACCCCGGACCTGTTCCCATCACTCGGAGAGCGCGAGGCGCCCGTTAGCGGTTCCATCCGAGATACGCCGAGGTGAAATTCGGCACAATTGATCTGAAGGAGGCTCGACCTCCTGCTGA
>CAYPUF010000013.1:0-19046 GCA_964413995.1 uncultured Gammaproteobacteria bacterium
CCGTCTTTTTTTTTTGCGGGAAATTGCGAGACGCCTGGCGCCGGCGACGGCAGGATTCGCGTTGCAGACTGGTTTCGAGGGGAGGCGCGCGTGGGGAATAACGGGCGGGAGGCATCGGACCGCGATGCCAACTAAGCCAGGAATGCCGTGCAGATATCCGGGATGTTCCGCGATCTCCCGGAATCGCTACTGTAGTGCGCACCGCGCAGGAGTCGCGGAGCACGTCGCAGAGCATCGTGCGGACTCGATACGACCTTCTGCGCCGAAGCGCGGATACGATAAGGCGTGGGCAAGGTTAAGGGCCGCCGTTCTTGCGGCGGAACCTGACTGCCGAAGGTGTAGCGCAGAGGGGAGGAAGGTAGTTGCAGTATGCGTGGATCATATCATCCCGCTGTCCCGCGGTGGGACCAACGCCGCGAGCAACCTGCAACCGTTGTGCCGGGCTTGTCATTCGCGCAAGACCGCGACAGAGGACGGAGGATTCGGAAGGCGCGCAAGGGGAAACCATGCATCTGTACACAGACATGACTGAAGAGCAGGCGTACGAGATCGGAGTGAGCGATGGGAGATCGGCGGAGGATGTGTCCAGCGAGGCCGCTCGATACAGTGCGTACAGGTTCCGCGATTCGATCCAGAGGCTGCCGCGCTGCCGCTGGCACTATCTGACGCAGCAGTATCTCGCCGGGTGGCAACATGGAGCAAAGGTGGAGTTGCGTGAGGAACGAGTCGAAGAGGACGGCAATGTGCGCATACATGCTTACGCGATGCCGTATCGCGAGGGGCTGTTGCGGCGCACGATACGATGGATAACGGGGATGCGGCGGCGTGGCTAAACGCGGAAGAAAGTCAACCCCCGACGAAATCCTTAAGGCGCGAGGATCGCGCCAGCTCGAGCGCCGCCCGAAACCGAAACCAGTCATTCCACGGCGGCGGCGTCCACCTAAAAACGCCATCATATCAGAAGCGTCGATGCTGGCTGGAATCCCGGGTTATGACCCGACGGCCGGGGCGGGCGCATACAATTTCTCCTACAAAGCCGCGCGTGACGCCGTGAGCTTTTTCCACGAGCGACTGACTCTCGTGACGGGCCAGGAGCCGGGAACGCCGTTCATCCTACAGCCGTGGCAACAGGCGGTAGTGGGGAATCTCTTCGGGTGGAAGCGCAAAGACAACGGCTACCGTCGATACAGGGAGTGCCTGATTTATGTCGCGAAAAAAAACGGAAAGACAGAGTTCGCCGCCGGTATTCTGCTGCTAGTGCTGTATACGGAGGCGCGAACTGGAATACAGTGCTATTCGGTCGCCGCGGCGCACAAGCAGGCCGCCGTTGTGTTTGGTCCCGCGGTGCAAATGATCCGCAACGATCCGGTACTGTCTGGTGCGTTAACGATCTACGGCGCAACGGCTGGCGCGATGAACAAAGCGCTGGTCAGCAACGACTATCCGATGTCAACGTTCAAGTGTCTGGCGTCGGACGCGGACACGGCGGACGGCCTGAATCCGCATCTGAATCTGATCGACGAGGTCCATCGGTTTGCCGACGGCGAGGTCATCAGTGTCCTGGTGAAATCCACCGCCGCGAGAAAAGAGCCTCTGACGATATACACGACCACCGCAGACTATGACCGCGTATCGCCGTGCAACGACCTGATAGCGCGCGCGAGACTGGTCCGCGACAACAACGGAGACCCGCTGAGGCCGGGTAATGAGCCGTATTTCCTCCCGGTGATATACGAGTGCTCGAAAAGCGACGATTGGACTGACCCCGTGGTATGGGCGAATGCGAACCCGAGCCTGGGCGTGACAGTCACCGGCGATTTTCTGCGGGTGGAATGCGAGAAGGCCAGGGCGAATCCGGCAGAGCTGAATCAGTTCCTGCGTCTGCATCTGAACATCGTCACCAGCTCCGAGACCGCGTGGCTGGATATGCGGGAATGGGATGCATGCGGCGAACCGATAAACGAAGAGGTTCTTAGAAGTTTCGATTGCTGGGCGGGGCTGGACCTGTCGTCCACTGAGGATATTACGGCGTGCGTCTACGTGTTTCCGGTGGACGGTGTATTCTGGCTAGTCCCAAGATTCTGGTGTCCGGAGGAGAACGCGGTGGAGCGTGAGGCAAATGACCGCGTGCCGTATACGGCATGGGCGCGCGACGGGTATCTGACTCTGACGCCTGGCAACGTCGTAGACTACTCGTACATTCGAAGACAGCTTGATCACGACCGAACCATCTGGAACATCCGGGAGATAGCCTATGATCGATGGAACTCGTCGCAGCTCATCGCCGATCTCGTGAAGGACGGGTACGAGGTAGTGCAGTTCGGGCAGGGGTTCGCTTCGATGAGCTCGCCGACGAAAGAGTTTGGTGCTGATGTGAAGGCGGAGCGAATACGCCACGGCGGACACCCGGTATTGCGATGGATGGCGAGCAACGCGCAGGTGAAGACCGATGAGGCCGAGAACGTGAAGATCGTCAAAAGGGATCGACGCTCCCGCGTAGACGGCATTATCGCCGCTATCATGGGACGCGCTCGCGCGTCGCTGAAGGTGGGTGAAGCGGCATGGGACGGGACTATTGATATGTTGTGAGGCGCGTCGTGAAGGAATATCTGCTACGAGCATGGCGCAGGTTTGTGTCCGGGAACATCGGAGGTACGGTCCACCCGGACCGCGGCCCCCTGTCGGATTACTGGTACACGCCGCTGGCCGCGGAATCTCAATCCGGCGTAACTGTCACGACGGATTCGGCGATGCGCGTAAGCGCGTTCTATGCCTGCGTCAAACTGCTGGCGGAGGCCGTCGGTTCCCTGCCCCTGTTCCTGTACGACCGCGAAGGTGACGATCCGCGCAAGGCCACCGACCACTGGATGTATGCGGCACTTCACGATCGCCCGAACCGATGGCAGACGTCGATGGAATGGCGCGAGCTGGCGATGAATCATCTATGCACGCGGGGCAATTTTATCTGCCGAAAAGTGCGAGCCAGGGACGGGACTTACGAATTGTGGCCCATGACCCCGGACAGGATCGAGATCCACCAGCTCGCGGACGGCAGCCTCCGCTATACGTACCTGATGCCCGCCTCAACGGAACGCGTCTATCTGCTCCAGGAGGATGTTCTGCATGTGCGCATGATGACGGCGGACGGGGTGTGGGGGCTGTCTCCGGTGTCGATGGCTCGCGAGGCTCTCGGCATGGCGATCACGTCAGAGTCGCACGGTGCGAACTTTTTCAAGCATCGCGCGTTTCCCGGCATGGTCATAAAATACCCGGCGGGGATGTCGCCTGAAGCGAAGCGCCGCGCCCGCGACACGATCGCCGAGGCGCACGCCGGATTCGGGACCGCGTATCGCACGATGATTCTCCCTGACGGCGTGGACCTGGTGCCGCTCCCGATCAGCAACGAGGACGCGCAATTCCTTGAGTCCCGCAATTTTCAGGTTTCGGAGATCGCGAGGTTCTTCCTTGTGCCGCCGCATATGATCGGCGCGACGGACAAGTCCACGTCGTGGGGGACGGGGATCGAGCAGCAGACGATAGGATTCGTGACATACACCCTCCGCCCGTATCTCATCCGTTTCGAGCAGGCTTTCATCCGCGACCTCCTTCTGCCGCTGGAGATGGATCGGACGCATCGTATCGAGTTTGCCGTCGATGGTCTGCTGCGCGGCGATGTCCAGTCTCGCGGCGACTTCTACGTGAAGCTGTTCGGCATCGGCGCGTTGACGGCAAATCAGATTCTGCGGCTCGAGAACATGAGCACGATCGGACCCGACGGGGATCGCAGGTTCGTGTCGGCCAACCTGGTGCCGATCGAAGGGGCCGCCACAGGCGACGAAGACGACGGAAAAACAAATGGATCACGCGGCTCTAGTGAGGTTGTCGCGGACGTCGCCAGGCGTATAGCGCACGCGAACATTGCCGCGCTGCGTCGCAGGGTGGCGGTTGCCGAGGAAGATTGGCCGCGGTTCGTCGAGTGGGCGTCCGCGCACGCGAGTAAGCAGCGGGCGGCGGTCTCACGTATGCTCGCGTCGCTGAATGGAGTGCTCGGTGTCGATGCCCGCTCTGTTGCGGATCGCGTCGCAAACAGGATCCACAGCGATCTCATAGGCGATCGTCCGGCGGCGACGCTTGGGCGATGGGAAGCCGGAATGGCCGCGGCGATAGCGGAGGCGATTGCCGAAGGCCGGGGGGTAAACTGAAGGGAAGGGCTGGCGTATGCGAAAAATCCTATTACTCGATCCGTCACGAATTCATGCGATGAACCTGATGCAACGCCGGTCTGCGGCTGCGATCGCGGAAGCGATAGTGGCGGCGAAAGGCGCTCCGAAAGGCGCTGTTCCACGTGCCAGCGGCGGTGTAATGATTATCCCCCTGCACGGGTATATCGTGCATCGCGGCGATGATCTCAGCATGTTCCTGGGCGAAACGCCTATCGTAGCATGGATGAATCGCGTAGAGCAGGCCATCAATGATGATGATGTAGGTGGCATCGTGCTCGATATTGATTCGCCGGGTGGAGAGGTGGACGGCGTCCCCGAGGCCGCCGCCAGGCTGTACGCGCTGCGCGGGAAAAAGCCTATCGTCGCCGTGGCGAACACCCTGGCCGCGTCGGCGGCATATTGGATCGGGACCGCCGCCGATAAGCTTTTCGTTACCCCGTCTGGCGAGGTCGGCTCTGTCGGGGTCGTCGCCGTCCACGTGGACGAATCACGCCGCCTGGAAGAAGCCGGGTTTACGGTCACAATATTCCGCGCGGGGAGATTTAAGGGCGAGTTGTCGCCTTTCGAGCCGCTCACTGAGGAGGCCAGACAGTACGAGACCGGGGTCATCTCTGACATATACACTGATTTTGTCGCGGCTGTCGCAAGACACCGCGGAACATCCCCTGCGAACGTCCGGGCGAGTTACGGCGAGGGCCGTCTTGTTCCGGCCGTCTCGGCGGTCAAGGAGGGCATGGCGGACGGCGTGCGCACCATGCAGGATGTCGTATCGTCGATGGCGGGTACGGTATCCGCCGGTAAGCGGCGCGCCGAGGCCCGAAAGATATGGGCGGCGGCGGCGGCCAGAAAAAAATTCGCCAGACGCCCTTGACGCGGCGAAAACAGGCGTTATGAATTCCGCGTGCTGACGCCATAGGCGCGGCGCAACGACAAACAATCTGAGGTCCGTGACAGTCTAGCCGTGACGCATATGCGGGCGGAGGACGCGGAACCGGAAATCCGGTTCGCATCCTCCGCCCGTTTTTTTTGCCGGCGCGTGCCGGGGAGTAGGAACATGCATCTCGACAAACTTCTGGCGAAGCGAGCATCGTTGCAGGGGCAGCTGGACAAGCTGCTCGAGGATGTGACGGGGGCGGACAGCGACCCGACGGACGAGCAGATCGAGAGAGCGAAAGAGCTGGAGGCGTCGATCGCGAAGATCGACGCGATGATCGCCGCGGCGGAGGCGGACCGCGAACGACGCGCGGCCGCGGCGACAATCCAGGTGCACTCCGCCGCGGATGCGGATATGGCCGATGTCACGGTGACGACCGGGGATCGGATCACCGTGACCGGGGTCCGGGAGCGTCTGCTGGACGACCCGAAGAGGGGATTCCCCCACTTCGGGGAATTCGCCTACGCTGTTTACGGCGCATGCCACCCTTCGCGCTCTGTCCCGGTAGACGAGCGCATCCGCATTACCGCCGCCACTGGAATGTCGATGGGGACTGGATCAGACGGCGGGTTCCTCGTTCCGCCCGAATTCAGCACGAAGATCTACAGCGGGCTGATGAGCCCGTCGGAAAGCCTTCTGTCAATGACGGACAATTACTCCGTGACGGGAGAGTCATTGACCTTCGTCGCCAACGCGGAAACCAGCCGCGCTAACGGATCGCGCTGGGGCGGCGTGCAGGGTTACTGGATCAGCGAGGCGCAGCAGATCACGTCGAGCAAGCCGAAGACTAGGCAGGTGAAAATCGAGCCGCAACAGCTGGCGGTCCTGGTGTACGCGACCGACAAGCTCCTGAAGAACACCGCTGCCGCGGCGACCTACCTGACGCAGGCGGCGCGCGACGAAATCAGCTTCAAGGTCGGCGACGCAATCATCAACGGCGACGGGGCCGGGAAACCGGTCGGGATTGTAGGGCACGCCGCGACGGTAAACGTGGCGAAAGAGTCTGGACAGGGCGCCGGGACGCTCGTCAAGGCCAACATCGACAAGATGTGGTCGCGGTGCCACGCGAGAATGCGACGCAACGCGGTGTGGCTCATCAACCAAGACATCGAGCCGCAACTGGAGTCGATGTTCCTCGCCACCGGAACGACAGGATTCCCGGTGTATCTGCCGGCCGGCGGAATCTCCAATCAGCCGTTTGCGACGCTGAAGGGTCGCCCGGTCATGCCGATCGAGTACTGCGCGACGCTGGGTACCTCCGGGGATATCATCCTTGCCGACCTGTCCGCCTATGTGACTGGCACGCGGGGCGGCGTGGACGAGGCGATGTCGATGCACCTGCGATTCGACTACGCGGAGACGGCGTTCCGGTTCATGTTCGAGGTGGACGGCCAGCCGTGGATCGCTGAACCGTTGGCCCCGTTCAAGGGGACGACCAATACGCTCAGCCCGTTTGTCACTCTGGCGACTCGCGCCTAAAGGAGATTCATCATGGGTAAGCTAGCAGAGCAGATTCACTGGATTGACTGGATCGGCAGCGGTCCTGTCGATCTCGATACCGACCGGACGTGCGACTACATCAACGTCGCCAACTATCGCCGCGGTTTGGTGTTGTTCACCGACGCCGCGGGCACGGCGGGCGACGACTGGAAGTTCACGCTGAAGGAAGCAACCTCGGCGACCGGGACCGGGGTCCAGGACTGCGACATTATCGACGAGTACTGGCTGAAGCAATCGGCGACAAGCCTGCTTTCGACGGCGCAGTTCACCCGGTTTACGCAGACTGCGGACGCGCTGGTCGATGGCAACAACACCAGCGCCGAACAGGTGTGTTTGCTGCTTCTGGACCTCGATTTCTCGCGGATGTCTGAGGGGTACAACTACATCAGCGCGACGGTCACGCTTGACGCCAGCGGCGGAGCCCAGCAGGGGGCGGTTCTGCTTGGTCTGTATGACGCGCGGTATCCGCAGACGACGTTGTTGGGCGCGCTGTCCTGATGCTGGGGGAATAACATGGCTGGACAAACACCCCCCGCGACGACAATCACTACGGACGCCGCGGGCACGATGTATCTCTTCGGCGGCGACCCGACGGTGGCCTTGAACAACGGCGGCACGCCGGTCACGCGGGTTGGTTTCCTCGACAGCGCTGGTCCGGTGTCGCCTCTGGTTGTCGGCCTGTCCGGTGGATCTCTGACCATCGAATCTGATCTGGATGGTGCGGGAACTGGCGTTATCGCCTGGGACCTGTTCTACCTGCCGCTCGAGGCGGGAGCGTCTATTGTGGCGGCGTAATCATGCTGAATCCGCTCGAAGCATATCCTCGCAGGATTGGACGGTCGGCGACGCTGATTGACGTCACGACGTCTTCCGGTGCGATTGACACGACAGGCGACGCCGTCGCCATCCCTGAATGGCAGATCGCCGTAGGCGTGCTCCTCGATGTAACCGCCGCGGCGACCGACGCCGGGGACACGCTGGATGTCACCGTGCAGACGCTGGTCGGATCAACGTGGCTAGACGCACACCACTTTACTCAGGTGTTGGGCAATGGCGGGGCGAAGCAGTTTTTCGCAAAACTGAACCTGACGAAAAACCTCACAGAGTATTCATTAGGCTCGGCGCTTTCCGCTGGAACCTCAAGAGATTTGTGCGGCGATTTGTGGCGAGTGAGGTACGTACAGGTGGACGCAAACTCGAATGCGAGCTTTGCGTTTTCCGTGACGACCATCTCGATGTGAGTCGGGCGTGATGTATGTGCTACCCGCAATCGGACAAGGTAGTGGTCGCCCCGGCGACGGAGCCCCTGACGACGGCTGAGATCAAAACGCACCTTCGCGTGGACGGCTCAGACGAGGACACCTACATCGGCACGTTGGCCCAGTCTGCAAGGATGCTCCTGGAGCAGGTCACCCATCGTGCTTTCGTCACGCAGACGCGCATCAGCAGGTACGACGCATTCCCTCCAAGCTTCCAGCATCAACGTAGCCCGATGCAGAGTGTGACGAGCATCACCTATCTGGACGGCGCGGGCGCGTCGCAAACACTGTCGTCCGCGTTGTACACCGTGGACGTACACAGCGAGCCGGCGAGAATCGTTCCGGTGGTCGGACAATCCTGGCCGCAGACGCAGGACACCCTGAACGCGGTGACGCTAACCTACGTTTGCGGCTACGGCGCGGCGTCGGCGGTTCCCGAGATCGTCAAAACATGGATCAAGCGCATGGTGTCGCATTGGTTCGAGCTGCGCGAGCCGATCACCACGGGAACCATTCTGTCGTATGAGGATATTCCGGTTGGGGACTTGCGAAGTCTTTTGGTCGCGATAGGCACGGGGGATTATTTCTAATGCGCGCCGGAACCCTGCGTCATCGCGTGTCTTTGCAATCGAGGTCGGAAACGCGCGACGCGATGGGCGGGACAACGTTTGCGTGGCTGACCTATGCTACGCGATGGGCGCGCATCGACACCACGGGCGGCGGCGAGTCGCCGGTTGGGGTCGGCGTCGCGTCAGAGACGACGCATACGGTCACGATGCGATATGACTCGTATCTGTCGGCGGTTGTCCCGCGGGACCGCGTCCTGTTCGGAACGCGGGTGCTGGACGTTGTGGCCGTGGACAAAGTGGAGCAGAGACCGATCCAGGTGGTGCTTACGTGTAAGGAGCTGCGCTAACATGGCAAAGGCGCGACGCCCAATCACGATGATCGACGTGCGGGTCTTTGGCGAGGAGGTCGTCGCCAGGCGATTGCGCGACCTGCCGAATAAGTTGGTCCGCAAGTATGTGCGGGCCGCCTACTCGAAGGGCGCGACGATCCTGGCTAAAGAAGCCAAACGCCGCGTGCCGGTGAAAACTGGCGCCCTGAAACGGTCTATTACCCGGAAGATACGAGTCAACCAGAGACAGCATTACGCGCTGGTCGGTGCAGACTATGCCATCGCTCCGCACCAACACCTCGTGGAATTCGGGTCAGCGGAAAGGAAAAGGTCTTCAGGTGGATCGACCGGCGCGTCGCCGCCGCAGCCGTTCCTTAGACCGGCCCTTGAAAACACAAAAAGAGAAATCGCACGGGTAATCATACGACATCTGATCGGCGGGCTGCGAAAAGAAGCAAACGTACCGAGGTGATTTGTGCCGTTACTCGAGGACGCAATCTACGGCCTGATAAGCACGGATGCCGGGTTGGCGAACTACATCGACTCTGGCGAAGATACGCGCGCCTATCCGTGGGCGGACGTTCCACAGAACCCTACGTATCCATACATCGCCTACATGCGTGTTACCGGCGACCCGATCGAACATCTTCGCGGGTCGAGCGGCCTATGCTTCGCGCGTGTGCAATTCAGCGTTTTCAACCGCAGCAACACGACGGCGGTTACTCGCACGGCGAAGCTCGTCGCAGAGGCGCTGCGTGATCTGTTCCAGGGGTACCGCGGAACGACGGCTGGTGTCGAGATTGGTGGCGTACGATGTCTTACGGATGCTGAGGAGCAGCCGGTATCCCCCGCGCATGGGCAGGAGCACGGCACGGCGCATGTGATAAGCGAGTTTGAGTTTCAGTTCTATCAGTCCATCCCCAGTCAGTAACAATGTGAGGTGAACCATGCCAACAAGCGCTAGTGTATCACTCGGGACGACGCTTGGCTTCAAGCCGGAGGCGTCGCCCGGCGGCGGCTCGTACGACGCTGCATTCTCCACGATAGCTGAGCTGGTGTCTTTCGACGGCCCTGGCATCGAGCGCGCCATGATCGAATCCACCGGGCTTACGACGGGTACATCGGTGACGCAGTTCAGGCAGTACCTCGCAGGCGTGGTGAATCTCGGAACATTTAACGCTACGATCAATTTCGTGTCCGCCGCCGCCGCCGGGTCGAGCGGATCGCGCACTCATTACGACCTGGTGCGACAACTCTACGTGGACGGCGGACACACGCACGCGCACCTGAACGCGAAACCTACGGAGTGGCTGATTACCTTCCCTGGCGCATCTGCGGATACGTGGCAGTTTTTCGGGCACCTGACAAGCCTTTCTTTGAGCGGCGCCGTGGATCAGGCGTTGCAGGCGCAGATCAGCATCCAACTGACCGAGGGCGCCAACACGGACGGCATTTCGATTGCTACTTAAGGGCGAAAATGAAGCATATTTCCAACAAATCGCAACTGTTCGCGGGCATCAAACGCCGCGTAAAGAGCGTCAACGTCGAAGCGTACGAGCTTCCCGTAAGACTCATGGCCCCGTCGGCTGGCGACTTCATGGAATGGTGGACGCGATACGGGTCCAGGGACGCGCCTTCCGACGCGCGGTCTAAGCGCACATTGCAGGCGTCTTTGGTCGCCATGTGCCTGGTAGACGATGATGACAAGCGTATAGTCATGACGGACGGCGAAATCGAGCAGTGGGCATCGCAGCTAGGGACTTCTGATATGCAGACGCTGTTCGATGCCGCGGACGCCTTGTGCGGCGCATCGGAAAAGTCGCGGGGGGCCGCTCAGGGAAACTGAGGCGCGACCCCGTGCTGCGACTGATGTATCGTCTGGCGCTGGCACTGGGTCGCACGGTGGAAGAGCTCAAGCGTGACCTTGACGCCGAGGAGTTCATGCACTGGCGGGCGTTGTGGGATGCGGAGCCGTGGGGCGACTTCCGCAGCGACCTGCACAATGTCGTGCTGATTAAGGCGCTGCGCGGAGATAAGGTCGCTCGGGCGCAAGACCTTCTCGTCGGCGGGCTTGAGGACGTGGGGGGGCAGCAGGAATCCGCAGAATCCATGCGAGAGAAGGCCAGGATGTACGGGACAATCGTCGGCAAGTGGAATGCCTAACCGATGGCGATCGGCAGTGTAGTCGTCAACATATCCGCACGGCTCAATGACCTGACGAAGGGGCTGAGTCTCGGCGCGTCGCAGGTGGAGCGTTTTGGCGCGCGCGTTTCGGGTGTGATGGCTAAGGCGCGCGGGGCGTTTGCAGCGGTCGCAGGCGGCCTGGCGGTCCGGTCGATCGTCAACACGTTCCAGGATGTCGCGCAAAACCTGGACCGCGTCGGAAAGGCGAGCGACCGGTTCGGCCTGACGGTCGATGAGATGATGGGGCTTGAGCACGCAGCGAGTCTCAGCGGAGTGACCATACAGGAGCTCGACGCGGCCATGACGCGTTTCGCCAGGGTCATGGCTGGCCGCGGCGAAAAGGCCTCCGTGTATGACGCGCTGCTGCGGGTGTCCGACGAGATGGCATCGCAGATGGACGCCACTAAGCGTGTCGAGATGGCCTATGAGTTGTTTGGCCGGGCCGGCGCGAAAATGGTCAACGTGCTCGGCAGCGGGTCTCAGGCGATGCGTATCGCGCGGCGGGAGTCCGAACTGCTCAACGGGCAGTTCGGGCGAGAGGCCATTGCCGGCGTCGAGGCGTACAACGACGCTCTCGAACGACTGCGCGTATCGTTCCGCGGCCTGGCCCAGGAGGCGGTTGTGACCGCATCTCCGGGTCTGGCGAAGATCGCGGACATGACGCGGCACACGTGGACCTTCCTGAAGAATCTGCCGGAGGGGTTCGATGCTGCGACGCGCGCCGTCGGGGAGCAGATGGTGATCGACATACAGAACAGGTTTGCAGGCGCCAACAAGACGGCACTGGACCTTGACGACACGCTCGAAAGCATAACAGACCGCATTCGGGATCTGGCAAACCCGGCGCTCTTGAAAGGGACGCAGGAAGCGTTTGCGGCGATCAACAGGCAAATGCGTCACGCGGTTCCGTCCATCGCGCAAACCGCTCCGATCACGACGCCAACCCCTCCGGCAACACGAAGATCGTCCGCAGGCCCGTCGAATAGAAACAACGACGGCAAGCCCTACATTCATCAAGCCGCACTCGACGCCATGAGGAATCGTCTGAAAGCATACAATCTGGACAGGGAGTTGAATGAAGACACAAAGAGACGACTCGATCGTATCTGGAGCAATGCGGAAAGAGGGCGACCGCCACGAGCAGACCTTGGCGACCACAGAGTGATCCGCCAATCGCTTGGCTATTTGAGTGGAAACGCTGTTGAAAAAATGATCGCCCTTCTTGAAACCATCGCTAAAAACTCCAAAGAGGCGCTAAGTCAACCGACGAACCCGGACTACGACTATTTCATCGGAAGCTTGTGGGATCAGTGATGAACATTCTGCGCGTCATCGAGTTGCCAGACCCTGGCGAAGTCGACGTCAGCTTCCGCGACGGCTTCCGCTTTGAGCGCACCTTTCACGTGCTGACGGACACCTATCTCGATACGCAGCGACTGTATGAGGCCCGCAACGCAATCGACCCCAACACCGGGCTGCGCATTCCGTCGCTGGGGGACATCCACCCAACAGTAGGCTACGCGGGCGTTGTCAATGTTCGACCGAAGCGAAACGCCGACAACCACTTTCTTGCTGAAGTTTCCGTCAGCTATGAGAGCCGCAGAGTGGGGGTCGAGTCGTGGCAGCCGCCTTTGTCGCGTCGCCCGCGGTTTCGCTGGTCAAACATCATCGAGCGCGCCCCTTACGCCATCGACGCGAAAGGGAAGCTGGTCGCCAACTCTGCCGGTCAGCCGTTTACGAGCCTGCCGGAGAGAGATACCGGATATTTGTCACTAACGTTCATTCGCAACGAGGCTACGCACTCCGTAGCGAAGGACGAGATCTACCGACAGACTGTGAACCGCAGCGAGTGGAACATCCTAGGGTATAGCGTTGCGCCGGGGCAAAGCTATGTCCAGTCGATTGAATCAGAACTCGCCGTCGACGCCTCAGAGGAATATTTCGAGACGATCTATACCATTCTCTTTCGACGCAACGGATGGAAAGACGAAATCCTCGACCAGGGCTACATGCAGATAGAGGACGACGGCCCGGAGGGCGAGCCGATCCTGGTGAACATCACCGAGCCGGACGCTGTATCTGGTGAGTCTCTGGTTAATCAGCCCGCCCTTCTGAAAAACGGGAAGCTCAAGCCGATAGATGATCCTCCGGTGTTCCTGTCTTTCGAACCGTACCCGGAGGCGGATCACGGCGGCATGGGATTGCCGACGACATGGCCACCGTGAGTTATGGCGAGGATCACAACCCATAACATCGCTAAGCGCATCGCCCGCACCATGCGGACTGCGGACCGTCTCTACGCGCAGAGTCTCGCGGTGGATGCGGGTCGCGGACTGGGCCGGGGGACTGCGATTCTCGGAGTCGTGACGGATCGAGGACCGAACGACGAGCCAGATTGGAGCGATGAAAGGTATTGGGTCGAGTCTGCATACGTCGCCAACATGCAGTACGATCGCAATGCCGCAATGGATGTTCGCGCGTTCGATGGGCAGACGAGTCGGGCGGCGATCTTCACGGCGACAAACCTCCTCGAAACACCGACGCATTCGCACGCGATTCAGCCCGGAACGCCGGTCATCGTGCGGTGGGCGATGGACCGGCGCAAGCCGATACCGCGCAAGCGCTATTGGTTTGAGGCAACGCCGCCCGCTATCGTCACGGTGACGCTCGTCACCTTCCCTTCGTCTGGAGAGCATTACGGAGATCATATCGTCGCCCGCATGTGGGACGGAGAAACACCGGGCGACCGAGAGATATACGTTCTGCTGCCCGACGAGCTGCGGATGTCGTCGTGGAACGGCAGGTACGAGTACATCGACGGGGTTCGCGTAGACTACGAGCCTGTACCCGGCGGGATGCCGTGGTCGCGCATCGCCCGTATCGACTCGCAGGATTACCGGGAGACTCAGGTCATTACGCCGTGGTATATCACCGAGAACGACGGCGGAAGCCGGGGACCGTCGATCCTCCGCTGCTGGACGGACGCGGGCGTGCATGGGGGGCTGCTCCAGTCCCCGGGATATCTCGGCGAGACCCGCATTGGCCTGATGGACGCGAATAACGCTGGGCGTGCGTGGGCGGAAAAATACACTCAGCAGACATCGAATGACATCGTCGGACGCGCGCTGCGCAGGGGGGATATTGAGCAGTGAGCCGCGCCGGCCATTTCAGCGAGTCCAAGGCGTATCAGCGCCGCGCCGGGCGAGCGGGTGGATTCGGCGGCGGCCCGCGCGGCACACGACTCCCCGATGTCGGATGTCGAATGGCGGTGCAACCGTCGTTCGTCTATGAGTCCAATGGTGAGCCGATCTTCGGAAAGGTCGCCTACCTCGCGTGGAACCGCGAGGGAGACTACTTCGGCAGGGCGGACGAGGAATTTGTCGAGCGCGACGAATACATTCTTTCGGGCGATCCGCACCTGTACGGCGGACGAGGAAGCGTGCTGGTGTACCGCAACCTCGAGGAGCGGCTGCTGGACGACGACGGGTCGGTGCTGGAAATCATCGACAATACGGTATTTGATTCCATGACGATGGCCCGCGGAAAGCCGAACCAATGGTTGTATCCAGAGAGCCGTTACAAGGCCACGTTCGGCGGCGTCCCATCTCGACACACCTATGTCGCGCCGTATTTTTTCAGCGGCGGCGACGGGTTCGGAGACTTGTCCGTGTCGTATGTGGCTGACGGCGAGCCTCGCGTGGACCGTTACCGCAGCCTCGCGTTCCTCACGGACCGGTTCACGCTGGTTGGGAATGTCGATCCATACATCGAGCAGACGCCGTTCATCGACAAACGCGGACACCTGTTCGGCCTGGTCGCTTTCGACGCAGAAGCTGGCGCGGAATACGTGGATCAGCGAACAAACGCGAGGCTATCCAATTATGATGTGATTGCGCGTTACGGGTTGAATTCGAGCTTCGGAATACGCCGCCGCCGCAACGGAAACATGGATTTCGAGGATTTTTCCATCGGGAATTCCGGGGGGATTCGCTTTACCGACGCAATGAATGAAAGACTCTCGCGGTATGAAACGCGGTTGCCCGTGCCGCTCGGCGAAGGCGACGTAGAGACACTGCATTCATGGGGAGGAGGCATCTACACGCGGTGGGAGGCGTGGATGTTCGTTGAGCGGAGGAAGTCCTTTCATCCTGTTGGCGTCATAGGATACGTCTACGATCAATACGGCGACAGATTCAACAGCGCGCCTGAGAGATGGTGGGGTGTGTGCATGGGGCTGTCTGACGTGTACGGCACGGTGGAGAACGCGCATCGGTGCCGCGTGAGTGTTGCGGGGAAATAGCTTACGCCGCATACGCGGCTCGGTTTTGCGTGGGAGGCATATCATGGCATGGCAAACGTGGATCGGCGGGACATCGACGGCGTTCGATACGGGTTCCAACTGGGCATCCGGCACAGCTCCGGGAAACGGGGACAGTTGGGTCATGAGTAAGGACGCCGTGCGCAGCATCGAGAGCAACCTGGACCAGTCGGGCGACGACTACGGCAAGATCATCATCGAGAAGGGATGCACGAAAAACCTCGGAACTGGAACGGGAGCCGGGATGTTCATGTGCGCGTGCGGCGAGTTCGTCCACAATGGCTCAGGATATGCGTACCTGAAGGCCGCGCATGCGACCGCAGACATCGACGACATCATTGTCAATTCGCCGCGACTGTATATCGAGGGCGGCACCGCGGCCCTGACGCTAGACGACGATGGAACGGCGGAAAACGTCCGCGTCAGGGTGCTGCAAGGATGGTGTGCGTTTTCCAGCGACGCCACCGGGACAACCACGAAAATCTATGTTGACGGTCCGCGTGCAGCGCTGACCACGCAGACGGCCACCGGAACCTTCACCAGGCTCGTCGTCAGCAACGGATGGGCATACACACAGAACGCGCTGACGAACGCTCACGTACATGGCGGACACCTCATCGTCGCCGACGGCGCGGTTGGGACGATCCTCACGGTGTCCGGCGGGCGATGTGACTACAATTCGGATGATACCCTTCCGTGGGCGCTGGTCACTGGCGGTCTGCTCGATTTCGACAACGACATGCGGAACAAGACGGTGTCGCTGCTGGAAACGACGCCGAGCGGACGGTACAAGGCCGGGAACCATATTACGTTCACGACTGAAAACGCTATTGCCGGAACGAAGGTCCAGAGCTACGGAGTCTAGCATTGTTTGATCCCGGGAAAATTCTGGTTCATCGCGCAGAGGGCGACGCCGACATCGATGTGCGGGTATCTCCCGCCCACATAGTGAGCGGATTCTTCCCGGTCTATGTCCGATGTCATTTCATCGACAATTCCTCCACCGGGACGAAGGTGGCCACGATGACGATCCGCGTTCAGTCGTATTCTGGAAGCGACCGCGACGACCCTTATGACTGCGAACTTGCCTCGCTGGTTGGGGTCGGGCTTGACAACGACGCGACATGGGCCCCAAGGGACTACGACGTTCATCGCTATTACATTCCCGGCGCGCCCCTCGGTCAGCGTAAGAGCGCCCTGCGCATCCAGTGGACGCACCCCGACAGCGGAAAAATATATTGGGGGCTTGAGGTAGGAATGTATGCCGGATGACCTGTCCATCCATCCCCTTTACGCTCCAGACATGCCGCGCGTGCCGATGCAAACCGCGCGGTACTATGGTCCGCCGCGATCTTCGGTTTTCGCACGGCCGTCCGGAACCTTCACGCTCCAGAACGGGTTTCTTTATTTATTGCCTTACATCAACGAGGAAACCATCGTCTATGACAGAATCTACACGCATATCAACACACAACAGTTTGGCGTGGTTTGTCGCATGGGCGTTTGGCGTATGCGTCCACGCACACACGCCCCGGCAAGCATCGTCGAGCAGTCCGGAGACGTCGCCCTGAATGTCGCGCCGACATTCTACTCGCTTCTTCGCGGCAGACTCGAACCCGGACCCTATGTTCTCGGGATCGCCAGCAACGCGACGACAGCCCTGCTTACCGCGCTGGACTCGACGCAGTTGCAGACTCTCGGATCGACGGACCTTGCCAACGCCCCGGACTCGCACTGGCGTAAGGACATTGCCTGGACTGCGGGCACGTCGCTGCCGGAGTATATCGACTTGTCCACCCTGACCTATCGCAGACAAAACCCGCCGCTGTTGGCATTGCGGGCGTTGCGGAGTTGATCTATGGCTTGGCGAAACATAAGCAACCGCGAAGTTGTTCGGGCACAGTTCACGAACCCGCTCGGCGCGAATTATCGCGGGATCAGGGCGCGGTTCGCGGGAGTTGAATACGCGGACCGTCATGTTCTTATCGCCGGTCGTCATGGGGCGCTTGCCTACGTTTACGGAATGAATCTCGCGGAATGCCTGAGCATCGACATTGAGAAGCAGACGTTCGCCCTGCACAATCCCGGATATAGGTGGCACGAGGAAATTCCACGGGGCGCGCTGCAGGTGGATACGGATATCGTTTGAGCCTTTGATCCCGGCGGGTTGCCGGGCGGGACTTTATGGGAAACGTTATGCCCGAAAACAACAACGCCCGATGCGCGTATTGCCGGCGATGGAAGCGCGACGACGAAACCGGCCCGCTGTGCTCTGATTGCCGATCGCCGGATGAACTGACTGACATCTTCCGCCGGCATTGCAACGGCGGACAGGAGGGCTTGAACTATGAGAACGTGGATCGACAAGACGGCATATGCGGCGATCGCGGCGGCTGTGATTGTGATCGCGTGGATTCTGTTTAGCCTTGGCGGGTGCGTCTCCGATCGCGGCCTGCGCGACGCCGCAGTGGGGTTCGGCGAGTCCTTCGGCGAGCAGATCAGCGAGTGGAAGCCGATCGACCTGGGTGCAGCTCGGGCCTCGGGGGAGGGGGCGGTCGCCGACTCCGGCTCGCCAGCCGCGCCCGGCGCGATGCCGTGGGAAGCCATCGGGTTCGGGAGCCTCGGCGCGTTGTCGTTGTGGAAGTGGTGGGATGCGCGGCGACGAATCACGAACGGAGCGGCAAAATGAACGAGGCACAGACGATCGGGCAGCTCAATGGGCCGTGGGTGCGGGCTTTCAAGATCGCCCTGCCGATCAGCGGGGCGAGCCTCAGCGCGTGCGTTGCGGCGAGCATCTGGATCGCCACCGTGATGCGCGACATCGATCGGCGCGCCGAATCCAACTCGGGGAGAATTGCGGCCATCGAGCAGAACCGCCCGACGCAGGCGGACATCACCGCACTGCGCGAGCGCATCGCGCGCATCCCGGATCGGCTGATCGACGGCGACACACTGCGCCGCGAGATCGAAGAGGTGAAGGCGACGATCGGTGGTCTGGCCGCGAAGCAGGACGAGATCCTCGAAGCGGTCCACGGGATGCAGGTCGAGATTCGGATGATGATGCGCGACCAGAAAACCCCGTGAACCGGCGGGCCTTCACGCTTAAACCCTCCAGTTCGACTCGTCGTCGCCCGGTTCCTCAGCCGCGCCCCCAGGCATTCGTCCCTGCGATGCACGCGTCGAGCTGCGCCGCAGTCGCGGCGGCGCTCCGTCGCCTGCATCAGATCGTGAAGACGCTGGAGGCGCGAATCAGCTCACACGAGCGGCTTTGCGCGGGCGTCCCGGCTTCCGGCGCTTAGCCCAGTCGAGGAGTTCGCGCCTCGACACCAGCACCCTCCCGTACACGGAGACGCTGCCCAGCCTTCCGCGCTGAATCAGCCGATAGATTCGTTGCGGCGTGACGCGGACGAGCCGCGCCGCATCCGCCACCGTCATATGATCTGTCATCCTCTGTCGATCCAGTTCGCCGCGCCGCCGTAATCGCTCCAATCGTCGCGTCTATTTTGCGCGGCGCGCTCCGCTTCCGCCGCCGCGCCCGCGTCGCCGATGTCGTTGCGCCCGAGGCTCAGCTCCGTCCACCCCTCGCGCTCCGCACGCGCGATGATGTCCAGCAGTTTCGTCGTCGTCATCGTCATCTCCTCCTACAGTCTCACGATGTCCCCGTACCGCTCCCGCAGCGCCGCCGCGCCCTCGTCCCCGATGCCGGAGCACCACAGGCCCAGCGTCTTCA
>CAYPUF010000014.1:0-7246 GCA_964413995.1 uncultured Gammaproteobacteria bacterium
GTCGCGTGCATGGGATACCAGGTGTTTCTGATGAATAGCACGGCAAGCAAGGGATACACGCTGCGGAATCTGGAAAAGCGGCTCGACGGACTCCACGCGACCGTCATGACGCTGGAGAATCGCGCCGCCGAATTGCAGGCGCTGCATACGATCGAAAACCGCATCCAAGGCATGGGGTATGTCACCGTGGATCGTATGGAATTCGTGGACGTGACTCGCGGATCTTACGCCTTGGCGCGCTGATGGCGCTCCGGGCCGGTCGGTCCGACGCATGGTCGGGCGCCCGGTCCGGCGGGTCATGCAAGCTGGCCGCCGGAATGAAGTCGAGGCTCCCCTTTCATTCGCGTGAAAAGGGGAGCTTCCGCTTTTTATGATAGAATAAGCGCATGCCTTCCGCGCCGATGGAGCTGACGAAATTCGTGTTCTCCGAAACGATCGGCAGCGTGCTGCGTTTCCCGCTTTGGTGGTACACGGACGGTCTGGCGAAACTCGGCGCGTGGATCGTCCGTGAGCTCAAATATCGGTGGAAAGCGTACGCGTTCGCGATCTGGATACAAAACATGTTTGTGCCGATGTACGGCCAATACGATTGGTCCGGGCGATTGGTCAGCTTCATCATGCGTATCGTCGTGCTGATCGGACGCGGTATCGCGCTTACGTTCGAGGCGTGCGCGTATGTCGCGCTGATGATCGCCTACCTGCTTGCGCCGCCGGTTTCCATCATTCTGGCGGTGTTTTCCTTTCTCACTTGAGTTATGACGCCCGACGTCGAATCGGTCGCACAGCCGTCCGCCGAAGGCATCCTCGTCTGGTCGCCGGCGCTTGACCGCGTCACGTTTGAGATCCGCAAGCTGCGTACGGCCGTGCATGCCGGATTCCATCTTCTCTTGGCCCTGCTCGTGATCGGTGCGTTCGCGTTTACGGCCTGGGCATTTGTCAACCAGGATCCCCGCACCGACGTATTCACGATCGGCTACGTCCTCTCCGGCGCGCCGGCGGTGTCGTGGTTCGCGCTCGGCGTACTGATCGGATGTTTTCTCCTGTTCCGGCTTTCGGCATACGGCGAGCAGGTCGTGCCGTTACCGGGCTGGGGGATGACGCGGAGCCGGCTCAAGAAATCCGAAGAAAAACCGTCGAATATCGAACACGATGTTTCCCGCCATTTCAATGACGCCGCGTGGGAGACGATCCGTTTTGCGTACGAACTCGCGGCGAAAACCGGGATGGCCGAGTTGCGGCCGATCCATCTTTTTTCGGCCGCGCTGTCCGGCCCGGCCGGGGGGATTTTCATGACGCGGTTGGGCGTCGAGTTCGACAAGATCAAGGACGGGATCATCGCGCTCGTGCGCGAGGGCGAGCCCGGCGAACTCGTGCGCTTGTCGGACGACGCGAAGCGTGTGCTGATCGCCGCGTATGCGTCGGCGCGGGAGGCGCGGCGCAAGCACGTCGGACCGATCGAGATCTTCCTCACATCGTACGACGCGGATGAACGGTTGCAGGACGTGCTGGACGCGGCCGGGTATCCACCGACGCATGTGCGGCATGTCGCGGACTGGGTGCGCCTGCAGGAACAGCTGCGGGAGGAGCAATCGCGGTTCCGTGCGCTTGCGCGCCTGAAGCCCGACACGGCGATGAACCGGTCCATGACCGCGCGCACGACGCCGCTTCTCGACCGCTTCAGCGAGGATCTGACGCGCCTCGCGCGCAACGGGTTCGTGCCGCCGCTGATCGGCCGTGAGAAGGAGATGGCGGAATTGCTGCGCGCGGTGGAAAGCGGCCGGCGTTCGGTCGCGCTCGTGGGCGATCCGGGGGTGGGAAAGGCCGCGCTCGTGGAGGGGCTTGCCCGGCGGATGGTCGAGGAAGACGTGCCGCCGGAACTCTTTGACCGCCGGCTGGTTTCGGTGAACGTCGCGCAGCTGATCGGGGCGGGAGATCCGGCGCTTGCGCCGCAGCGGCTGATCGCGCTGCTCAACGAGATCGCCTTGTCGGGGAACATCATCGTGGTGATGCACGGCCTCGAGGCGCTCGTCGGCACGGGCGCAGGCGGGACCATGGACCTCGCGGAAATGATCGCCGCGGAACTCGACAAGGGATATTTCATCATGATCGCGACGGTGACGCCGCAGGCCTGGACGGGCTATCTGGAGCGCCGCTCGATCGGAACCAAGCTCATCCGTGTCAACGTCGGTGAACCGTCGCCGGAAGAGGCGATCCGTGTGCTCATGGCGCGCAGCGGGTACGTTGAATACCAGAACCACGTTTTTTTCTCGTATGCGGCCATCGATAAGGCCGTCTCGCTCGCCGGTCGGTACCTGCGCGAAGTGCGCCTGCCCGAAAGCGCCTTGAACGTGATCAAGGAGGCGGCGGTGCTCGCGCGGCGCGAGCGCGGCGACCGCACGCTCGTGACCGGCGACGACGTGGCGCGCGTCATCCATGACAAGACGAGCGTGCCGGTCGAGGCGGTTACGCGCGACGAATCCGACAAGCTGCTTGCCCTGGAGGACCGCCTGCATGGCCGCGTGATCGGCCAGGACGAGGCGGTGAAGGCCGTGGCGCAGGCCATGCGCCGCGCTCGCGCCGAGGTGCGCGAGGGCCGGCGCCCCATCGCGAACTTCCTGTTCCTCGGACCGACCGGCGTCGGAAAAACGGAGCTTTCCAAGGCGCTTGCGGCGGAATATTTTGGCAGCGAGAAGATGATGATCCGTCTTGACATGTCGGAATACCAGCATCCGTCGGCGGTGGCGCGCATCATCGGCGAACCGGGCGACGAACGTGGTGGCTTGCTCACGGAGGCCGTCCGCAAACAACCGTTCACCATCGTCCTGCTGGATGAATTGGAAAAAGCGCACCCGGACATCCTGACCTTATTTTTGCAGGTGATGGATGACGGGCGTCTCACCGACGGCGTCGGCCGGACGATCGACTTCACGAACGTCGTGCTTATCGCCACGTCCAACGCCGGTACGCAGTACATCCAGGACGAGGTTTCCAAAGGCACGCCGCTCGAACGCGTCAAAACCGGATTGATGGAGCAGGAGCTGAAGGGGATCTTCCGTCCGGAGTTCCTGAACCGTTTCGACGGGATCATCGTGTTCAAGCCGCTCGCGATGGATGACGTGGTCCAGATCGCGTATCTGCAAATGGAAGGGATCCGCAAGCGGCTGGAGGAAAAGGGGATCGGATTCCGCGCGGAAGACGAGGCCGTCGAGGAGCTCGCGCAGGCCGGATTCGATCCGTTGTTCGGCGCGCGTCCGTTGAAACGCGTCATCCAGGAGCGGGTGGAAAACGGTCTCGCGGACCTGTTGCTGCGGCATGCGGTCGGACGAAAGGACACGGTCGTCTTGAAGGCGGGAGGGGAGATGGCGGTGGAGAAGTATCAGTCGAGCTAAGCTCGATATTGGATCAAAGAAGGAACAAAGCTGAGCTTTGCATCAAGTTTTTTATGAAAAAACCGAGCTGAGCTCGGTTAGCCGAGCCAAGCTCGGTCAGGCGCCGAAGCGTTGTCGGAGCGCCTCGCGCGGGACGCGCGCCGAGACGTAGGAAATGAGCTCGATCGCGGCCGCGTAGTCGTAGCGTTCGAAGCCGAGCGTGACGTCCGCGGCGATCAATCCGAGCCGGAGCGGATTGAGAGGATGCTTCCACACGTCGCTATGTGCCACGAGGAGCACGCGCGTGCCGAAGCGCTCGCGCAACGACGCGATGCCGCGGTCGAGGCGGCGGAATTCGTCGAGCTCCGGGTCGAAGATCACGATGTCCGGCAGGTGGTCTTCGAGCTCGTGCGGTGCGGGGATGCCCTCGTACGTGCCGACGACGCACACCTGCGCAGCGAGCCGGCGGACGAGGATATCCGCGAGCTGGCGGGAGAACTGGGCGTCGGCATCGATGATGCAGACGGGAATCGCCTCCAGCGCGTCGGGCCGGAGGGTATCGGGATCGGATTCGATCATCCTTGTTGCCTCCGTTTCCGGGCCGCGGCCCGGTCGTAGCTGACCAAATCAGCATGTAAATGTCAATTGCCCCGCTCCCGTTTTTCGCCTATGCTAACGGCGAATGTCGCAGACGGTGATCACGGCGTTGGCGCTGTTCGGGCTGTCCGGGCTCGCGTCCTTCGCGTTCGCGTTCGTATCGCGCGCGGCGGCCAGGAAACGGGGGATCGTGGATCGTCCCGATGGAGGACGGAAGATCCACCGCGCCCCCGTACCTCTACTCGGCGGGATCGGCGTCGGCGTCGCGATCCTCTTATGGTTCGGCGTCCTGCTCGGACTGCTGGCGTTCGGCGTGATCGCGCCGGACCGGCGCATCGAGGCGTTGCCGATCCTCGGCTTCCTGAACGGCGTGTTCATCCTGATGGTCGGCGGCGCGCTGGACGATCGATATAACCTGCCGCCGCGCGCGCAATTTCTCTTTCCTGCTCTTGCGGCGCTATCCGTCGTCTTCAGCGGCACGTCGATCAACGAACTGACGAATTGGCTTGGCGGCGAACCCGTCGCGCTCGGCGCGTTCGGTACGCCGCTCGCGTTCGCATGGATACTCGTCGTCACGTACGCGATCAAGTTTTTCGACGGCCTCGACGGCCTCGTATCGGGACAGGCCGTCATCGGCGCGACGCTGATCGCGCTCCTGTCGCTCACGACACCGTATTACCAGCCGCTCGTCGCGCTCATGGCGGCGATCGTCGCGGGCGCGTATCTCGGGTTCCTGCCGCATAATTTCCACCCGGCGAAACAATTCCTCGGCGAGTCGGGGAGCGTGATCGCCGGATTCTCGCTCGCCTTTCTTTCGATCGTCGGCGGCGCGAAGCTCGCCACCGGCCTCATGGCCCTCGGCTTTCCGCTTGTGGACGCGGTGTTCGTCGTGATCGGCCGCGTTGCGCGTGGCGTGTCGCCGTTCCAGGGTGATGACACGCATCTCCACTTCAAATTGCTTCGAGCGGGTCTTTCGCAGCGCCAGGTCGTCTTCCTCATCTGGACGCTGTCCGGTGTGACGGGCGCGGCCGCCCTCGGTCTGCAGTCGGCCGGCAAGGCGGCGTTGCTCGTCTGGATCGCGCTTGCCGTACTCGGTCTGTCCGCCTGGGCGGGGTGGCGCGAAAAGAAGCACGCCACATCGACATGAGCCGGTTCTCCTATCTACGCGCGTTTGCGGCGCTCGCGTTCCTTGCCGTCCTTGCCGGCGCGTCGGCGTGGTTCGTCTTGTCGTTCCCGCGCGCGTCACGCGACGCGGTGTCCGCGACGCCGCCGGCCGATCGGCCCCTCATTGCCTTGGCGCTGAACGGCACGCGCATCGTCGCGGAGATCGTTTCGACGCCGGAAGAGATCCGGCAGGGGTTGAGCGACCGTCCGTCGATACCGCGCGACCGCGGCATGTTGTTCGAACTCGGATTCCGCGACGAACACGTGTTCTGGATGAACCGGATGCATTTTCCGCTCGACATTATCTGGATCGACGGCGATCGGGTCGTGGAGATCGCCGAGGCCTTGCCGCCGCCCAGAACCGGCGCAATTCCCTATTCGCATGTCCCGAAAGCGTACGCCGACCGCGTGCTGGAAGTGAACGCGGGCGTGGTCAAAGAGGCGGGGTTGCGCGTCGGGGACAAGATCGGGGGATTGACGGAGGAATAATTTGATGCTAGGTTCGCGGCATCCCGTCATCCGACGGGACAAGCGGGAGGTGAACCTTGTCATCGGAATCCACTCCGCCGCCGACGGTACGGTGGCACATGACGCGCGTCGCGGAGAAGATCGACGCGCATCTGGGCGAGTCGTTTGCCATGGAGCTGAACCGCACGTTCGAGCTCGGATGCTGTGACGGCTGCCGCAGCCGTATCGACGGTCCCGCGCCGGCGGACGCGGATGCGCCCGAGGAAGACGCGCGCCGTCTCATGCTCGGGGCCGCGCACACCAAGCACTGCATTCCGGCGCGCGAGCGCTGGCAGGTCGATCCCGATCTGAAGCGCAATCTCACCGCGTTGTACCGGCTCTACCAGCGCGGCATGGTCGGCGTGTGCCCGCTGCTAGTCGAGGTCCTGCAGGCCCCCGCCGTCACCGTGACGGCCGCCTCCGCCGAGATGCGTCTCTGGTGGGAGCTGACCAAGGACGGCGCGTTCATGGACCGGTTCAACCAGGCCTTCGATCCGTACCGCGGACGGGTCGAATTCGGTCGCTTCCGCGCCGACTTCCTCCGGCGATGCCTCGAAGAGGATGTCGCCGACCTCAACGCCGCCTGCGAGCTCCTCAAGGAGCAAGAGCGAACCTACGCCGCCGAGTGGCTCAACTAGCCCGCGTACGTCCTGCGTAAGCGGGCTTTTTCATCACTATTGACATGTTTTTCGGCTTTGGGTAATCTCTAGGCCATTCCAAAAAACCGTATGATTGCCGTGATCAAGACCGGTGGCAAGCAGTATCTCGTCCAGGAGGGCGATGTTTTGACCATCGAAAAACTGGATGCCGAGCCGGGCCAAACCGTCGAGTTCGAGGTGCTTTTGAAGGCCGAAGGCGAGGATGTGAAGGTCGGGGTGCCGATGTTGTCCGACAAGGTGAAGGCCGAGGTCGTGGGTCACGGTCGTGCCAAAAAGATCGAAGTCGTGAAGTACAAGCCCAAGAGCCGCTACACGCGCCGCACCGGACACCGCCAGCATTTCACCAAGGTCAAAATCGGAAAGATCGCCTAACCGGCGAACTTTTGTTTACGTCTCTTTTCGATTTTGGAGCGCATCCGCCAGCGTATGCGCGTCGGCGTATTCAAGCGCGGCGCCGGTGGGCATGCCGCGAGCAAGGCGCGTGATTCTGACGGGCAGGTTTGCGAGTTGCTTTTTGAGATAGAGCACGGTGACATCGCCCTGGATGTTGGTATCAAGCGCGAGGATGACCTCCTTCACGATCGGCATCTTGGCGCGCTCAAGCAGGTGCGGAATACGGAGCGTTTCCGGCGTGCGGCCTTCGATCGGGTCGATCGTCCCGCCGAGGACGTGATACGTGCCCTTAAACACCCCGGTTTCTTCCACCGCCTTGATATCGGGACTCGTCGCCACGACGCAAATCGAACTCGCGTCCCGCTTCGGATCGGCGCAAATCGCGCAAGGTGAGCGGTCGGACCATTGTCCGCACACGTCGCAATGGCGTACGCTTTGCGCAAGCGTTTGGAGGCTCTTCGCGAACCGCTCGATGACCTCCTTCGGTTGCGTGACGAGAAAGTAGGCGTACCGCAAAGCCGCCCGGGGACCGACCCCGGGCAGGGAATCGAACGCCGC
>CAYPUF010000014.1:7346-18604 GCA_964413995.1 uncultured Gammaproteobacteria bacterium
TTCCCGTCCACCTTCACCTTGACCTTGCCCCAGCCGGCCGATCCTTCGGCGGTTTCCTTTGCGAGGACGCCCTGGATTTGTTTGGCTTTATCCTTGATGTCCTTGAATTGCTTGAGTTTGTTGAACATAGACGAAATGTAAAGCGCAAAACGTAAAATGTAAAATTAGAACGGCACGGAGGATCCGGGCGCGGGTGTCGTCATGCCGGGACCAAGCGATCCGGGCGCGGGCGCGCCTCCTCCGGCTCCTCCTCCGAGAGGAGGAGAGAAGGCGGGCGGGGGAACGGGTGCACCGGGGAACATGTTGTGTTTTTGGAGATTCTTGAAGCTCGCGCGGGCGCCGTCGAAGAACAGTTTCACCATGCCGGTCGGACCGTTGCGGTGTTTGGCAATATGGATCTCGGCAAGGTTTTGCTCTTCCGGCGAGAGATCTTCGGGGCGGTAGTTTTTGTCCACCGCCTTACGATAGATGAAGAGCACGACGTCGGCGTCCTGTTCGATCGAGCCCGATTCGCGCAGGTGGGCGAGGCGGGGGATGGCGGGTTTTTGCAGTTCGACGGAGCGCGAGAGCTGCGAGAGCGCGAGGACCGGGACGTTTAGTTCGCGCGCGATCGATTTGAGGCCGCGCGTGATCTCGGCGACTTCCTGCACGCGGTTCGCGTCGTTGCCCCTGCTGCGGCTTTCCATGAGCTGCAAATAATCCACCACGATCATGCCGAGACCGTGTTCCATTTGCAGGCGGCGCGCCTTGGTGCGGATCTCCATGATGTTCGCGTTCGCCGTGTCGTCGATGTAGATCGGCGCCTCCGAGAGGATGCCGAGCGCATGGCCGATGCGCTCGAATTCGTTGGTCTCGCCGCTCTCGTTCAGCTTTCCCGTGCGCATGCGCCAGAGATCCACGTTCGCCTCGGAGCAGATCATACGGTCGACGAGCTGCTCCTTGGACATTTCCAGCGAGAAGATGCCGACCGGCACCTTGAGCTTGGTCGCGGCCTGGCGCGCGATGTCGAGGGCGAACGCCGTCTTGCCGCAGGACGGGCGTGCGGCGAGCACGACCAGGTCGCTTTTCTGCAGGCCGCCGAGCAGGTTGTCGAGATCGGTATACCCCGTCGCGATGCCGCGCAGCTTGCCCTTTTCACGGTGCAGCTCGTCGATGCGCTCGAAGGCGTCGGAGAGTACGTCTCGGATGGGCGTGAAGGTGCGCTTGAGGAATTTTTGCGAGACGTTGAAGAGCTTGGACTCGGCCTCGTCGAGCAGCGCTTCCACGTCCTCGGCCTGTTCGTATCCGAGGGCGGTAATGTCCGAGGCGGCCTGCAGGAGGCGCCGCAGCGTGGATTTTTTCTGGATGATTTCGCCGTAATGGACGACGTGGCTTGCGGTCGGTACCGCGTTCGTGAGGGCGATGAGCTCCGCGCGGCCGCCGATCGATTCGAGCTCGTCTTTTTCCTGCAGGCGGTTGCCGAGCGAGAGCAGGTCGATCGGCTCGTTGCGCCGGTACAGATCGAGCATGGCCGTGAAAATCCGGCGATGCTTGTCGAGATAAAAGTCGTCCGGTTGCAGCAGGTCGGCGACCTTGATCACGGCGTCCTTATCAAGCAGGAGCGAGCCCAGGAACGATTGTTCCGCCTCGATATTCTGGGGCGTCAGGCGCTCGAGCATGGCCATACGACGTGAAGCTTGAAGCGCGAAACGTGAAACGTCAAACCGGGGCAGTTTACAGTTGACAGATGACAGTTTACAGAATGATTTTTTGCATATCCTTGTTTCCGAATCCAACCGATTTCCCCAACTGTCAACTGTCAACTAAATCCTGTAAACTACCCGCATGTCCATTCGCGGACGCTCTTTCTCGCGAGCTTTTCTCGCGATGGTCGGAACGATTATCGGTGCCGGCATTTTCGGACTTCCGGCGGCGTTCGCGCGCGTCGGGTTCGTGCCGGGTACGCTCCTCTTTTTCGGGCTGGCGATCGCGGTGACGGCGACGCATCTCATTCTTGCGGAACAGATGCTCGCGGCGGGACAGATCCAACGCCTCGCCGGCGTCGCGCGGCGCGGACTCGGGGAATTCGCGTTCGAGGTCACGTCCCTCACGTATCCGCTCGGGATCCTGGCGGCGAATTACGCGTATATCATTCTCGGCGGCGAATTCCTGGCCGTACTGGCGCGCGGATTCGGGATCGATCTGCCGGTTCCGCTCTGGCAAATCCTGTTCTGGGTCGGCGGCGCGTGTACCGTGCTGTTCGGGCTCAAGCACGTCGCGCGCGTCGAGTCGTACGCGACGGCGGCGCTCATCCTCGCGATCGGCATCACGCTTTTCCTCGCCTGGCCCGTCGCCGATCTCCGGCAGGCCGTGACAGCGTCCTGGCCGGACTGGCATCTCCCGTTCGGCGTGTTCCTCTTTTCGCTTTCGGGCATGACGGTGGTCGGCGAAGTCGTGGACATCACGGGCCGCCGCCGCCGCGATACGTATCTCGCGCTCGTCGCCGGCACGCTCTTTTCCGCCGCGCTTTCGTGGGCGTTCGGCGTGTCGATTTTCTTTTCGGCGCACGGGTATCCGGTCCGCGACGCGGCGGACATCGTGTCCGTCCTTCCCTCGGCGGCCGCGTGGCTCGTGCCGCTGCTCGGCTTCCTCGCCGTCGCGACCTCATACATCACCACGGCGGAAGACCTTCGCGCGACGTTCGCGCATGACCACAAATGGAAGCCGTACGTCGCCATGGCCGTGACGTTGCTGACGCCGCTCGTGCTGCTTGCCGTTTTGTCACGCAATTTCATCGCCACGATCGGATTCATCGGTTCGATTTTTATCGGCATCAACGGCCTTGTCATTGCCGCGCTCGGATACAAAGCCATGTTTCGGCACCGCGATTACCTGCGGCATGTCCTCGGCACCGCCGGCTGCGCACTCCTGATCGGCGTGTATGTCTTCGGCATCCTGCAAAAACTTTTGAGCAGAACCTCCCTATGAAAGCCACCTCCCGCGTCATCCTGCGTTCCGTCGCTGCAACACCTCTCCGGGTCGCCGTCGTGTATGCCGGCGTGATGGCCATCCTCGCCGTCGATTGGCGGCCGCTGCCCGGGTGGGCGCCGGACGCCGTCGGATACGCGATCCAGTTCGCGGCGTCGTATCTGCTCGCCTGGTGGGTCCTGCACGGACGCAGCACGCGTTGGTCCGACGGCGCCATCGTCGCGTTTACGTTCATCACGCTCGGGACGATCCTCGAACTGCTCTTGGTTGCGGTATTGCGCGGGCCGGATCCGCAAGCCCTTGCCAACGTGTTCACGTGGCAAAGCGGATTGCTGTACGTGATCTATGGGCTCGGCGTGCTCGCAGCGACGTGGCAGGTGAGGGGGAGGAGGGAGAAGCTAGAAGCAAGAATCTAGAATCTAGAACGGCCTATGGAAGAAAGAAAAATCAAAGACTTTACGGATTTACATGCTTGGAAGCTAGCTTCTAGCTTCTAGCTTCTCGTTTTTTTGGAAGCCAGCTTCACTACGTTTCTCAACAAAAGCGCGATCGTCATCGGACCGACGCCGCCGGGGACGGGTGTGATCCGGCAATCCGTCTCGCGGAAGGATGCAAGCTCGGCGTCGCCGACGGTTTTTCCTTCCTCATCCTTGTTCGTGCCGACGTCGATGATGACGGCGCTGTTTTTTACCATGCTCGCGTGCAGGAACCCGGCGCGGCCGATCGCCGTGATCACGATGTCCGCCTCCTGAAGACGCTCGCGATCGATATCATCCGGATCCAGTACGTCCACCGACGCGCCGGCCGTCGAAAGCAGACGCGCGAGCGGATCGGCGAACACCTTGGAATTCGCGAGGATCACCGTCTGCGCGCCGGCCATTTTCGTGTCCGTCTGAGCAATCAGACGCAGCACGCCTTCGTGTACCGGCGACACGATCGTCGGTTCGCCGGCCATGAGCGTTTCAACCGTCTTTGGATGGAAGCCATCCGCGTCTTTTGCCGGATCCATGCGCGCGACGATCTTCGTTTCGTCAAATCCGTACGGAAGCGGCAGCTGGATCAAGATCGCGTCGACGTCCGGATCGGCATTCCACGCGTCGATCGTCGAAAGAAGTTCCGATTCATCCACCGTCGCTTCAAATCCGTGGACGTCCACGCGAATACCCGCTTCCTCGCCCGCTTTTTTCTTCAGCGAGACATAGAGATGCGAGGCGGGATCACCGCCGACGAGCATCACGTTCAGGCGCGGTTTAAGGCCGGACGACCGGACCTCGCGCGCGACTTCCTCGCGCAGAGAGGCGGCGAGCGCTTTTCCGTCGATGAGTTGCATGGCGCGAGGGTACGCTTGATCGGGCGTTTTGTCGAGTCTCATGCTAGACTTTCCTGCATGGTCGAAGGCAAAAAGATGGGAATGGAACCGCGCGAACTCCGCGACTCGGAACGGCCTACCAACCGGCCGCCGAAGCGCGAAAAAGAGCCGGGCGTCTTGCATGTCGAGGCGGCGACATTCGTGAAGAACAAGGAGGACGCGGTCAACGAGGACGCGTATCTCGCCCGGCTCGACGCGGACAAGAAGGGAGGCTTGTTCGCGGTGGCGGACGGGATGGGCGGCATGTCCGGCGGAGATATCGCTTCGAATACCGTGATCGACACGGTGCAGAAATACGCACCCGATCTCGAAGCGATCCGTAGCAAACGTATCGAAGGAGACGAGAGCGCTTCCCTCGAGGCGGAATCCGCGCTCCTGCGACGCGCCCTCCGAGAGGCGAATGCCCGCGTCGTGCTGAAGCGTGATCAGTATCCCGACCGGTTTTACGGCATGGGGAGCACCTGTACCGCGGTCCGCCTGACGAGTGACAAGGAGGGGTCCTATGTTGCGATCATCGGTCACGCGGGAGATAGCCGCGCGTATCTGCTGCATCCCGACGGTCGTCTCGAAACATTGACCTTGGACGACCATATTTCCCTCGCCGTCACAAAACAGCTTCATGACGAGCGGACGGCCATCGCCGTCCAGGATATCCTCGACCAGCTTGGGAGCGAGCAGGAGTTCGCGGCGTATGCGGAACGCGTCAGGAGCCGGACGCCGTTTCCGGAGGGCTCGTCCGTCACCGAGGAGCAAATCGTCTACGTGCAAGAACACATGGAGGAAAAGGACCGGTTGCGTTTTTTCAACGACCGTTCCAGGCTCTTTGAAGCGTTCGGATACCAGCCGAATATCAAGATGAAGACGATCCCCCTGCCGCGCGGTTCAAAGCTCCTCCTCGCGACGGATGCGACCGAGGGATTGCGGCGAGACGAATTGGAAGCGATCATCCGCGGCGAGTTCGGGGCGCTCGAGGACGAAGAGGTGAGGATGGTGGCGGAAATTTCCGCCTCGAATCCGGCCGAGGCGGTTGCGATGGCGGCACGCGCGCGCGGCGACCAGGGGAAGAAGCATCCGAAGTCCAAGGGTCCGGACGACGCGACCGTCGTCATCGTGGATGTGCCGGAGCGTTGACCGAATACGGGGTTTTTCTGTATCCTTCGCAAATATCGCTATGCCAGCAGAAGCAGCCGTCCCGATGCACGTCGCCATGATCATGGACGGCAACCGGCGTTGGGCCAAGGAACGGGGCCGGTCGTCCGTCGAGGGCCACCGCGCCGGCTACGAAACCATGAAGAAGGTGGGGGATTGGTGTCTCGCGCGGGGCGTGAAGGTGTTGACGGTGTATGCATTTTCCACCGAAAACTGGAAACGGAGCGAGACGGAGGTGAATTTTTTGATGACGTTGCTCGAATACGCGCTCGACAAGGAGCTGAATTATTTTCTTGACCGGAAAGTCCGGCTGCGCGTGCTCGGCCGTCGCGAGGGGTTTTCGGAGAAAATTCTCGACTTGATCGACAGGGCGGAACAGGCGACGCGGGAGTTCGACGGCATGACATTCGCGATCTGCCTCAACTACGGCGGACGCGCGGAGCTCGTCGATGCCGTGCGCGACATCGTGCGCGAAGGCGTCGTTCCCGAGGCGATCGACGAGGGGACGATCGCGAAGCATCTCTATTGGCCGAACATGCCGGATCCGGATCTCATCATCCGCACGAGCGGCGAGGAGCGTCTCTCCGGATTTCTCTTGTGGGGTTCGGCCTACAGCGAGCTGTATTGGATCAAGAAATTCTGGCCGGCGCTGGAGGAATCCGATCTCGACGCGGCGTTTGCCGAGTATGCGAGCCGTCAGAGGAGATATGGGGCGTGACCACCTCACCCGCTCGCTTCGCTCGCACCCTCTCCTTCGTAAGGAGAGGGTTTTTGGAAATGAAAAAAGACCGTGATGCGGTCTAGAAGACGATCTCGACATGCTCCTTGCCTTCGGTCTTGGTGACGACCTGCAGGGACCTGCCTTCCTCCCGAAGGCGCAGGAACCATTCGAATACGCGCAGTGCGTCGCGTATCAATTCCCCGTTGGATGTTGCGTGTGCCCGGAGGCGGATCTTCTCCAGCGCATCGAAGGATGCATGAGTGAAGTCGAGCGTCAGTCTCACGTGTCGAGATAGACGCGAGGTGTCGATCAGCTTCAGATACGGCGGAAAGGTTCGCTTTTTCTTCTTGGACACGTATACACCTCCGTGCGAGACTTACCTACCTATTCACGATCATCTTGTCAATCCTTGACCGCTCTTTTGCAATCCGTGCACGGGGCGTATCCTGACAGCGTTCTATGCCCAAACGACGCCGCACATTCGTGTTTATCGCCGGAGGAGTCATGTCGGGAGTGGGGAAGGGAGTCGCGAGCGCGTCTATCGGCGCGATCTTGAAGGCTCGCGGTCTCAAGGTGACGGCGGTGAAGATCGATCCGTACATCAATGTGGATGCGGGCACGATGAATCCGGTCGAACATGGCGAGGTGTTCGTCACGAAGGACGGAGACGAGACGGACCAGGACATCGGCAACTACGAGCGGTTCCTCGACCAGGATATCGTGAAGGTGAACTACATGACGACGGGGCGCGTGTATCTCTCGGTCATCGAGCGGGAGCGCGCGCTCGGCTACGGCGGGAAGACCGTGGAAGTCGTACCGCACGTGCCGGAAGAGGTGATTTCGCGCATCAAGGCGGCGGCGGAACACCATGACGCGGACGCGACCATCGTCGAGATCGGCGGGACGGTCGGCGAATATCAAAATATTCTCTTTCTCGAGGCCGCCCGCATGATGCGCACGGAAATGCCTGACGGCGTGCTCGTCGGGCTTGTCAGCTATCTGCCCGTGCCCGGCAATCTCGGTGAGATGAAGACCAAGCCCACGCAATACGCCGTGCGCACGCTCAATTCCGCCGGGCTGCAACCCGATTTCCTGGTCGGACGCTCCAGCCTCCCGATGGACGAGCCGCGCAAGCGCAAACTCGCGGTGCATTGCAGCGTTCCCGCGAACGCAATCATCAGTGCGCCGGATGTCTCGACGATTTATGCCGTGCCGGAGCATTTTGAGAAGGAGGGTCTCGGCGATCTGGTGTGTCGCAAGCTCAAGTTACGCGTCAAGCGCAAGGACGGGCGTATCTGGAGGCTGCTCACCCGTCGCATCGAAAAGGGCGAGAAACCCCTTAAGATCGCCATCGTCGGGAAGTACGCGTCTACCGGCGACTTTTCATTGACCGACGCGTACCTCTCCGTCCTCGAGGCGATCAAGCACGCGTGCTGGGCGGTCGGCCGCAAGCCGGACATCACATGGGTGGACGCGGACGCGATCGAGGCCGATCCGAAATCGTTGCCGAGGATCCTGAAGGGCGTGAAGGGGATCGTCGTGCCGGGCGGATTCGGCACGCGCGGCGTCGAGGGGAAGATCCTCGCGATCAATTATGCGCGCGTGAGCAAGACGCCGTTTCTCGGACTGTGCTATGGTTTGCAGCTCGCGGTCGTGGAACATGCGCGGCATGTCCTCAAATTGAAAGACGCGCATACCACGGAAATTGATCCGAAAACGCCGCATCCGGTCATCCACCTCATGAACGAGCAGGAGGAAAAGATGAAGAACAAGGACTACGGCGGCACGATGCGGCTGGGTGAATACCCGTGCGTGCTGAAACCGCGCACGATCGCGCGTTCTTTGTACGGGCACGAGCTTGTGATGGAGCGGCACCGCCATCGCTACGAATGCAATCCGGATTATCGTGAGCGCTTGGAAGCGGCGGGGTTGGTCCACTCCGGTCTTTCGCCGGACGGGAAGCTCGCGGAAATCATCGAGCTGAAAGGCCATCCGTATTTTCTTGCGACGCAAGCGCACCCGGAGTTCCGATCGCGTCCGATGGAGCCGCATCCGCTGTTCCTCGGACTTATTTCAACGGCGGCGCGTACGGCGAGATCATAAAAAACAAGGCTCCGATCGGAGCCGTGTTTCTTTTTGTCTATTTGCTGTCCGCGGGAACGACGTTCACGAATTTGGCGATTTTCATCTGGCCCGTGAAGCGGCGGATACGGCGATTCGTGAATTTCACGACGCCGTCCGTCACGGCGAAGATCGTGTCATCCTTGCCGAGGCGCACGTTCAAGCCCGGACGGATTTTGGTGCCGCGCTGGCGCACGATGATGTTGCCGTTCTTCACGAACTCACCGGCGTACTTTTTGACGCCGAGACGCTGTCCGTGGGAATCGCGTCCATAGGCTGTGGAGCCGCCTGCCTTTTTTGTTGCCATAGATTAGGTTGGGGGAATGGCCGCAAGATTACGCGGAAATGCGCATCTTGTCAAGAAGGGGATCAGGGCGTAAATTATGCTCAATATGGCGAAAAACAAGGATGAATTTCGACAAGACGTGGAACAAGTGCTCGATGTCGTGCGGCAAAGCCTTGCGATGCACGGCGGAAACGTCGAGGTGGTGGATGTGGAGCCGGCCTCCGGCACCGTTTCCGTCCGGTTCCAGGGGGCGTGCGTCGGGTGCCCGCTGTCGGCCATGACGTTCCAGGCGGGCATCGAGGATACGCTGATGGAGCTCGTGCCGGACGTGCGGCGCGTCGTGCAGGTCGAGGCATAGCCTATGCGCTCGCTCGACGCCTGGCTCTTTTCCGCGCGGCTGGCCTGGGGCCGGCCGTGGTTACGCTGGGCGTCCGTGGGGGCGCTGTTCCTGTCGCTCACGACCGGTGCGTGGTACGTGACGCAGGTGTTGCCCTCCGCCCGTGCGAACGGCACCTTTGCCTTCCATTATAATATCTACGTCGGTATCGATGACCTGCGTGGCTGGGGCTGGGTGTTCGTCCTGCCCGCGGCCTGGCTCGTCCTGACGTGTGCTGATATCCTGCTTGCCTTCGGAATCTACCGCGCGGACCAGATCCTCGCGTCGTCACTCGTCGGCCTCGCCTTGCTCTGGTCCCTCCCCTGGGCCGTTGCCTTGTTCTATCTCACCGTCATCAACTCCGTATGATCGCTCCGCCCCTTGCCGTCGCGCGCCCGCTCGGGATCGCCGCCCTGTGTTTTGCCATCGCCCTCGCAATGATGCCGCCGCTCATCCGTCTCCTGCGGAAATTCAAGATGGGCAAGTCCATCCGCGAGGCCGTGCACGCGCCGATCATGAGCGCGCTGCACAAAGCGAAAGCCGGTACGCCGACCATGGGGGGGATCGTGATCTGGGCCAGCGTGTTTCTGGTCGCGTTCGCGCTCGCGGGGGCGTGTTGGGTGATGGGCGAGGGGAGCGTCGCGTGTCGTGCGTCCTTCTTGTCGCGCGGACAGACATGGTTGCCGCTCGCGCTCATGGGCGGCGCGGCGGTGATCGGTCTCATCGACGACTACCTCAACATCCGTCGCCTCGGCTCGGGCAAGGGCGGGGGCCTGCGCGAACGCGAACGCATCCTTTCCTATGGGTTGATCGCGGTCGTGGGCGCCTGGTGGTTTTTTACGCGTTTGTCCTGGGATCAGATTCACGTGCCCTTCGTCGGGACCTACGAAGTCGGTTGGTGGTACATCCCGTTTTTCATTCTCGTCGTCGTGGCCACGTCGCACTCGGTCAACGAAACCGATGGTCTCGACGGGTTGGCGGGCGGGACGTTGCTCGCCTCGTTCGCGGCTTATGCGATCATCGCATGGTCGCAAGGGCGCTTCGATCTCGCCACGTTTTGTGCCGCCATCATGGGCGGATTGATCGGTTTTTTGTGGTTCAACGTCAATCCGGCGGACGTGTTCATGGGTGACACGGGCGCCATGTCGCTCGGCACCGCGCTCGCGGTCGTGGCGCTCATGACGAATCAGCCGCTGCTCCTCATCCTGATCGGTTTGCCGTTCGTAGTGGAAACCGCGTCCGTGTTGATCCAGATCACGAGCAAAAAGCTACGCAACGGCAAAAAGGTGTTCCTCTCATCGCCATTGCATCATCACCTTCAAGCCATCGGTTGGAGCGAACCGAGAATCGTCATGCGTTTTTGGATGATTTCTTTCATCCTTGCCGGCGTCGGCACCGTCATCGCCCTGGTCGATCAAATCTGAACCCATGCGCCTTTCTTTGAGCGATCGACTCCGCCAGCTTGATCCGATCATCGTCGGCGTCAGTCTCGGGTTGCTTATTCTCGGCCTCGCCGTTCTCACCTCGGCGACCGCCGCCGTGGCGGTACAGCGAACAGGCGACAGTCTCTATCTCGTAAAACGTCAGCTTATGCTCGGCGTACTCCCCGGGTCGTTTTTATTCCTGTTTCTCGCTTTGGTCGATTATCGGGTTTGGAAACGCTATGCGTTTCTCATCCTGGTTGGCGCGTTCGCGCTGCTCCTGCTCGTGTACGTTCCCGGAGTCGGTGAGCGCGTCGGCGGCTCGCTGAGCTGGATCACGATCGCGGGACTGCGGTTTCAACCTTCGGAATTGGTGAAGCTCGGTTTTCTGATCTACCTCGCCGCGTGGTTTTCGAGCCGGTCCCAAACCCTTTTACGTGATTGGCGCGAAAGCCTGGTCCCGTTTGCCGGAACGCTCGGCGCGCTTGTGCTCCTACTCGTAATCCAGCCGGATACGGGCTCGATGACGGTTATCGCGGGAACAGCCGTGCTGTTGTACCTCGTCGCCGGCGCTCCGATCAGTTGGTTTGTCGGGATGGTCACCGTCGGCGCGGGCTTGTTGTGGCTTCTCATCAAGACCTCGCCGTATCGCGCGGCGCGGTTCATGACGTTCTTGCGGCCGGAGCTTGATCCGAAGGGGATCGGGTATCACATCAATCAGGCGATTCTCGCGGTCGCGTCGGGTGGATGGCTGGGACTCGGATATGGAAAATCGAGGCAGAAGTATTTGTATCTCCCCGAGGTCGAAGCCGACTCCATTTTTGCGGTGATGGCCGAAGAAATGGGGT
>CAYPUF010000015.1:0-16958 GCA_964413995.1 uncultured Gammaproteobacteria bacterium
GCCCTTGAACGCGGCGACCACCGACGTCACAAGCTCCGGCAGCGATGTGCCGATAGCGAGGACGGTGAGCCCGATCACGCGCTCGCTCAAGCCGGCGAGGACGGCAAGCGTTTGCGCCGCGTCCACCGCGAGCTTGCCGCCGATGACGAGGAGCGCGGCGCCCGCAGCCACGAAGAAGGCAGCGACGCGCGATGTGTGCTTCGGCGGCGCCCCGGCCTCGCCTTCGACCTTGGAGATGCCGAATGTGTAATAGAGGAACACCGCGAAAAACGCGATGAGCACGAGCCCGTCAATGCGGTCGAGGAGGTCGCGCGTGCCGCCTGCGATGGAGCGGTCGCTGCCCATGATCCACACGAGCAGGACGGCGAGCAGCGCGAGCGGGATCTCCTTCCATACGGTGTTCTTCTGCACGCGCAGCATGCGCACCGAGGCCGAGGCGCCGAGAATGAGCAGGATATTGGCGATGTTCGATCCGACAACGTTGCCGATCGCGAGATCGGTGCTACCGCGCACGGCGGCAAATAGGTTCACGAGCAGCTCCGGCAACGATGTGCCGAAGCTTACGATGGTGAGACCGATCACGATCGGGGCGACGCCGAGGCGCCGCGCGACGGACGAGGCGCCTTCCACGAGCCAGTCCGCGCCCTTCACGAGGAGCGCGAGGCCGAGCGCGGCGAGCAGAAACGCGATGAAGCTATTCATACCGGGCGGTTATCGCAACGGACGGCGGAAATGATACTTGCCTTCGATCCGCCGGAACGCGCCTCGTGCGTATTCGTAGACGATCGGCGTCGCCTTCGGGAGATCCAGGAAGGCGATATCGTCGTCGGAGATCTTCTCGATGTGCTTGATGGCGGCGCGCAAGGCGTTGCCGTGGCCCACGAAGAGTACGTCCTGGCTTCCCCTGACGCGGGGCAGGACATGCCGCAGGAAGTACGGCTGCACGCGTTTGAATGTGTCTTCGAGACTTTCCCCGCCTCCGGGCGGCCGCGCATGAAACCCGCGGCGCCACGCCAGAACCCGCGCTTCCCCGTATTTCCGCACGGCCTCCGTCTTTTCCATCCCCTGCAGCGCTCCGTAGTACCGCTCGTTCAACGCGGCACTTTCAAAGACCGGCAAATCGTCCGCCCCGCACACATTCGACCGTCTCGTCCACTTATAATATTTCGCGTCATGTTCGTGCTGTACGATGCCGGTCCGGTCCTGGCTGGCGAGGATGAGGAAGAGCGTGAGGTGGGCGCGCTCGAGTTTGGACGTGAACGCCGACGCGTACGTGTATTTTTTACAATGCTTGGCGCAGGCCTGCGCCTCACGGATGCCGTTTTCGCTCAACGGGACGTCAATCCACCCCGTGAATTTGTTGCACTGGTTCCAGCGCGATTCGCCGTGCCGGACAAGAACGAGATGGCCCATATTACGCCTGTCCGGATCCGCGTTTCTCCTCGCGGAGTTCGCGGTCCTCCTTCTTGATCGCGATTTTGGCAACCCGCTGCTTCGTGTACAGGCGCATCAGCGAGAAAACGACCGAACTGGCGAACACGATGCAGGCCGCGTTCACGAGCGCGAGCACGAGCGAATTCGCGGTCATGGTCCAGTCGAACCGGGCGAGGCCGATTCCCGTCACGGCGAGCGGAGGGATGAGCGAGACCGAAATGGCGATTCCCGGGATCGCGGCGTTAAGCTGGGGCTTGATCAGCGCGAACGAGGCCGCGATACCCGCGATGAACGCGACCGCCGCCGAGAGTATATCCGGGCGGATACGGCTTTGGATCTCCGGATTGCCGATGACGTCCAGCGTCGCTTGCGGGCCGAAGAGCAAGGCGACGAACGTCGCGCTCGGGATCGCGAAGGCGAGCGATTGCAGGATGGTGAGCGAAGACCGCATGATGAGCGTTCGGTTGGCCATGACGATGCCCATCGACAGGCTCAAGACGGGGTAGAGAAGCGGGGCGATCAGCATGCTGCCGATGATCACGGCCACGCTGTTCATCAACGCGCCAAATGCGGCCATGGTCACCGAGAGGACGATCATGAGGAAAAAGTCGTGCCGCGGCGAGCTTTCTTCGATCAGGTGCTCGACGGCGGCGTCTTTGTCCTGATCCGTCAAGCTGGAAAATAAGGTGGTCATAGAGGGTCGGATGGGGGAGTTTGCGATTCGATCTGTTCCTTCAGCACCTGCTGCCCGAAGGAGGGGTCGAGGAAGTTGGCGATGCCGACAAGGCTGAAGACGCGCGAGAGGGTGACGATGATCAGCGTCGCGATGACCGACGCGCCGATGGCCGTCCCTACGCCGAAGATCAGTCCGCTCAAGAAACGCCGGTGATACAAGTTCTGCTTTTCCAGCGCGTCGGCGAGGCGCCCGATCGCGTCGGCGAGGCGTACGGCGTCCGGATCGTCGGAGGCCCTGCGGCGTTTCGGCATAGAACGGCTCCACTATATCAGGCGCGTCCGAGGGTGGGAAAAGTGCGGCGTCATGATAGAATCAAGGCCTATGACCATGACGACACAAGACCTCGTGGCGCAGGCGAAAGCCGCCGTTCCGTCCATCACGTGCGACGAATACCGCGCGATGCGCGAGGCGGGCACCGACCATGTCCTGATCGACGTTCGCGAACGGGACGAGTGGGACGCGGGACACATCGATGGCGCGATCCACATTCCGCGTGGCATGCTGGAGTTCAAGATCGCGGAAGCCGTCCCGGAAAAAGACCGGCCGATCGTGGTGCAGTGCGCGTCGGGCGGCCGGGCGGCTCTCTGCGGGCAGGCGCTGCAAACCCTCGGATACACCAACGTGAAAAATCTTGAGGGCGGATACGCGGCATGGTGCAAGGTGTGATCGAGAGGACAAAATGTGATAAAATAAGGTGGATAATTCTTTATCCACATTTTTCTTTATGTTCGGAATGATGGGCGGATACGGCGCCGGCGCCGCGGGCGGCGGAGCCTTTCTCTTTTTTGCCTTGTTGAGCTGGGTCTGGCTGATCGTCTGGACCGTGAACTCGGTCCTGCTCGGCTGGCTTTTGTGGGTGCTCATCAAGAAGCATTCGAAAAAATAGAAAGGAGGCGCATGCGCATTTGCCGGGGGCGACGCGTTTCTCTTGCGCTCGGCACGGCGTTGCTTTTTGCGCTGGTGACCCCGGCCCGGTTCGCGCAGGCAGCGGCCACCGTGACGCCCGCGACGGGAGGGGAAGCGATTTCGGCCGACACGGTCGGAGGAGTTTTTACGTCGCTGACCGGCCCCGTGATCTCCGAAGGCACGACGGCAGATATCGGGACAGGCACGATCATTCTGAACGCGCCAAGCGGGTTTGAATTCGACACCGCTGTGCCCGCCGTGACCGTGCTTGTCACCAGAATCGGCGGGACGGGGAATAACAACCGGAATATCAATAACGTCGCGAGCGGAACCGGTCTTCCAGTGACATCTATAACGGCATCGCAGATCACGTTTACCGTCACGGATGCCACCTCCAACGGCGTCACGAATTCGCTTACGTGGCAAAACGTGCGCGTGCGCCCGACCGCTGGGACACCGCTCGCCTCCGGGAACATCCTGAAAACCGGAACCTCTTCGATCGTCGGCGTGACGGGTTCCACCAATTTTGGCACGCTGACGGAGGTGGCCGGTGCCGGTGATGGCGGAGAAGAAGGCGACGGCCGCGCTCTTCGTCCAAGAGACATCATCCCGAGCGAGATCGAGGTTTCGATACTCCCGGACCGCTGTACCACGGATCGCAAGGTCCGGCTCCTTCTGCATGCACATGACACGGCGGAAGTGAAAATCGGGAATCTTCCCGACGTATCGGACGGCGCGTGGCAACCATTCGTGCCCGGTACGGATAATACGCAGGTGTTTGATTGGATCCTCTCCGAAGGCGACGGTGAAAAGACGGTATCCATCGTCTTCAAAGGACCTTTTTTCGATCTTGTGTCGCCCGTGCACACGGTGACGATCAAGCTGGATCAGGAGTTTTTGTGCCAGACACCGCAAGAGCATGCGCACGTTTTGGATCTGGAAGGACGTCTGCACGCGGTGACGACCAATCCCGAGTGCCGTTCGGATTTTGCACACGCCACGGTCGAGCCGTATATCGTGAAAGCGGACGGACTTGCGCGTGGCTGGCGGGATTTGTATGTACGCGCGACTTCGACGGGACCGGGCGTCATGCGCTATGCCTTTGAGGACGGCGATGATTTTGCCTACGACGACGCGACCGTGCGCACGGAGCGGGTCGGAACAACGGTCATCGCGCATGTGGAATCGGTCGCCGGATCGGGCATCTCCGAAATCCGGTTGCGTGTGGACGCGGCGGATCTCGGCTCCATCGATGAACAGACATTCTGGCGCGCGGACCTGGACGCGGGATCGACGACGACGGTCAAAACCGTCGCACTCGAAAAATATCGCGAGCTCTGCGAGACGGATGCCGTGCCCCATCCGCATCCCGGCGACGTGTTCCAATCCCCGGCATCGGGTCTGTATTATCGAGGCTTTGACCGTCGACGGCATGTCTTTCCCAACGAGGATGTGTTCCGAAGCTGGTTTCCCGAAGGCACGGAGATCATGAAGATCGCGACCTATCAGCTGGCGGATATCCCGCTCGGAGATAATGTTACCTTGCGGCCCGGGACCATTGTACGGGTTCTCGGAGAGGTGGCGATTTTCGTCGTGGATATCGGACGCCTGTTGCGTGAAGTGATCGCGGAAACGTTCCGCGCGATTTTCCAGACCCAGCCGTTGTCCGAACTCGTGCGCAACCTTGATCCGGCATTGGTCGTGAATTATGCGTTCGGCCCACCCGTCCTGTCCGAGACGGAGCGGATCGGGATCACGGAGCGAGGAGTGCTTCCCAGTATCAACGACCTGTGGCCTGCGCCGGTAGAGGAAGAGCCGGCGGCCGCCGCATACCCGTACCCCGTCAGTATTTTGGATGGCCGGGTGGAGTTTGAGGGCGATCCGTATCCGGCGGGCGATGTCCGGGTCCGATTCCGGATCCTCGATCGGGAGGGCCAAGCGCTTCGTTCGTCGGACTTGCGTCTGTTGGAAGGCGGAGTCATCCATCTCATCATGATCCACGATCATCTGACGAACCTGATCCACGTCCACCCGGCGGAAGAAGACGGATGGTGGACAACGGACGTGGCGTTTGCAGAACCCGGCGTGTATTTTGTGTATGTCGATATTGATCCTGCCGAGGGCGTTCCGGCGATTTTGAGAGCCTCTCTTACCGTGGGCGAAGATCCGCAGCGCCTCCTGACGCTGCCCGAACCCAACCAATACTATTTCGATAATCCGTACCGGCTCGAATTGCTGACGAGAGAGCCTATCGCAGGCACGGAGCTGGTCTTGGAGTTCGAGCTTACGAAGGACGGTGAACCCGTACCCGGTTCCGACCAAGGTTTGGTATTCGGGTCATACGGACACCTGACCGGCTTCGAACAGGGAAACCAGAATGTGTATCTGCACGCCCATCCGGCCGGGGCGCCGCAGAACGGCAAGGTCATCTTCATGACGAGGTTTCCGTACCCCGGCAGATATTCGTTGTTTCCGCAGCTGTCCGTCGGAGGCAAGGTTCGCGTCTTTCCCATCACCATCGACGTGGCGGCGCCGTAGACTACGCCCGCTTCCGCAGACTCGGTTTGCGGATCTTCGATTTGGGGATGGATTTGAGGTGCTTGAAAAACTCCACTTGTTTCAAGCGATGCTCGGCTTCCTTTTTCGTATCATAACTTCCGAAGCTCCTGCCGGTTTTTTCGGAGATGACGACCCATTTGCGGCCCCGCTTGACGATCATATCGTCAAAGCCCGAACCAGATCCGGTCGAGGCTGGCCGAACCCGCGCCCATGGTCAGGAGGAGAAGACAGGCGGCGAGGATGAGCGCATCGAATTCCCACCCGTTCTTGTCCAGGGCGAAGAACGGTGTCTTCCATTTCATAGACTTGAAATAGATGGCGCCGACCATGATGAGACCGAGGCCGAGCGCGGCGGGCTGGGTCAGGAAGCCGAAGAGCAGGGCGACGCCGCCGAGCGGTTCTGCGATCGACAACATGCGCATCATGCCGTTCAACCCCTGGGCAGGCTGTTTCCACGACCCGAGTTTGGATCGCCCATGGACGAGGAAAATCGTCCCCACGGCCAAGCGCAGGAGCAGCAGGCCGATATCGGAATATTGATGGAGGGAGAGAAGATATTGCATATATCTTATAGTATAGAGCAAACGATATGATGTTTGGAGTCCGCGCGCGCCGTACGGCGGTGTTCGCCGCCTTCCCAGCCGTGCTCTTCGCGGCGATCGCCGCATATGCGTGGCGGATTTCCGTGTATTCCGCGCCGCGCCCGCTCCCGTCCTGGAGCGGGACGATTTCTTCCGCCGCGCCTTCGAGTACGGAGAAAACGGTCGCGCCGCCGCGGGTGATCGTCGAATACGGACGCGCCGATCTGGAAGCCGCGCTCAATCGCTACTGGCGGGAGAACATCAACGCGCTTCGGGAAGAAAAAGGATTGCGCGCGTTGCGGACCGACGAGCGTCTCGTGGCGACCGCGAAGGCCTGGGCGGACGAGATGGCGGCGCGCGGCGAGGTCACGCATGAGCGTCTCGACGGCAAGACGATGCATCAATGGATCGATACGAAAGAACTGCCGTTCAGCGAGCGAGGAAGCGAAGACGGGTGGCACACGAATTACTTCGTGGAAAATATCGCGAGATTTTATGCGGAGCCGACTTTGGAAGACATGAAACGCGCGTTGGATGAGACGTTGGCCCGGTTCCTTGCCGAAGGACCGGGCGGAGATCATTACGAAAGTATCTATCACCCGGATTGGAACCGTGTCGGCACGGGATTCTCATTCGAGGAGTCCGAAGGACCGAGTCGGGCGTATTTTGTCTTCCATTATGGGAGCCTGAAATGAGCCGCAACCGGATCCGTGATAGACTCTCCCCATGAACCACCGCTTTCCGTTTTTGTTTTTCGCCATCGCCTTCATGGTCTTCGCGATCCCGGCGTCCGCGCAAGAACCGATCCTTCCCGGCGACCTCATCAAAGGGTCCGGCCCCGCCGTCTATTATTACCATGGAAGTCGCTACGCCTTTCCCAACGAGGACGTGTATTTTTCCTGGTATCGCGACTTTTCGGAGGTGAAAACCGTCTCGGACGAGTTTCTCGCGTCCGTGCCGCTCGTTGCCAACGTGCGCATGCATCCCGGGACGTACATGATCAAGATCACGACGGATCCGAAAGTGTATTTCATCGACAACGGCAACGAGTTGCGGTGGATCCCGACGGAGGCCGTCGCCGAAGCCATGTACGGCTCGGATTGGGCGACGAAGGTCCGCGACGTGTCCGACGCGCTCTTTATCGATTATCGCCTTGGCGAGCCGATCCCTGACGAGACGAACGACGACCTTCTGCCGTTTGCCGCATCTCTGTCCTACGGAACCTTTAGCCAGGCGTTGCGTCGCATGAACCAGGCGCCGTCCGCTTCGTTCGAGTCCTTCCTGCGCTATCCCGGCCTATCGCAACCCGCAAAGCTCACGGCCAACGGGTATTCGGCGTCCACGACGGATCCGATGGAGGCGGTGCGATCGTATTATTTCTCCCAGGCCGGCGGATGGGAACTGCTCTATCAGGATTATCTCGACACGTCGTTCGGCTCGGGCCATCTCCTGAATTTCGGGAGGTCACGCGACGGTCGTTTCGCGCATCGGTCCGTTGCCGTGTCCGTCGCGTCGTCTACGGACTACACCGTCGTCGAGTTTTTTGAAGCGGATTTTCCGGACGGGTACCTCGCCTATCCGCGCATGACGACGGCGGAGCTACATGTCGACGCACGAACCGTGTTCCAGCATGGACTTACGCTCGATCCGCTTTCGGATATCGTCGCCTGGTACAAGACGACGGCCGCCGCGCGCGGCTGGGAGCTCGTGAGCGAGTCGGAAACGGGGTCGCTGGAGGATCTCGGGCTTTTGCGACGGATGTACTTCCGTGTACCGGGCACGCATGCATGGCTACACGTCGAGGTGACGCAGATCGGCGGAATCTTCCGCGATTTGGCCGGCGACTTTTCCAGCGTCGTCGTCGAATACATTCGTTGATCGCGAAAACCTATGTCCTTCCAGATCAACATCGTTCAGACAACGAACGAAAACGGCGACTTTCGTCGAGTGCTGTTCACGGGCGCCAAGTCGCAGCTTGTCGTGATGAGTCTCCCGCCGGGCGGCGAAATCGGCGGAGAGACGCATGATCACGTGGAACAAACGCTGTATTTCCAGAGCGGCTCCGGCGAAGCGATTCTGGACGGAAAGACGTCGCCGATCCATGCGGGTGACGTCCTGATCGTGACGCCGGGGACGCGACACAATGTTCGGAATACGGGAACGGCACCGCTGAAGATCGCGACAGTGTACGCTCCGCCGAACCACATCGACGGCCGCGTGCATCACACGAAGGCCGACGCGGACGCGGACGAAGAAGACGAGGCGTTCGGCCACGCCGCGTAGCGCCATGCGTATGCCGACGCGGACCGTCCGAGACAAGCTCCCGCGTAATGTCGTCATCGTCGCGTTTGTCGCGCTGGCGTCGGGCTTCGGGCAGGACTTGATCGCGCCCGCGCTTCCGGGATTCCTGCTCGCGCTCGGCGCGGCGCGGGCCGATATCGGATTGATCGACGGTTTGCTGAACGGCGCGACGGCATTGTTCCGCCTCGTGTCCGGCACGCTCTCCGACCGGTTCAAGAACCGGAAAGGTCTCGTGTTCCTCGGATACGCGATTTCTTCCGTCGCGCGGCCGTTGCTCGTGTTCGCGAACACGTTTCCTTTCGTCGCGGCCCTGCGCGTCGCGGACGGCATCGGCAAAGGCACCAAGGACGCGCCGCGTGACGCGCTTGTCGCGGACTCGGCGGAACGGATCCGCGGAAAGGCGTTCGGGTTCCATCGCCTTGTCGATACGGCCGGGTCGGTGCTCGGCCCGCTTGCCGCCTCCGCCATCCTGCTTTCGTTTGCGCCCGGGCTTGAGGCGTATCGCGTCATCTTCGCACTTTCCGCGATTCCGGGCGCGATCGCCCTCGCACTTATCTTCTTCGGCATTCGGGAACCGAAGCGCGCGGAAACGGTCCGCCACGCATCCCGGAAACGTTTTCCTGCTGCGTACTGGATTTTTCTTGCCGGCACGACGATCGCGATGCTCACGCGCACGAACGATGCGCTCGTCCTCGTGCGCGCCGCCGACGCGGGCGTCGCGCAGGCGTGGATTCCGGCATTGTTCGGCGCATTCACGTTGCTCTACGCCGTTCTCTCGTATCCCATCGGCATCTGGAGCGATCGCGTGGGACGGTTGCCGTTCCTCGTCGGCGGTTGGTTCGTGCTTGCCGTCGCCGAGCTGGGATTCGCGTTTGCCGGTGCGACGAGTTCCGTCATCGCCATTTTTGCCTTGTACGGACTGTTCTACGCGATGACCGAGGGCTCCGGCCGCGCCTTCATCGCCGATCTGATTCCCGTCGAGTCGCGTGGCACCGCCTACGCGCTGTTCCATGCGATTACCGGCGGCGCGCTTATCCTCGGCGGATTCATGATCGGTCGTATCTGGGACGTGGTCTCGCTTCCCGCCGCGTTCGGCGTGGCGGCGGGCGGATCGGCTTTGGCCGCCATTATCCTTTCCGTGCTTTTGACGAAGCCGTTCGTGGCGTCCACTCGGTGATCTCTCCCGCTTTGATTTCGATCGGATGCGCGCGATTGAGCGTCGCGATCTGCTTGCGTGAGAGCAGGGGAGTATGCGCGATATCGAACAAATGATCCACGATGGACCAGTTGTCCTCTTCGTTCGTCATCCAATCATCGCCGTCGAAACGCGAAAGATCGACGGGGCGCGAGTAGGTCCGCAATGTCTTGAACCCGGCCGGGTCGAAATATTCGTGGAAATAGGAGAGCGCGAGTTCGCGGATGGTTGTATAGACGGGTTCGCGATACCGGAGAACGGCGTGGTTCGTTTTCGAGACGGCACCCCAGCATCCGTGCTGTCTGAACAGCGCGACGACATGATCGGTATCGCGATCGCTGCTCACGAGGTCCAGAAGAAGCGGGCGTTGTCCGTGGATGCGAAATGCGAGCGCGGCCAGCATCGCGCCCTCGATGCAATGTGCGCGCCGTTCGCGCATGACCCGTCTGGGAGACAGGCAGGTATCGCCTTCCGGCTCGAAGTTGATCGGAATCTCGTCAAGAAATGCCTGCACCTTTCGCGGCGTGCCCAAGCGCCGGAGGACGCGAAGCTCGTCTTTCGTCAGGCCGAACATAGCTCACTGCCGGATCTCCGTGTTCGGTAGTTTCGCCGCAATCGCGTTCAGATCCTGTTCCGAATAGGGATTTCCCGAGATGTCGAGCATGCGCAGTTGCGTCAGCTGCCCGAGTTCCATCGGGAGTCCCGTCAGGTTGTTGTCAGAGACGTCGAGGATTTCGAGGTTCTTCAACTGTCCGAGTTCGGCCGGCAACCCGGTCAACCTGTTTCCGCTCAGATCAAGCTCTCTCAACGCCTGCAGATGCCTGATTTCCGCCTGCGGGGCCCCGGTGAGACGGTTATCCGAAAGATCGAGCCGTTCGAGGTCGGTTCGACCGAATACTTCGGAAGGGATCGTCGTGAGTCCGCGCGCGCTCCAATCCAATTCCACGCCGTCGGTCGAAGGGATCGGACATCCGCCGCCAAGCAGGGCGATGACTGCAAGGCTCGGGAGGAGGCGTTTCATATCGGTTCCACCTTAGCATATTCTCCCGCGTGCTATACTCCCGTCTCCGAACCTTTTCCGTATGACCGACCTCAACGAAATTCACGCCCGCATGCGCGCCGCCCGCGAGGAGAAAAAGAAGGTGTCCGAAATCTTTCGCGACGTCTTCCAACAATCGAAGCCGTATCAAGACGTGTTGGAGAAATTGAAAGAGCTCAAGGCAAAAAAAGCGCAGCTTGAAAACGAGATCCGTGCCGGTATGAAGCACGAGATGGAGCAACTCGATCGTTTGAAAATTGATCTGCAGTCCGACGCGATCCTGTTAAGCGACGCGGCGATGTCGAAATTGATGAAAGGAGAGACCGTCGAGATAAAGGATGAGAATGACGTGAAGTACGAACCCGTGTTCAAAGTGACGTTCAAGAAGGCGGGGTAGGAATACAAAAACCCCATCGGGATGCGATGGAGTTTTTGTGGCAGGGGCTGTAGGAATCGAACCCACGACTACGCTTTTGGAGAGCGGCGTGATACCACTTCACCAAGCCCCCGTATTTTTGGCGAACGCATCATAAACCGCTTTGAGCTCGCGGGCAAGGGCGGCATCATAGTACCTGACCGAGAGGCAGCCCGGATATCCTTCGCGTTTGCGCGTTCCGCCGCGCCGTTTTTTATAGGCTTTGAGAAACTGTCGCCTCGGAATGCCCGTAAGGTTCGACCAAAAAGCGACTTGGGTTTCCTCGTTGTGGTATTCGTGGAGATGGAGCACGGCCCGAAATTTCGACTCATTGATGACGAACCCTTTGCGAAGGGCGGAAAGAAACGCTCGCATGAGTTTCGGATCGGAGTTCGCGAACTGCAGGCTCGAAAATTGTTTGTTTCCTTCGCACCAAAAAAGAAGTGCCGCGATGAGCTTCCAGTGAGGTGTTCGGAGGGTCTGAGTCAGCTGTGTGATTGTTGCTTGACCGCGTTGCTCTAGGTATTTGTAGAGACGGTTTCGGTTTTTTCGGATGCGTGACAACCCTTTTTCTCTTCCATGCATCACTCGTTGCTGTAAGGCGTGGGCGGCTTGATCCGAGATGTGGACTTTGCGCATCCAGATCGAGACAGTGCTTTTCGCAATATGGAGCTTTCGTGCAATTTCGTCTAAAGACGCTCCATTCGAGCGCATCGAGACGGCCTGTGCCTTTTTATGCGGTACATGAGTCATAGATAGTCGAACGCAGACATATAATAACATAACCTATATCAAATATCGAACACTTGCCGGATGCTCTGAGCCATGCTGAAGTCCGGAAGGAAGGAGGCGAACCTTGGAAACAGACATCTCCGCACGTGACCGGCTCTCCAAAGAAGGGTACAAGCTTCTCGAGGTGCCGAAGATCCTCTACGACGAGCTCTCGGCGGCCTTCGGGACGGGCGAGGAGACGCGGGTGCGCGTCACGGGCATTCCGCATGGCCGCTTCGTCGTCCGTGCGATCGCGATCACGCATCCGGAAGCGGCGTTCACGGGCGCGATCGGCGTCGAGGTCAACGAGTATCTCGAGTTATCCTCGTTCGCGATCTGGCCGCGCCGGCCGACGCCCGACGACGAAGATTCGGCGGGGGCGCCGTACGCCTGCCTCTCGCTCTGCGCCTCTGCGCGCGAGACCGGCGTTTGGACGGCGGTGCGCGGCAACCACATGGCCGACGCGCTCACGGCCGAGCTCACGTATCACGGCCTGGACCTCCGGTCCCCGTCGGTGCCGTTCGTGTCGCTTGTGCTGATGCGCGCGTCGCAGCTCGCACGGGACCCCGCATGCGTCGGCCGCGCCTTCTGGGACGGCTACACGTCCGACGACTGACCCCGCCAACGGCGGTTTTTTGATACCATGGTTCCATGAAGTTCCTCATCGCGCATGTGCTTGCGGGCGAAGCGGGCGAGAAGGTGGACGCCCTGCGCCGCGAGATCTCGGAGCGATTCGACGTGCACGGGGCGTTGCGTTTGCCGCCGCATATCACGTTTGTCACGCCGTTCGAGCATGCCGACGCGGATACGGTGATCGAGTCGGTTCGCGCCGCGGTCGAGCCATTCCTGCCGTTCACGGTCCGCACGACGGGATTCGCCGCGTTTGGCAAAAGCGTCTGGTTCATCGATATGGAGCAAGACACGAAATTGTTCGAAATCAAAAAAGCGATCCAATCCGAACTCGGGCCGCGGACGGGATGGCTGCCCGGGATTTTCGATAAGGAGTCGCATTTTCACCTGACGATTGCGTACAAGGACGTGGAGCCCGCCGTCCATGAGAAGATCGGCGAGTTATTAAAGTCGCGCACCGTACCGATCAATTCGATCACGGTCGACGCGATGACCGTCCTTCGGCACGAGGAAAAGCGCTGGACGTCGTTCCGCGAGCTTCCGTTCGGTGCGTAACAATTTCCGCCCGAATGCGTTATGCTCTTACGCGATATGTCCACAAAACTTCTCATCCTCATCCCCGCGCTGGCGCTTTTTGGCCAAGGTTGCATCAATGTGACGGTCCCGGGCTCGGCTCCCGCATCCGGCCAACCGGTCGTCACGGCGCCGGTCGCGGCGGAAGCCGCGTCCTGCCCGGAGCTGCCGAAGGTGTACTACTTCGGCAAGGCGTATTTCAGCGCGACCGAAATCGACGAGATCGAGCGCAACGTGATCCGTCCCGTGACGGAATATTATTCCGATGGTGAACGCGGCCGCGTGGTATCGCTTACGGTCAAGAAAACCGCCGAAGGAATCGCCGTCGAAGGTATCACGGATCTCGACTGGACGGACGACGCCGGGTATTTCGGCTTCATCCACGTCACCGAAGGCGGCACGTATCCCGTGTGGGAACCGTTCGAGGTGCCGGAAGGATACGAAGGCTAGTTATCCACAAACGATTCGGTAAACCGGGTCGTTTTTTTTTGCTATCATTAGCTCATGCTTGTTCACGCCCGAAGCTTTTACATTGCAAGCGTGTTTTTGGCGGCTTGTGCCGTCATTTTTATCTCCGCTCCGGCGGCGTTGGCGGCCGGCCCATGGAAAGGCGACGCATTCGTGAGCCAGGATAATGCGGGACTTGGGACAAGGAATTTTGCGTTGCGAACGGTGAACGACCAGAACGCGGCCCAAGATCGCGGCAGCTGGGAGTTGGACGCCGGCGACAGCCTCACGCTTTACTTCAAAACGTGGACGACGGGCGTGCCGCCGGATGCCGCCACGAATATCATCCTGCGCGTGTACTCCGACAACGGAAATACGCAGATCATCCAGCTACATAACGGCGCGCCGCCCGCGGATGGCACGACATTCACCTTTTACTCCACGGACAATGGCCTGAATACGGGAACGCCCGTGGCCGGGACGTATCGTTTGTATGTGCAGGCGCAATGCGTCGGCGCGCTCAACTGTCCGCTCGGGACGTACGACATCAACTCGGACACCGACGGCGACAAGGGCGCGCTCCGCGGCGGCATCAAGGTATCGGATATCACGAAGAACGCTTATCCCGCCGGATCGACGTACGCCTACGGTCCGGCCGGGGACGAAACCATGACCTTTACGGCCGTGACGACGGATCGCTTTGAGGATACCGGCACGGGCCAGACGGTGCGGGTGAATACCAAGCGCAATGCCGGTTCGGTCATCGAGACGGGCACGACGCAGGAACTCGGGTCCGGCGGCTCGACGTCAAACGGCTTCGTCGCGGACAACACGTACGATCCGACCGGCGGAACGGATTACGACGTGCAGTTCGAGATCGTGGGGACGTCCGCGCTTTTGACCGGCGAGAAATGGACGCATATCGCCACGGCCGGGAACGGCGCAAGCATCACGCGCGACGGCGCCACCATCGCGCGCTATGCCAACCGGTTCGTCGTGGATCCGCGCATCTACTTCTCGATCGACGGCGCGTCCGCCACGAACGACGCGACATCCACGTACGCCATCTACAACCGCGCCGAAACCGTCACATCCACGTTCCAGCTCCTGAACGCCCGCAACGAGGCCTTGAGCCGTTCCATGAACGTGAGCGTGCTGAACTCGGTCGGCTCCGTCGAAAGCGGACCCACGAGCAAGACGCCCTCCTCCAACGTCTATACGTTTACCTATTCGGTCGGCACGAGCGATACCGCGACGAACGACACGACGGGCAGCAGCAAGAAGCTGCGCGTCACGAATACCGACCAGACGAAAGACTCGAACAACGTCTTCGCCGTGAGCTCGCTCTATTTCGTGGACGCGCATCCGCAACTGAATGACACGTCCGTAAACAAGGACGATTTTCCGACGGAAGACGCCAACGAGACGACGAGCGGCGTCATCTCCGCCGATATCTTCAGCTTTTTCGCGCATGTGAAAAACGTGCGCAAGGACACGAACATCGACACCTCCGGCAGCGCCGTGACGTTCACGGTCACGAAGCCGGACAACTCCACGCGCACGACGCAGACGTCGGACACCGGATCCGACGGCTGGACGTCGAACTTCGACTTCGCCCTCGAAGCGCCAGGCGGCGCCTGGGCCGTGACCGCCAGCACAACGTTCAACGGGAACTCCGGTACCGACTCCGAGACGCTCACATTCGTGTCTCCGTATGCGGGCAATTACGCGATTTATGCCGTTGGGTGGAACCAGACCTACGACATCGGCGAAACGGCCCGGTTCACGATCCAGACGACGGAGCGCCAGGAGGACGGAACATTCGACTCGCTGGTGCCGGATTCCGCCCCGACCTACCAGCTTCGCTACTGGGACGGATCGGCCTGGCAGAACCTCGCGAGCGGTTCGATGAGCGCGCTCGCCGAAACAGCCACCTACGAAATCACGTATGCCATCCCGAGTGATAGCTCCTGGATCGGCAGAAAAATCGCCGTCTCCTTCAGCGCGGTGGTTTCCGGTACGCAGATCAACGAGGCGCGGGAAATCGAAATCGTCGGCTCGCCCGCGCGAATCATCATCAACAGCATGAGCGACACGACGATCCCGACCATTTCGGCGAGTGTCCGGATTACGAACGAGGGCACGGCGGCGTTCGAATACACGTACGAATGGTGCATCGTCACGAGCGTAAGCAACGAATGCGGAGGCGGAGATGACGTCACGTATGCCTCGGCGGCGAAGTTCATCCAGGCGGGCACGAATTTCGACACGACGCTGACACTGACGCTGACACAAACAGGATCGTATTATTTTAAAGCCGCCGTGTGGTGGTCCAACCAAAGCTCCAAGGCCAGCCAGATGTTCACCGCGACGGAAGCGGGCGCGGCCGCCGAGGAGGAAGAGCCGGCGGCCACGACGGGCGGTGGCGGATTGGGCGCACCCGTGCCAACGGCCACACCGGTCGCGACGGCGCCCCCTCCGCCTCCCGTCATCGATATCGCGGCACGCTTCTCGGAGGTCTGGCAAAAGATCGGGGAAATCCTGCTGCGCCTGCTCGGACTGGAAGAGCGCGTCGCACGGCTGGAAATCCGCGTCACGGCATTGGAAGAGGAGCCGCCTTGTCCTCCCACGCCCTGCCCGGTCTCCGTCCCGGCCCAGGCGCCCGTCAGGATACGGGAGCCGGTCGCGGCCCCCAAGCCGAAGCCCAGGGTGTTCATCCGTTTTCATTAGGATATGAAAAAGCTCCTCAAACAAAAATCAAAAACCGATCTGGTGCAAAGCGCCGTGATCGGCGTGCTGGTCCTCATCATCATCCTTATGAACCTTCCGTTGGTGAGCCAGTTTCTCGGCAGGCTGAACCCGCTCGGACCGTATGAAATCAGGATTCGCGCCTATGAAGAGCGTTTGCAGGAAGAAGATAACCGACTGCGCGCGCAGGAGCAAAAAAATATCGCGCTCGAGTTTGACTGCGTCCGCCTGACGGATGCCAACAACATCCTGCTCGCGTTGCAGGATTACTATTTTGACCTGGAAGCTTTTCCCGAAACGCTGGGCGCGCTCCGCGAAGAGGGATACATCGACTCGCTCGTCCGGCTGGAGGATCCCGAGTCCAAGGAGCCGTATTTCTATCGCAGGCTGAACGGGCGATTCGTGCTGTGCATCCGCATGTCCGACATGGTGAAGGGCGTGAATACGCAGTATTGCGACGACCAGGGCAAACCCATTCCCTCGGAATCCCCGGCGGAGAGTTCTCGCGGCCATCTGAAGATCAGTAATGCCGTTCCGGTCGTGAATATCCGCGAACAGCCCGGCGTCTCTTCCAGGATTCTCTACAAGGCAAAGGCCGGTGAGGCATTTGTGTACGTCGAAGA
>CAYPUF010000016.1:0-16904 GCA_964413995.1 uncultured Gammaproteobacteria bacterium
CGGACGCGAAATACGAGTTCATGTCCACATGCGCAATCAGCTTTTCCGAACGCGGGAAATGCATACCTTATCGGTATAGAACAGAAACAGAACGGTGTCGAGAAACAGATAACGAATATGGATCCCCTGTCGTTGCGAGGCATGGTCACGACGAAGCAATCTCATTGCCGACAGGTTGACGGAAGACCCGGATTTATGAATTACTTATGACGCATTATTGACAAACATTGGAGGGTCGGATGACAGACGATGGCGTGTGCTTTGTGCGTGTTCCAAATGTTCATTCTTCATCTGAACTTATGGAGCTCGCGCGGATCGAGCTAAGACAAGAGTACTTTGCTCGAGGGTGGGAGAGAGTCGAGTTCTTAGGCAACGATGCCGGCAAGACGTTCGAGGTCATGGTCTGGCGTCCCGGACAAAAACTGGGTCCTGATGAAGTCAGGAGGCACTTCTCCAAGTGGGGCTTCGCGGGTAACGCTTCGGCATTTATCACCTGGAGCGTCTTCTGTGATGAAAAGGGCATGTTCATCACGGTTCTTCCACAAGAGGCGGACCCTTTCCCCGGATTCGCGCCCGAATTCAGACGATATGACAACAGCCGACATCTCGGCTTGGACACCGTTCGCTTTGGCTGGGGCGACCTCTTCAAGTTCGTCGCGTTCCGCGAAGTCAAGTCCCGTCGGTTAGGATGTCCTGCGCCACGACTGGAACAAACGCTGCATTTTCGCGGGCTCCCCTAGATCCGACGAATCGGAAGCTGTGCTATTTGCTGATTCTCCCGCCGAACGGCGGGTTTTATTTTTTCAACACCCTCACGATCCCCTTCTTCGCATCCACCTCGACTTCGTCTCCGTCATTCAACGTCCGCATGGCTTTCAGGCACCCGACGATGCAAGGAATATTCAATTCGCGAGAGATGATCGCGGCATGGGACGTAATCCCGCCTTCATCGGTCACGATGGCCCCGGCGCGTTTGGCGATCACCATCATATTCGGTTGTGTCATGGATGTGACCAATACTTCTCCCGGCTGAAACGCGCTGATGGCATCGGTCAGCATGTCCAAATCCCCGGCCACAACCTTTCGCACCGTTCCTCGATACGAGCCGACGCACGCTACCTGCCCTTTGAGCTCCGTCGCATCCGATTGCCCTTCCGATTGAATGAGTTCCTTGAATTTTGCCCGGGCGTCATCACCGGCCAGTATAATGATCTCGCCGCCTTTTTCATATTGGATCGCATATGCGCCGCGACGCGTCTCCAAGAGCTTGGCGACGTCACCTATCGCTTCTCCCCGCAACAACCGGTCCACCTCCGGAGGCGTCACGTACTTCAAAAGATCATGGAGCTCGATGTTGAGATGTAAAGCCAGGCGCAACCAAAAACGACGGGCGAGGAAATAACAACCGGCCCAGTATGCCTTGATATCCATCCGTCGCAGCCCTTGGGACTGCAGGAAGCGACTCAAGTATTCCGCCTCTTGTCGCTCGGGACTGAGGCGGTCCAAAATTTCCCGCTGCTCCCGTACAAGATCGCGCGCGACCGGTGCCGCATGGTCGGCCGGTTCACGCAAACGATCGCGTAAAAACGCCAGGACGCCCTTATCCGTGAATTGCCCAAACACGAGCCAAGGATATCGCGACGCATGCGCGAGTAATGCCGCATCCGTTGGAGACGAACCCTTCAAGATATCCCATGCCCGGGATTCCAGTTGCACGTCGTCCGGCGCGGGTGATGTCGCGAGCGTCGTAAACGCCGCGGACCAGTTCTCCTCGTACGCGCCTCGCAAGATCTCCTCCAATCGACGCTCGGCGGCGTGCGTAAATTCCGGACGCGTACTTCCGAAAAAACAGATCGCGTCGCGCATATTCAGGAGGAATTGCTGGTGATCGGCGGACAGTTCCTCCGATGTCGCTCGTTCGTAATCCTTCCCTTCGATGTGACGGATCCAATCCCACCAATCCCGCTTTTCGCGCTCATATTGCGCTTCGTACTTGGCAAAATACGTCGGGTCCAGGTAGTTCACGCTCTGTTCCGTGCGAAACCGATCCAATTGGTCCGCGACCATGTAGGCCGTAATCACGGAGCCGTCATAATATTGAAAAATATCCGCCTGAGGAAAGTAATCATGCCGATCATGGAAAACCATGGGGGTCGCCCAATAATTCGGCATGGTTGGCACCGAACTCCACATGAAAACGTATTCCTTTTTCATACAGCCATTGAACGGGATTTCCCCATCTCTGGCAAACGAACACCCTTGACAAAAAGACTTTTTTCCGCTATTGAAAGCTTGCGCACAAGGAGGTGCACATTGACCAAAAAGATCCTCGTGGTTTGCTACGGCAACCGTTGCCGAAGCCCCATGTTCGAGACGCTTCTGCGACGCGAGCTCCGGATAGCAGGCATGGACATAACCGTCGAGAGCGCGGGTATGATGGAGCAATCCGGCCTGCCGGCCAGCGAATACGCGCGGCAGTGTATGCACGAGCGCGGGCTCGATCTCTCGGAACACGTCAGCCGTCGCTCGGTCGACGTGCGCGTCGAGACCTTCGACCGCGTGTACGCGGTCGAGGACAGGTTCATCGCGCCGCTCGTGGGACTCGGTGCCCGTTCAGTCACGCTGCTCAACCGCGAAGGCGGCGGCATCCCGAATCCCTGGGAGCAGGGCATCGACGCCTACCGCGCATGTGCGAGACTCCTGCAAGTTCTCGCGATCCAGACCGTGAACGACCTGGCCGTCGGATGATTCCGACGGCTCTTTCTGTTTCGAGAATCCTCATGAGCCCCTATTCGGCGTCAACGTTCACGAGACGCAAGGTCGTAATCGGCTGGCTTTGGAGGATGGAAAACGCGCCGTCCACGAACGCCCATTCGATGTCGCAGGGAAATCCGTAATGCCTTTCAATACGAATCACGAGGCCGGCAAGCTCGAGGATGTGGTCGTTCGGCAACACTTGCGCGATGCCTCGTTCCTTGGGAATCGGGCGCCATTCGTTCCCGCCAGATGCGGAGCGGTACAACCCACGCTCTTGCTCGAAGACGTTCACGTCCGCGATGCGGCGTGGCTCCTTCTCGACGACGTAGCTGTCCGGCGTCACCTGCCCCGACACGATGGCCTCGCCGAGACCGTAACTTGCTTCGATGATCAACTGATTGCGATCTTCCGTCACCGGATGCACGGAAAACGCGACGCCCGATATCTCGCTCTCCACCATCTTCTGCACCACGACCGCGACGGAAATGGGCTTGCCATGCAACCCTTTTTCAAAACGATAGAACACGGCCCGTGGCGTGAACAGGGATGCCCAACACGCCTGAACGTTCTCGAGAAGCCGGTCCTCGGTCGTGTTGAGATAGCTCTCCAGCTGACCCGCCCATGCCGCGTCGGCGCTGTCCTCCGACGTGGCGCTGGAGCGAACCGCGACGTATTCCGAACCGAGCCCCTGGAACGCCGCAAGAACGGCATCGGCGATATCGCACGGCATCGTGGCGGACGTAATCAGCGTACAAATCTTTTCGGATGCATCCTCCACGGTATGCATCTGTTCATGTTTGACCGCATGCAAAGCGGAGTCGATCTCGACCCTCAAATCCGTTTCGTCCAAAAAACGGTCGAACGCTTGCGACAAGACGACGAATCCAGGTGGTACCGGGATCCCCGCCTGCATCATCTCTCCAAGCGACGCTCCCTTGCCGCCTGCAATGGCAACATCGGTCTTTTCCAAATTCTCAAATCGACGAATCAGCTCCATACGTATGGAGCAAGCTAATCAAATTCTCACAATTTCTGCCAATAATCCACATGCGGAGCGGTGTAACCATCGGGGCCGTCTTCCGTTCCGGCTAAGCAGACTTTGCAGACGGGAAATAGGTCACCGGCCCTGAACTCATCCGCAAATCCGCACGGGACACACAAATACCAGCCGTCTTCCGGTATCCGATCCCCTACTTTGTACAAAGATTCCGCCATGCTTTGGACAACGAAAAAGCCTCCGCCGAATGACGAAGGTTTTTCCGTGGAGCCGATGGCGAGATTTGAACTCGCGACCTCTGCTTTACGAAAGCATTGCTCTACCAGCTGAGCTACATCGGCCTGGAGCGGGTAACGGGAATCGAACCCGTCTCTAATGCTTGGGAAGCATTCATAATAGCCACTATACGATACCCGCGCGGCCCTCTTCCCTTGCGCCTCTTCCGATTCCAAGCGCGGACGATCCTACCAAGACCCTGGCTCGTTGGCAAGGCGCCATCCGTGAGGCTCTCTTATTGGAAACGGAGATAATACACGATATCCTCGCGCTTGAGCCGCTCCTCGAGTTCCCGGTCGAAAGCCGTCGCATCTCCGGTTTCACGTGTCCGTTTGGATCGCAATGCATCCTCAAGCAGCGCAGGCCGGATGACATAGCGCTTGAAGTCCGGCTCATTCCAACCGAATTGGTCGCGGAGAAAATCCTGGAGCTCTCCCGGCGTAGTCGAGGTTCCCGCTTGGGCGAGCATACCCTCATACGCGCGTTCGACGTCGAGGGGCGTCGCGACCAGATCGGCCGCTTCGGCCATTTCGTCGATCACTTCCAGGCGAATGGCTCGATCCAGCGCGGACTGCCGGTGCTGTGGTTGGATCGGCCCGCCGATCCCTTGCGCGGCCGCGAGCGGTCCTTCGAGGAACAGGCGCAGCGAACCGAGATGCGCGAGATATTCGTGGTACGTCACGACGCGCGGACCGACGCGCGCCGCGGGAAGCCGGAACCAGCCCGCAAGCGACCGGGTCAGCGTATCCTCGCGTTGGTACACGTACACGGACGTGACAAGGCCGGCGCCCGCGAGCGCGACGAGCGAGAGGAACGCGATGCCGATGATGACGGCTCGGCGATTGAGCCGAAGAACGGGATTCATACGAGTGGTGGCGTGTGACATGTTACGCGATACTGTCTAAGGTCTTGGAAAAAAATACTCAAGCCATCGCTCCGGATTCGTCCGCGGCTTCGCCGTTTCGCCGGCGTTCTCCTCGGGCGCGGGCGCGGCCTCATCCTGCCACGTGGCCGGATCCTCGGCGCCACGCAGGATAATGACCCGCTCGCCGGGCTTGCGCAATCCAAGCCGCGTGCGCGCCTCCTTGTCCATCGCATCCGGCGAATCGAGGCGGCGGATGAGTTCGGCGAGCGTCAGCTTGCGTCCTTCGAGGCGCTCGATCTCGGCCTGCATCTGGCGGATCTCCTGGTCCACTTTCCATTCGCGATACGATTCGCGCACGGTGGATACGCCCGCGACCAGGAACAGCGCGCCGCTCGCAGCAAACACGAGAGGCCAACGCAATTTCAGGCGCCGCGCCTGGCGGGGCGCGAATCGCGAATCACGGGACATACCGTCGCGAGTATAGCATCAAAGGGAGCGGATCTTGAATCCGGCCGTATGGGCATCGCGAAGAGCGTGCAGCGTGCGCGCGACGGCGTCCGGCGCCGGGATCCCGGGCAGCGCCAGCGGCGCGGGAAGCCCCTGGCCGCTCAAGACGAGCTCGCCCTTGCGCAGCAGACGATCCAGAAACGAACGCGTTCCGGGCGCGGCCTGGGCGCCTGCGACCGAGGACTCGAATACCTGGCGGCTCCACAAGCCGTCTTGTTTCACGACGACAAACCGACGATCGGTCAGCACGAGTACGTTCGTATCCCAAAGAAGGACATGCTTAAGCGCGAAGTAGATTCCGAGCGCGAGCGAAGCGCAGATCACGACGGCGCCGACGAAGCCGAGACGGATGAGCGGGAACAGGAAAAAGAACGGGAGCGCGATGAACAGGGCGGCGAGCGCAAGGCCCGGCACGGCCGTCCACAGACTTCGGCGCAAGACCCGGATGATCCGCTCGCCTTCTTGCAAGGCCAGAATTTCACGAAGATGCAACATGCGATAAAGAAGTCAGATGTCAGATGTCAGATGTCAGATGCGAGAAATGATACCCGAGCTGCCGGCTACGAGCTACCAGCTGCCAGCTGCTTTTGAATCGCCTCCCTGGCAACGGCGGCCTCGTCCCATGGCATCTTGCGGCCGTTCGAGAGACAAATCCACGGTTCGCACCCCTTTCCGGTCAGCACGACAAGGTCGCCCGGCCCGGCGAGCGCCATGGCCTTCTCGATCGCCTCGCGCCGGTCGAGGATGCGGAAGAGATCCGCGCCGTCGCGCTTGCCGGCGGCGACCGCGCCTTCCGCTACCTGATCGATGATGAGTTGCGGATCGTCGTCATACGGATCCTCGTTCGTCACGATCACGACGTCGGCGCGTTCGCCGGCCATCCGTCCGAGAATCGGCCGGCGCGAAACGTCGCGGCCGCCGCCGCAGGAGCCGAGGACATGGATGACGCGCTTCTTTTCGATCAGGGACAGCGCTTCGTAAAAGCGTTTGAAGGACTCCGGCTCGTACGCGTAGTCGATGATCACCGTCCACGGCTGTCCGGCCTCGATGCGGTCGAAGCGGCCCGGGACGCGCTCGATCGTGGACAGCCGGCGCGCGGCGGCCGCGAGGTCGATCCCGAGTTCCCGGCAGACGGCGAGGGCGGCGAGGGCATTGTAAATATTATATTCTCCAGGCAGACGGAGATCGACCGATGAGCGATGGACGGTGAACGATGAACCGTCCGCACGGAGGTCAACGTTTTCCGCCCGCATCCCACGGTCCGATCGCAGGCCGTACCACGACACGCGGTCGAATCCCGGGACGTCCGCGTAATACGCGCCGTGCCCGTCGTCCGCGTTGATGACGGCGAGTTTTGGCACGGCCTTGCCCTCGATGGTTTTTGGTTTGCGCGACGCAACTTGCTCGAACAGACGCCGTTTCGCGCGTTTGTAGTTCTCGAATCCGCCATGCGCCTCGATGTGCTCCGGCGTGAGATTCGTGAACACCGCGACATCATATTCGATGCCGACATGCCGTGACTGGATCAATCCCTGCGACGACGTCTCGATCACCGCGTACCGGCACCCAACGCGCACCATGTCGCGCAGCATCTTTTGCAGGAAAAACCGTCCCGGCATCGTCATCTTGGTCTTGTTGATCCATTCCTGCTCCCCCACCTTCATCACGGCCGTGGTCGTGCATCCGGTTTTGAACCCGGACGCTTCCAACGCCTTGGCGAGAAAATACGCGGTCGTGGTCTTGCCGTTCGTGCCCGTCACGCCGATCACGATCAAATCCTTCGACGGATTTCCGTACGCGAGCTGCGCCAAGCGCGCGAGGAGATAATGATATGCGCCCACGATCGGCTTCGGCACAAGCTTTTTCAATTCATTCAACATAACGGGTGTCAGGTTTCGGGTTTCAGACTTTACGCCCTACGCTCTGCGCTTTTACGACGAATACGTGAGCAGCGAAATAACGGCAAACGCGATGGCGAGTGACAGCGTGCCCACGGCAAACGGCACGGCAAGCGGCAAGCCGGCGAGTTTCGCGAGCAGGAGTAGCGACACGCCGAGGATTTGGAGGAACATCTTGATTTTTCCGTATCCGTTGGCGGACGCGTACCGGCCCTGGCGCCGACGGTACAACGCACCGGCGACGATAAGAAGCTCAACCGACACGATGACCACGGCGAACAGGAAGTTCACCTCCTTTGCGACAAAAAGTACGACGACGGAGCCGATAAGCAGCTTGTCCGCGACCGGATCGGCCATCGTGCCCCACAGCGTGATCTGCTTGCGGAGCCGCGCCTGCGCCCCATCCCAGGCGTCCGTGAGCGCGGCGAACAGGAACAGGCCGAACGCCCAGGGCCATTGCTCGATCCAGAGCAACCACAACACCACGGGCGTCAGAAGCATCCGCAGGACGGTGAGATGGTTCGGCCGGAGCCACTTCGGAAAAAACCGGACGAACACGGCCCCAAGCAGCTTGTCGAACGGCGCGAGAACGATATTCTCGTTCGTCATGAGCATAACGATCCCCAGCATACGCGACACGACGATTCATGGCCAACTCAAGGGCATTTTGTTAGGCTTCCATCATATGAATATCGAAACTCGCTGCTTCGAGGGCGTCCGGAACCCCGTGCGATTCAAAGAGGCGCCGACGCCGTCGGAAACCGCGGAAGATACGGCTCCGCGGCATGCACCCGCGTTTCAGTGGCAACGGTTTGATCCGCAAAATCCCGCCGACCGAGCCCCGCTCCTGGCAAGTGCCGTGACGATTCTGGAAGACGGCCGACAAAGCCCCTCCGAAAAACAGCGGGCGATCGAGGCGCTGAGGAGTATCGGATACGGATGGGATCGGACACTGGAACCGGGCGAAAACCTGACGGTGCTTCGCGCCGCGGTGCAACACGAAAAACAGCGAGAACGCCAGCGGCAAGAACAGATGGCGAATACGGAAGCCTTCCAAAAATACTATCGAGAGAATATCGCGCAACACGCCCAGCCGAGTGAAACGCCGGCGGCGAACGCGAGCCGCGGAGCCGACGGACCCGCGACCTATCGCGAAGCGCCTCGTCGGGTCGCCGCGCCTGCTCCGGCGGCGAAACGCGGCTGGCGCGGGCTCCTCGAGAGGGCGACGTCCGGGTGGAAGGGGCTGTTCGGTCGCCGCTAGACCGTATGTCGCCTCGGCTCACAAGCTGGCTTGTCGTCGCCCTGACATCCGGGGCGGTGCTCGCAAACGCCGCGCTCGGCGCACCGAGGCTGTGGACGGCGGCCGCGATCGCGTTCGCACTCCTCTATCACGCTGTCGTGTTCGGCGCGAAGCTCGCGCGGCGGCGCGAAGGCCCGGGGCCGTTTCTCCTAGGACTCGCCTGTCTCCTGGCCGCGCAAAGCGTCTTCCAGGTATTATTTTATTATCTCGGCATGTCGTTGGGCGCATGGTCTGACGCGCTCTCGCTCATGCTCTCCCTTGCCCTGTTCCAATCGCTCTTGCCAGCGGATGAACCGAGCGCGGATGCTGACGATATTCGTCCCTCGCTATTCGATGCTCGAAATCTCTGGATCGCGGCCTCGCTCATCCCCGCGTTCGTCGCCGCCGGGTTCGTGTTGCGCGGCGCAATCACGCAAGCGACGGACGTTTCCATCCGCACGCCGTGGCCGCTCCTGCCGTCCGGGACGCTGCTCGCGCTCGCGGTCATTCCGCTGTGTGCATGGCTTGCCGCATGGAAAGCGGATCGCCGCTGGGTCACGGCGCTGCTCGTGTCGCTCGCGCTGTTTTCCGTCGCGATCATCACCCCCTTCCTGTATCGCCTGGGATACGGCTTTGACGGATTCCTGCATGTCGCAACCGAACGCATCGTCCTTGAAACCGGCACGCTTGAACCGAAACCGCTGTACTACATGGGCCAGTACGTGTTCGTGACGTGGATCACGCGGCTTGCGGCGCTCCCGATCGAGAGTACGGACCGGCTTCTCGTCCCCGTCACCGTCCTGTTCCTGCCGCTCCTCTTCCTGTACGGCCGCCGTGCGGCGAATCGCTGGGAAGACGCGGCACTACTCCTCTTCCTCCCGCTCGCGCCCTTCGTGGCCACGACGCCGCAAAGCTTTGCGTACGTTCTCGGATTCGGCGCCGTTTTGCTCTCGCTCGACGGGAAGGCGCATCCCGCCGCAGGTCTCTCGCTTGCCGCATGGTCGCTCGCCATCCATCCGCTGGCGGGATTACCTCTTGCCGGCGCGACGGTAACGCTTCAATGGGTGAACCTTCGACGGGAACGCGCGGTCCGCTCCCCCATCACCTGGCTCCTCGCGCTCGCGTCTGCGGCCGCCGTGCCGCTGGCGTTTTTCCTGATCAGCCGCGGCGCCTCGACGGGCATCGTGTGGGATTTCTCGCGCGTGCTTGATCTGCAAACGTGGGTCTCGTCATTCTCGGCGCTCTCGCCGCCGCGCAACCGCGTCGCGCTCTGGCCCGACTGGACCGCGCTCGTGCTCTTCCTCACGCCGCTCCTCGCCGCCGCCGCGGCGCTCGCCGCGATCTGGCGCGACGAGGAACAACGCCATCGTTGGACCGTCCTCACGGCGATCGGCGCGGGAACCGCGCTTGGCGGAGTCCTGATGCGGGCGGCCGGCGATTTCGCGTTCCTCATCGACTACGAGCGCGGCAATTACGCCGACCGCCTGCTTCTTGTCGGCCTCCTCCTGGTCCTTCCCGCGGCTGCCGTCGGCGCCTCGCGCTGGCTCGCCAAGCTTGAAACCGCGCCGGCCGCCCCGGCCGCGGCGCTCCTCCTCGGACTGGCGGCCTGGCACGGCGCACAAGCGCACGCCGCACTTCCGCGGCACGATGCGGCGTCGGCAAGCTACGGCTGGAGCGTCGGGCGCGGGGATATCGAGGCCGTGCGTTGGATCGATTCGGACGCGCAGGGCAAGGCCTACGCCGTACTCGCGAACCAAAGCGTGAGCGCCGCGGCCGTCCGCGAATTCGGTTTCAAGCGTTATCACGGAGACGTCTTTTACTACCCGATTCCCACCGGCGGCGAGCTGTATCAATATTTCCTCGAAGCCGTCGGCAAAGAACAGACGCCGGATCCCATCCGCGAGGCCGCGCAGCTCACAGCTTCGGATGTCGTGTACGTCGTCGTGAACGAGTATTGGTGGGACGCGAAACGCGTCGCCGAGGAGCTATCGGCCCTCGCGGACAAAGAGACGACGACCTCCGACGGCCGCGTGCGCGTCTTCCGGTTCGACCTTACGACGCGATAAGCGAAAGGAAGCGCGAGGCGTACGCGTCGGGATCGTGCCGTTTCGCGAGTTCGTACATCATCGTGCTCTGCTCGCGATAGGTTTCCGGATCGCGCAACGACTCGATCGCCTTGATCCATGCCCCTTCATCGTCTCGCGGAACCATGAGACCCGCATCGCCGAGCGTCTCGCGCACTCCGCCGACATCGGACGCGACGACGGGAAGCCCGACGGACATCGCCTCCAAAAGAACGGTCGGCTGGTTTTCCATGATTTGGGAAGGAAACAGCATCACGTCGGCTTCCCGCATGAAGCTCACAACCGCTTCATTCGGCAAAAAACCCGAAAGCGTCACCATGCCGGGGAAGCGTTTCGCCAACGCATCCATCTCCCGGCTCGGCTCGATCACATGGAGATGCACGCGTTCCAAACGCGGGATCAAACGCGCGAGCAGTTCTGTTCCTTTTTCCGGAATGCGTCCAAGAAAAAATAATTTCAATGGGTCACTCGGCGCACGCAGGGCAAACGAGACCGGCGGGGCAGGATTCGGTAAGACCTCCGTCCGCACGCCCTCGAACCACCCGCGGCCCAGATGCTGGTCGAGAAGCCATTCCGTGGGCGAGATGACAAGATCGGGTGTGCCGAAAAAGAATTGCCGCATCGCGGTCCACGTCTTCTGCCAACGCGTGACCGGTCCCGCGTCTTTCAATCGCCCAGACGGTTCAAAGAGTTGTACGTCGTGCAAAACATGTATCCATTTAAAATTTTGACTTTTGACTTTTGACTTTTGACTTACTGCCGCAGGCGTCCCGAATCCGCATCCCGTGAGGTTATGTGTCAGCAAAACATCCGGATGCCAGGCGACGATCTTGTCTACGAGCTCGCGATGCGAGAACAGATCAAACATGTGCCGCAACGCGCGCAGGGGCGCGGGCCACTTCAACCAGGCCGTCTCGGGACGGAAGATGCGAACCTCATGTCCGGTGTTTTTCAGAATATCGGCCTGCATCTCGGCGATGCGCCCCGCGCCGCCCGGCGGCCCGAACGCGTTTGTCAGGATGGCGATTTTCATGTGGCGATCACGTCACGATACACCTTTTGCAACCCGTCGAGATGCGCATCCCAGGAAAACGCTTGCGCATGCGCGACGGTCTTATCGGCCAGGCGCGCGCGGAACGCGCCATCGGACAGTACGCGATACAGCGCCGACGCAAGTGCTTCGACCGAACCCGGTTTCACGAGCACCCCCGTTTCGTTCTGCCGCACCACCGTGCGCAATCCAGGCAGATCGGACGCGACGACGGGAACGCCGCACGCCTGCGCTTCAAGCGCGACCAGCCCGAACGCTTCCGCCGCGCTCGTGGACGGGAACGCGAACACGTCGGCGCTGCGGAACGCGTCGACCAGCGAACGGTCATCGAGGCGCCCGAGAAAATGCGTGCGACGGTCAATGCCGAGCTTGCGAGCCTGTTCCTCGTATTCGGAACGGAGTTCGCCCTCGCCGACGATCAGGAGATGCGTCTTCCCGTCGAGCTGCGAAACAGCCTGTAGCAAGTTGCTAATGCCCTTGAACGCGTGTGCGCGGTCAAGCCCGCCGACGAACAGCACGACGGATGCATCGTCCGGAACGGCGAAACGCGCCCGCGCCGAAGGGCCCGGCGAAAAGACGTCCGTATCCACGCCGAACGGAAGCTCGACAAATTTCGAGGGATCACGGCGCAATAACCCGCGGACGGACGAGGACGCCGCGTAATCAAAAGACGAAACGATGATTTTCTCCGCGCGAGACAACAAGAGCGGCTGCAGCAAGACGCGTTCGAGCGTGATCGGGACCATCTCGAGGCCTTCTGCCTTCGCGTCCATGTGGAAGGTCACGACGGCAGGCGGCAGATCGCGCGGGGAAAACAGCAGGCGGTCGGCCGTGCCGAAATACGGCCAGTGGAAGTGGACAACGTCGAAGCCGCGCAGGATGGGACGAATGCCTTTCAACCAGGACGAATTGCCGATGCGCCACGCCGTCGGCACGCGCTGCACGAATGATGGATCGTGCTTCGTTCTTCGCTCATCGTTCATCGCCGTTCTCGGTTCCGGCGCGAACAGCGTCGCCTCGACGCCGCGGGCGCGCAGCCCCGCCACTTCGCGCAGCGCGACGCTCCCGATCCCGCCGATATCCGGCGGCGCGACGCAGGAAAGATGCGCGACCTTCATACACGATCGAGGTCCTTCAACGCTTCACGGCGGACAAGTTCCGTCATTTCACGTTGCAATCGATGATGTTGCACGTACAAATTGAATATGAGCACGAGAATAAGCACGAGGGACAGGTAGACGATCAGGTCCGCGCCTCGACCGATGCCGACGGTGTTCGCGACAAACGAAGCGACTTCCGGCCGCACCACGACAACCCCTGCAAGGATCCAAAGAAAACTCCATGCGGCGGCTTCACGCCGACTGATCGCTTCTTGTCTCGCGCGCTTCCACGTCAACAACAACGCGAGCAGGAGACCGAGCAGGAGAAGAGCTTGGATGATCGTCATAGGTTACGAAAATGCGCCGACGAATAATTCCCACGCGATCTTAAACGCCGCGACCGGCGCGGAAAGACCCGCTTGTCCCTTTGCCAGCGTGTCCTCCGTGTACAGGACGAGCGCGGGCACTTCCGTCCATCGCAGATCCGATCGGGTAACCAGACGCATGATCTCGGAACAATGCGCCATGCGGTCCTGCCGGAAATCGATGCGACGCGCCGCCCCGGCCGTCATCGCGCGCAAACCGCTTTGGGGGTCCGTCACGCGACGCGGAATCCCAAGCGCGAAGGCGTTGAACCGTTTTGCGGCCAATAATACAACACGACGTGCAAACGGCATCCCTTGCGCATCCACGCCGAGGAACCGCGACCCGAACACGACATCCGCCTTCCCCTGCCGGATCGGTTCGAGCAATGTCGGGATGGATTCCGGATCATGCTGGCCGTCGGCATCGACATGCAGGAGGATGTCCGCGCCGAGTTTCAACGCAGCCTCCGTCCCCGTCCGCAATGCGGCCCCCTGTCCCCGGTTGAGCGAATGACGCAATACGACCGCACCCGCTTCCCCCGCCCGTCCGGCCGTCGCGTCCCCCGATCCGTCGTCCACGACCACGATTGCGTCGACCAGCGGCCGGATACCAGAAATCGCCGCGGCAATGCGGCCTTCTTCGCGAAATGCGGGCATGACGGCAATCACCTTCATCAGGCGAACTTTAGCCTGAAATAAGGTTTTTGGACAAGAAAAAGCCCCGCAGTTGCGAGGCGGTGCTACTCCTTGATCTGACGACGGATCTTGGCCAATGCGTTCATTTGAATTTGACGGACGCGTTCTCGGCTCACGCCATACCTGTCGCCGATCTCCTTGAACGTGAGTTCGTCTTCCCCGTCGAGACCGAAGCGCAAACGAAGAAGGTGCGCCTCCCTAGGAGGGAGCGTATCGAGCAGGCGTACAAGCTCGTCCGCCCACTCCCGTTCGATACAGAGATCATCAGGCGAGCGCGTCTCGACGCTTTCGCGACACAGCGGCCAAATGCTCTCGTTCGGTACGTCGGCTAACGGGCCCGAGGGCTGCTCAAGGACGGACCACCACGATTCGTCCGCGATCTCCTCCTGTGAGTTGATCAGACCTTCCTCGTCCGCCATATCGAGAGAGCGGAGGATGTCGTCCCGCCGCATGCCGAAGGAGCGTGCGCGGGTCGAGCCTTCGAAGCCACGGGCTGTCAGCCAACGATCTGCGACGACCTTGGGATAGTAACGGGCCATGAACTTCGCGAAGCCCCGGTACGTCGGACGGTAACCGAGGAAACGCAGGACCTGGCGGCCGCTGATCCGGATATCCCCGACGCTGAACCGGGCATTCATGAAACGCCCGAAGTGGTAGAAATCGATGCCAAGGTAGCCGCCGAAATACGCGTCGACAATCTCGCGGACAGCCTTGAGCGTGCTCTGGATATCCAAACGGTCGATGAGCATCTCTTCGACCATCCGCATCTTGGCGCTGACCGAAGCCACCTTGACCCCGGACCGGTCGAGCATTTCCCAAGCCGTCTTCGACTTGGGACCAGACACGCCCGGCTGATGCCGCTTCGGACCGGGAAACTCGTCCAACAGTTCCTCCAACCCGGGTCCGAAGACGTCGAGCGGAAGCACCGGCACTTCGTCCATCCCCATCGGCACGAGGACGACGATCTTGGCCTCCTTGTCACCGTCTTTGGTCATGGGCCGCGTGTACTTCTGTGCGGCTCGGACCTGCGACAGCGACGGCGCCGCGTCGATGAGCAGCTTGCACCTGGGAGAGTTCCACCCTTCGATGAGAACCCCGACGGTGATGAGTGTATCGATGCGCCCGCATTCGTAGTTCCTGAGCATCTTGCGGCGGGCATCCGGATCCATATCCCCAAGCACGAGGCCGGGAACCGGCGAATCCTGAGGGCCGTTCTCCACGAGATAGTCCCAGACGAGACGCGCCTGCGCCCTGGTTGTGCAGGCGATGAGAGCGGGGATATCCCGATGGTGTTGCGAATACCGGAACTCCCGCACGGCCTGCAACAGCGGCGCGCGGCCCATGATACGGGCCATGTCGCTCGCATCGTAATCGCCTCCCACGATCCGGATCTTGCCGGCCGGGCCGGCCGCGACCTCGAAGACGCTCGCCCGGACCGGCGCGAGCAGCTTCATCCGTACGCCTTCATAGACCGTCATCTCGTGAATGAGATCCGGGAAGTGGCGTGAGAGGACGCGCTCTTCGTCATAGTCGGGCGTTGCCGTGAGCGCGAGGCGAACCGCAACCTCTGGGAATGCCTGCTGGAGCAGGCCCTGCTTGATCTGGGTCATGGAGTGATGCGCCTCGTCCACGAACACGAGCTTCGAAGCTGAGAAGATCGGTGGAACGCCCCGCTTCATCAACCCGCAAGCGCTGTCGTAAGTCGAAACCACGACGCCACGCTCCCCGAGCTCACGGCTTCCTTGGTAGAGGCGGAAGACGGGAACGCCGGGCAACAAGGCCTCGAACTCGTCCGCGGCCTGATCCACAAGCACGGTCTTGGGCGCAAGGAAGGTGACGCAGTCGCCGAACCTATCCAAGTACCCGCGGATGATCTCCCCTGCCACGCGCGTCTTTCCGACGCGTGGCGGAAGAACGATCCTGCCGAAGGATCGGCTCGCTTCTCGCTCCCGGGTGGGCGCGCTGCCGATATAGTCCAACGCCGCATCGATGACGCTCTTCTGCACTCCGTCGCGGAGGGCGAAGAAGGGGTCATCCGTTGAGACATTCGTCTCGTCAGATGCTGTCTCCATAAATCCTCCGATCTGACAACGAAATTCCGTTGTCGAAAATACGCATCGGCCTCAGGGCCGACCGCTTTTATTAGCAGGATTTTCGCGAAATGTCAATTCTCTTCGCTACTCCCCAAAACTCCGGAACCCGGTCAGCAACGTCTTGTTCGCGATGGTGTAGTCAATGGTCTTTTTCAGCCCCTCGTCGAGCGTGATGAGCGGGATCCAGCCGAGCTTCTCTTTCGCCTTCACGATCTCCGGCAACCCGAGCTGCGAAAGGAACAGGAGCGACTCCTTGAAAATAATCTTCGACGTCGAGCCGGTCATTTCGATGATGCGGTTCGCAACGTCCACGATCGGCACGTCGAGGTCGCTGCCGATGTTGACCGGCCCGATGTCCTGCGGCAGCGCCATGAGCTTCATCATGCCGTCCGCCACATCGGTGACATAGACGAGCGAGGTCTTGAACGACGCGTCGCCGAAAATTTCCAGATCGACGCCGTCGAGCGCATTCGTGATGAAATCCGGGATCATGTGTCCTTCGAAGAGGGGCATGCGCGGGCCGTACGTGCGGAAGATGCGCGCGATGCGCACGTCGAGGCCGTGGACCTGGTGGTAGGTCGCGCAGCAGGATTCCGCGAAGCGCTTGCCTTCGTCGTAGCAGGCGCGCGGACCAAGCGTATCCGTCGAGCCCTGCTCTTCCTCCTTGAACAGATGCCCGTCCGCCGGACGCGGCCCGTATACGACCGACGTCGACGCGTGCACCACGCGCGATTTGTAGCGCACGGCAAGATCGAGCGCGTTCTTCATGCCGAGCGAATTCGCGTACAGCGTCTGCATGCGATGCTGCTCGAAGCGCTTGGGACTCGTCGGACAGGCCAGATGATAGATCTCCTGGATGCCCTGGAACTTGACCTTGAACCGCGCAAGCTCCGGGAACGCCTCCGGGTCGAACGGCGCGTTGATGTCATGCCGGAT
>CAYPUF010000017.1:0-2476 GCA_964413995.1 uncultured Gammaproteobacteria bacterium
CGCGCGAATCCGGAAATGGCGGAGAGGGAAATCAGGAGACAGCTTGGGATCGGCTGATTTGCATGCCATACGACATCATGTAACGATCTGAATATCGGAAAGTGAGGGCTCTTTGACCGATAATGAAGCATCAAAAGTCGTCTACTTCACGTCCGCCGTCGGCTCGGCTCCTCACAAAGCCGAAGAGCTGAAGGCAATCGTGCTCCGAAAGGACTCCACCACGCACTTCAAGAGTGTCATCGAGGCGATTCAAGAGCTGATCGAAGAGTCCGCGCCGTTCGATGCGGGATTCTTGACCCGTCTGGAAACTCGGCTGCGTCGACTCCGTTCGGCAACAACTCGAAACTCCGATGGCCGCGACCCGAGAAGCTATGCGGTGAGCGCGCTGCTTAGCGCCATCTCTCATCGCGCCGCCTAACGCGTTTCGACGCGTTCTTTTTATCCAATACAAAACACCCGACGGGTGTCGGGCGCTTTGCTTATTTTTCTTACGCCTGGGGGGCGCGATTCTCCATCGGGCGGGCTTTGTTCACGGCGATGCGGCGGCCACCCATGTCCGAACCGTCGAACATGGAGATCGCCTTCTCGGCCGCGGCGTCGTCGGACATTTCGACGAACGCGAAGCCACGCGGGCGGCCCGTCTCACGGTCCATGGGAATATACACCGAGAGCACTTCGCCGGCCTGGGAGAAATGCTGCCGGAGCTCCTCGTCCGACGTGCGGTACGGGATGCCTCCGACGAACAACTTCGTGGGCATGCGGTTAGGGTCCCTTGCGGGACCGACACAATTGTAAACGGATATCGTCTGCGCGCCCCTTCCCCGACCAACGGACGGACCTTCGCACGTACTATCCGGGACATACCATGACAGATTTTTTGCGGATTGTCAAGCCCTTTGGCACAATCGACGGGTATGAAACGCCATCCTCCGCTCCCCTCCTGCCACGATTTCCACAAGATCCTGGCCGAACGCATCGAGCACCCGGAACGGTCCGACGAAATCGACCGTCGCATCAAAAGGCGATTTGAGAAGATCCGTACGATCTTCGTGCTCGATATGTCCGGATTTTCGCGGACCGTACAGCGATACGGGCTGATCCACTACCTCGCCATGATCCACAAAATGCAACGCGTCACTCGGCCGATCGTGGAACGGAACAAGGGCGTCGTCGTGAAGTACGAGGCCGACAATTGCTTTGCGGTATTCCCGAATCCTGATCTCGCTGTCTCCGCCGCACTCGAAATCCAGCACGACCTCGAGGTCGCGAACCTCCTGACCGACGACGAAAGCGACGTACATGTCGCGATCGGCATCGGTCACGGCCCCGTGCTGCTCTTTTGCGACGACCTGTTCGGCAACGAAATGAATCTCGCGTCCAAGCTCGGCGAGGATACGGCCGAGCGCGGCGAGATCCTGCTGACCGAAGCGGCGAAGAGGGCCTGCACATCGAAGCGGTACGCGTTCCAGCATCTTCCGTTGTCGGTCAGCGGCGTACACATGCGTGCGTATAAATTGAAAATAAAATAATAAATATTAATTCATCCACAGGTTGCCGTTGACACACGTTTGGAAAAATCTGTGGTATACTTTTGATGCACGCGTGAAATATTTTTTCACAGGCATCGATCCCGCGACTTACGCGAGACGATTAACCACGAAAGGAGGGAAACGTATGGCAATGAAACGCAAGAAGAAGGCGACGAAGAAGGCCGCGCCGAAGCGCAAGGCCACCAAGCGTAAGCCCGCGAAGCGCAAGGCCGCGCCGAAGCGCAAGGCCACCAAGCGCCGCAAGACCGCCAAGAAGCGCCGCTAATCGCGACGACTTCATACGTACCTTCTCGGAGGAGACCCCCACACCCTTCAAAGGTGTGGGGGTTTGTTTTTCAAAATACGAGACGCTGCTGCATCGCCTTCGGCCGCGCGGGAGCCTTCACGGAAACCGCGCCGTACTCGCCGTCATACCCGGGACGGATCGACACCTCGCCGCGACGCATGCGAAGGATCGCCTCGGCGATTTCCGGCGGCGCGATACGCGCAAGTTCGGCCGGCGGTTCGTCGAGCAGCACGCCGAATTCCGTGCGGCCGTCGGCGACGAGCGCCTCGACCGCCGTCTTCACTTTTTTTGACGACGGACCGACGCCGATCACGTCCCCGACGAGTTCCGCGAGAGGTACGATCGACCGGTACGGCACGGCCAGGCGCGGATGCGTCCCCGGCTCGCGGTCGGCAAGATCGTCCACGCGATGCAGCACGCCGACCGTCAGCGGTTTTCCGCAATGCGGGCACATCCCCTTCAAGCGCTTCGTTTCCCTCGGTTCGCAGAAGAATCCGCACGCGCGATGCCCGTCGGCATGGTATTTCCCCTCCTCGGGAAAGAACTCGATCGTCTCGAGGAATTTCGACACGTCTTTTTCGGAAAGAATACGATACAACTCGTCGTATGTCGGCTCCTCCATTTCGAAGACGTTCGCTTC
>CAYPUF010000017.1:2576-16312 GCA_964413995.1 uncultured Gammaproteobacteria bacterium
AGCATCTTCAGGAGCTCTTCCGAATCGAGGCCGAGGATCGGACGGCCGTCGCTTTTCAGATTGCATCCGCGACGCTCGAGCGAAGCGATGATCTGATCCGCGGCCGCAAGAGACGGCACGAGGACAAGGTGGTGGACGCGCCGCACCTTGCCGCCGCGCTTGTAGATGCACGAGAGCTCCGTCGCGAGGAGGAAGCGCGTCGGCGAAGATCCGCCTTTCGGCGCCAACGCACCGCCGCCGGCGTCCTCGAGCCCGTCACCGATCTCCTTGCGCCAGGCCGGGTGCGTGAAGTCCGACGTCCCGACGAATCCGATCCCCTTTCGTTCGCATGCCTTGGCGATATTGCGGATCGTGAGATCCTTCGAACAGGCGCGCGACCATTTGGAATGCAGGTGGAAATCCGTGATGATGCGCATAGGCAAGTTGACAGTTTACAGAGGACAGTTCACAGCGGACAACAGACTGGATGAATCGGTTTCAGATGAACCACTGTCAACTGTTATCTGTCATCTGATGACTCAATAGCCTCGATCTTCACGATCCTCCCCTCCTCGCGGCGATAGACAATCAACAGACGCGGATAACGCACGAGCCAATCGCCGTCCAGAAGACCGGCATAAAACGATGGGTGCGTTTTGGCGAGCGCCGCGACATCCGAAAGCCGCGTCACGACCGGCGGCTCCGCCGGGACAGCGTATCGGGCCGCGACTTCCGCCGCCACCATCCGCTCAAGCGACACCGGTTCTGCAACGCTCGCCTCCGGGCGGTGTTGGAGGATCAGCAAGACGAGAAACGCCACAAACGTGGCGGCAAAAGCCAATAATCCCCACATCAAGCGGAACCGTCCCATATGCCGAGGGTAGCAAATCGGCCCGAGAACGGCGACACCTTGCCAAACGCCGAGAACTCGGCTAAGGTTCCGCACGACTGACACCCTAATTCATCGATTGGTCCGGGGCGCTTGACCCACGGCAATCGGCCCCGATCGGCAGACTGATCGAGGTCATCATCCTCCAACGACGGCGGATCCCGGGAGTCAGTCTCGATCCGCCGTTTTCGTATCATCCTTCATTTCTATGGCAATCAAACCGAATACGGTTTCCGAATCGGAAATCGCCAAGCTGCTCGAGGCCGGCGTCGCGCCGAGCTTTCCGAGCGTCGGCGACGTGGTGAAAGGCGCCGTGATCTCCGTCGGCCGCAACGAAGTCCGCCTCGATATCGGCGGCCTGGCCGTCGGACTCATTCGCGGTCCGGAAATGGACAAGCACATGGACCTGCGCATCGGCGACGAGGTCGAAGCGACCGTTCTCGAGCTCGATAACGAGTTCGGCGAGCTCGAGCTCTCGCTCAAGGGCGCAGGTCGCCGCCGCTCATGGGAGAAGATCCGCGAGCTCATCAAGGAAAACGGCGTCATCCAGGTCAAGGTGCTCGATGCGAACAAGGGCGGCCTCGTCACGCGCGTCGAGGGCATTCCCGCCTTCATCCCGGTGTCGCAACTTTCCCCCGCAAACTACCCGCGCGTCGCGGGCGGTGAGAAGAGCAAGATCCAGGAGAAGCTGAAACAGCTCGTCGGCCAGACGCTTGACGTGAAACTCCTCGACGTCAACGAAGAGGAGGAAAAAATCGTCGTGTCGGAAAAGGCCGTCTGGGAAACGAAGCAGGAATCCGTGCTGGCGAAGTACAAGGTCGGCGACCAGGTGGAAGGCGACGTCACGGCCGTGACCGACTTCGGTGCCTTCGTGCGCTTTGACGCGAACCTCGAGGGTCTCGTGCATATTTCGGAAATCGCCTGGCAGCGCATCGACCATCCGAGCGACGTACTCAAAGTCGGCGACCATGTCCGAGCCGAGATCATCAACATCGAAGGTTCCAAGATTTTCCTGTCGATGAAGAAGCTCGTCGAAGATCCGTGGAAGTCGGTCGCGAGCCGCTACAACATCGGCCAGTGGGTCAAGGGCCGCGTGCTCAAAATCAACCCGTTCGGCCTGTTCGTCGAGCTCGACCCGGACATCCACGGCCTCGCGCATATCAGCGAGCTTGGCCAGAAGCCGGTAAAGGACGTGAACGAAGTGGCCCGCGTCGGTGATGAATTCGAGTTCCGCATCATCTCCATCGATCCGGACAACCACCGCCTCGGCCTGTCGCTCCGCAAGGAGAAGGAAAAAGAGGCCGCGAAGGCCTAAGACAACAAGACTCCCTCCATGGGAGTCTTTTGAAATTCAACCTACGGCTTTTTCGATTTCCCGCCGCGTATGCTGCATGACATCGGAGTATTGATTCGCGAGCTTCCGATCCAGATAATCCTTGGTCACCATCAGCGCCTCCACGCGAGTGACGCGACGGTCCACCTCGTCGAAACGCTCGTCCATGTGCGTCGCAAGATCTTGAACGGATTCCGCGAGTTCCACATATCTTTGCTCAAGGCGATCAAAACGCCCCTCGAATCCGTCAAACCGGCACTCCAGCCCATCAAAACGACCCTCGAATCCATTAAAGCGACCTTCCAACCCGTCGAAACGACCTTCTAATCCGTCGAAACGACCTTCCAACCCGTCGAAACGATCCTCCAGCCCATCAATACGACCTTCTAATCCATCGAAGCGTCCATCGACAGCGTTGAAACGTCCGTCGACGGCGTTGAATCGTTCATCAACCGAGCTCGCGAAAGCATGCAATGTCGCCAGGATCTCCTGATTGGAAACGTCATTCGGCGAGGTTTTCATGTTCATATACTACACCACGTTCCAGAGATCGATCGCCTTGTCAAGGGTGGATAATTCCGTTACGCTCGGCCAATCGTATGAATACGACTTTCCGCAACATTTTGCTGATCATCGGCGCCGTGGTCCTCGTGGCCGCGGGGCTCGCGATGGTCAATCTTGAACCCAAAAACCAGCTCGACCTGGCCGGATTCGCCTCGGCGGTGCGCGAGGGCCGCGTGCAGGAAATCGTCGTGCGCGGCAATCGCATGGAAGTCACGCTCGCCGACGGCGCCATGGTCTTCGTGGATAAGGAATCGAGCATCTCCGTGCCGGAACTCCTCACCACGTACGGCGTGAGCGAGGAACAGGCGCGTGCGATCAAGACGACGGTGAAAGAACCTTCCGGCGCGGCATTCTGGACGACGATCGCGCTCCAGACACTGCTCCCCTTGCTCCTCATTTTCGGGCTCATGATGTTCTTCCTGCGGCAGGTGCAGGGCCAAAACAACCGCGCGATGAGCTTTGGACAATCCACCGCGCGCGAGACGCCCAAAGGGCAGGAGAAAGTGACGTTCAAGGATGTCGCAGGCGTGCGCGAGGCAAAACAGGAATTGATGGAGGTCGTCGAATTCCTCAAACATCCGGACAAGTTTTCCAAACTCGGCGCGAAGATCCCGAAAGGCGTCTTGCTCATGGGAAGTCCGGGTACCGGCAAAACGTTGCTCGCACGGGCCGTCGCGGGCGAAGCTGATGTGCCGTTCCTGCACATCAGCGGTTCGGAATTCGTGGAGATGTTCGTCGGCGTCGGCGCCTCGCGCGTGCGCGACCTCTTCGCGAAGGCCAAAAAGACCGCGCCGTGCATCGTGTTCATCGACGAGATCGACGCGGTGGGCCGCCAGCGCGGCGCGGGACTCGGCGGTTCGCATGACGAGCGCGAGCAGACCCTGAACCAAATCCTCGTCGAGATGGACGGGTTCGAGCCAAACCTCGGCGTGATCGTCATCGCGGCCACGAACCGCCCCGACGTGCTCGACCCGGCGTTGCTGCGCCCCGGCCGTTTTGACCGCCGCGTCGTGCTCGATCCGCCGGATATCCGCGACCGCGAGGAAATCCTCAAGATCCATGCCAATAATAAACCGCTCGCCAAGGATGTGAAATTGAAGAAACTTGCCGAGCGCACGCCCGGGTTCTCGGGCGCGGACCTCATGAACCTCATGAACGAAGCGGCGATTTTGGCGGCGCGCCGTGACCGGAGCGAGATCGGCATGGACGAACTGCTCGAATCCATCGAAAAGGTGATGCTCGGGCCGGAGCGGAAGAGCCATCTCATGAAGGAGGAGGAGCGCAAGGTCACGGCCTACCACGAAGCGGGACACGCGCTCGTCACGCATCTGCTCCCCCACACAGATCCGGTGCAGAAAGTGTCGATTATTTCACGCGGCCGCGCGGCCGGATACACGATCAAGTTGCCGATCGAGGACCGCACGATGAAAACGCGCCAGGAATACGTCGAGGACATCGCCATGACCATGGGCGGCTACGCGGCGGAGAAGGTGATTTTCGGCGACATCACGACGGGCGCATCGAACGATATGCAACAGGCGACCAAGCTCGCGCGTAACATGGTGACGCAATGGGGCATGTCCGACGCGCTCGGGCCGCGCACCTACGGCCAGCGCGAAGACATGATTTTCCTCGGCCGGGAAATCCACGAGGAACGCGACTATTCCGAAGCGAAGGCGGAGCTGATCGACAAGGAGATCGACACGCTGATCAAGGACGGCCTCGCGACGGCCACGAACCTGATCTCCAAATACCGCGACGCCATGGACCGGATCGCCGAATACCTGATCGCGCATGAAACCATCGAGCGCGAACAATTCGCGGAGATCGTCGGTCTGCCGCCGGCCAACCCGAAGAACATGATCAAGAAAGAAGAAGAGGCTACAAAATCGAAGCAAGAAGAAAAGACCGTCTAAAGGCGGTCTTTTCTTCATCGTGATATACTTTTCCCGTATGATCCGCAAAAATAAAAAGCAGCACCGCCCGTTGTACCGGGAGATCGTCCCGGCCGCGATCAAGGGCGCGTGGCGTCACCGCTGGCTGTGGCCGATCGCGCTCGTGGCGGGTCTCGTGCAAACGGGCGGCATCGTGGATGCCATACTGCTCTCGCTCCGGCGCGTCCGCCTCGAATCCGTGACGCTCTTCGACGCCTCGTGGGCGGATTCGCTAAACACGATCTGGGGCCGCATCGTCGGCGCGCCGGATGTGTTCGAAGCGATCCTCCAGGCGCAAAACCTCGTCGTGGCCGTCATGATCGTCATCGCGACGCTGCTGCTTTCCTTCATCTGCCAAGGCGCGCTGACGTATGGCATCGGCGGATCGGTACACGGCAAGCTTCCTGGCTTTCGCGAGAGCCTGCATGTCGGCGCGATCAATCTCGGACGCGTCTTCGCGCTCAACGTCGTGACGCTCGGTCTCACCTGGCTCGCGCGCTTCCTTCTCCTCATCCCCTTGGCCGTGTTCAGCGAGGAACCGTCATCCGCCCTCGCGCTCGTGTCGATCGTTATGGCCGCCCTCTATATTCTCGCCGTTCTTTCGCTCACCGCCATCCACTTCTTCTCGCTGAACGCGATCGTCCTGCAGGGCGCGCATGTGACGCCGGCCCTGGAGCGCGCGGCGCTCCTGCTGCGCGCCTCCTGGCTCACGGTGATCGAGATTGCGCTCATCCTCTTCGGTGTCGGCCTGCTCACGTTCGGACTCGGCCTCGCGCTGTTCGTCGCCATGTGGTTGCCGCTCTTCCTCCTCCAGCTCGGTGCCGCGCTCATGAATTTCGAGACGCTCTTCGTCTTCGCGAATTTCCTCGGCACGCTGCTCTTCTTCCTCGTCATGCTGTCGGCCGGCGCATTCAACCTCTCGTTCCAGTACCGGGCCTGGAACCTGCTGTTCGTGCGTCTCGGTGAAGGCGGCGCCGTCGCAAAGATGCACCGCGTCCTGCGCGGCTGGCTCGGCCTCCGGCCGTAACCTGACGTCGTATGGCCAACCAGACGACTTCCATCGAGGATCTCCTCAAAAAGGCCCGCGCCGCCAAAGCGGCCGCGCAAAAAAAACCGGCGGAGCCCACCAAGCAGGCGGCGCCGAAGCCGGGCAAGACCGCCGCGCCCGTCAAGGTGACGGCGCAAGCCAAGCTCGAGGAGACGATGGGAGCCGTACGTTTGCAGGAAAAAGAGCGGGAGACGGCGGAAAAGGCCGCATCGCAGGGCCTTCCCTACATCCAGCTGCGCGGATTCCCGATCGCGCCGGAAGCGCTTTCGCTCCTCACGCGCGACGTGGCCGAAACGCTCCACGCGGTCGTCTTTTTTCTCGTCGGCGACGAAATCCGCATCGGCACGACGACGCCCGGCAAGGAGGTGGACCGCATCGCCGAGCGCATCGCCAAGGAGCGCCACGCCAACGTCTCGGTCTATCTTATTTCGGAAGACAGCCTCCGGCACGCGCTCAAACTCTACGAAAAACTCCCGACCCCGAAAGAGATCATCTATGGCTATCGCATCGAGGAGGAGGATCTGGCCAAATACGAAAAGGAGATTTCCAACTTCGCGGACCTCCAGAAGAAAATCACGGAAGTCAGTACCACCGACATTATCACGCTCATCTTCGGTGCGGCGCTCAAGATCGGCACCTCCGATGTCCACGTCGAAGCGGAGGAAGAAGACGTGAAGGTCCGCTTCCGCATCGACGGACGCCTGCGCGATGCGGCCACGCTCCCAAAAACCGCCTGGAAACAGATTATCGGCCGTCTCAAGCTTCTCGCCGGCGTAAAAATCAACATCGAGGACGTGCCGCAGGACGGACGCATCACGATCTATCTCACAAACGAGAAGATCGACATTCGCGTGAGCTTTTTACCGACCGCGTTTGGCGAATCGGTCGTGATGCGTATTTTGCGCCCCAAGGCGATCGCCCTTGAATTCGACAATCTCGGTATCCGCGGCGCGGCCTTGAAACGTCTCGAGGAGGAAATCGGGAAGCCGAACGGGATGATTATCACGACGGGTCCGACAGGTTCCGGCAAGACGACGACGCTCTACGCCATCCTGAAAAAACTCAACTCACCGACGGAAAAAATCATCACGCTCGAGGACCCGATCGAATACAAGCTGCAAGGCATCAACCAGAGCCAGGTCGACCACTCGAAGGGATACGACTTCGCAAAAGGCCTGCGCTCCATCCTGCGCCAGGATCCGGACATCGTGATGGTCGGAGAAATCCGCGATGTGGAAACGGCCGAGATCGCGATCCAGGCCGCGCTCACGGGCCACCTCGTGGTCTCGACCATCCACACGAACAGCGCGGCCGGCGCCATCCCCCGCTTTCTCTCGATGGGCGTCAAGCCGTTTTTGCTCGCGCCCGCACTGAACGCCGTCATCGGCCAGCGCCTCGTACGGCGGCTCAAGAAAGACATGGCCGTCCCGGCAAAACTGTCGGCGGCGAAGCTCAAGCAAGTCAAAGAGATCCTCGGCTCCATCTCGCCGGCGTCCGGTGAAAAAGTGGATTTGAACAAGCTCACGTTCTACGAACCGGATCCGAAAAAGGTCACGCCGACGGATGACGGATACAAGGGTCGCGTCGGTATTTACGAAATTTTCACGATGACGCCGGAAATCGAGGACCTGATCCTGTCCAACACCGACGTGTCTGAGTACAAGATCCAAGAGGTGGCGATCAAGAACGGCATGATCACCATGGCGCAAGACGGACTCCTCAAAGCGCTCGACGGACTCACGAGCGTGGACGAGGTGCTGGCCGTTGCCAACGTGGATTCCACCAACTTCGAACCCCTCACCGCAACCGGGGAAACAAAAGAAGAGGCTTAAGAGGCCTTGGAAGCGTTAGAAGCTTTTGCGATACGACTTCTAAAGCCTCCAGAGCATCCAACTCTTCTGACGCCTCTTTTTAAAGTACGCACATCTCTTCCAGTTGCCAGTGAAGGGAGTCCGTGTGAAATGCAAGGCGATACGCATTCGCATCGTCCGAAACGGAAAAGTAATAAACCTTTTCGCGACCGACGCGCTCGGCATGGACAAGATTTATTTTCCGGATTTGGTAATACTGTCTACCCCATTTGAACATCATGGGTTCGGGACGCGCGTTCTTAAAGGCGACGAGCACCTCGACGGGCTCGCGGACGGGTTCATAGGACATAGGGATTAGCGGTAGGCGCGGATTACCGCCTTCACGACGCCCTGGATGAGCGGATCGTAGCAGTAGATCGGCTTCATGGTCTTGTTCGCCGGTTGCAAGCGTATGCGGTCTTTTTCCCGGAAAAACTTTTTGAGCGTGGCATAGGCATTGTCGAGCAAAGCTACGACAACATCCCCGTTGCTCGGCGAAGGATTATGCTCGACGATGACGTAATCGCCATCGTGGATCCCTTCGTCGATCATGGAATCGCCTTTCACGCGTAGCACGTACGAGTTGGCCGAGTCCGGCACGAGGTCGACGGGCACGGCGAAGGTCTCGCGTTCTTCCACCGCCTCGATGGGTTGCCCGGCCGTGATCAAGCCCTTCAATGGAAGCACGACGCTCCGCCCCCAGCGCACGGCCTTGTCGGTCGGCTCGAGTTCGCGGCCTCCCCCGCCGTCACCTTCGCGCAGGAACCCGCGTCCGCGCAACGCCTGCACATGCGCATGCACGGTGGACGGAGAAGCGAGCTCGAGGCCGCCCGCGATCTCACGATACGAAGGCGGATATCCGCGCTCGTTGATGAAGTTCACGATGAAATCGAGGACTTCTTTTTGCTTGGGAGTGAGTGGAGGGGGCATATAGATTGTCATCCTGAGCGGAACGAAGGATCTCACTCAACCAAGTGAGATTCTTCACGTTGTTCAGAATGACGATAAATAACTCTATAGAACAAATATGGAACACGATCGAACAAAAGTCAAACACCTTATTTTGTTGATTTTCACCCATGTTATCCACAAACAAAAAAGCGCCGCGGGCGTTTTCACGAACGGGCGCAGGTCAGCGCTTCACCTCGCGGAAGGCCACGAAGCGACAGTCGCCGCTCCATCCGCCGTAGACGAGGCCCAGGTAGAGGCGCCGGAAAGCGACGTCACGATAGAAGCTCGGCGCGCAGAGGCTGCCGCCGCGCGGGAAGAGCCTTGAATCGTCCGACGGGATCGAAACGTGCCAGCCGCCCGGAGAATGCTCCGTAACCCAATCCACGAAAAGCGCGGGATTGCCGTCGGCCTCGAGAGCCTCGAAGTGCTTGCGCGCCTCGCGCGTCGTAACGTTGCGACCCGGGGCCCAGACGAGGACCTCGTAGGTCTTCCCGCCCTCATCGCGGACGAAGTCGTAGCTCTTGTACCCCTCGTCGAGGTGGGTGAGCTTAAGCTTCGTCTGCGCCCGCCCGATGCGCTCGGAGGCCGAGAGGTTGGAGGCGGTGATGAGATCACGCCCCTCGACCTTGGCCGCATAGCGCTCGTACGCATCGACCGCCGGGATGACGCGATAGGGCGACTTCTCGAGCCCGTTCTTCACGAACTCCGCCATCTGGGCGTCGTCCCCCATCAGCCTCTTGGCGATCTCCGGCGTGATGCCGGCACGTCCGAGACGCTGCACGAACTCGACCACCTGCGTACCCGAGAGCTCACTCGCCAGATTGCCAGCCATGATGACCTGCAACCTTTCTTTGCCGCCGACCCGCCTCATCAACTCCGACCATCGAAGCTGTTTGAGACTAGCCTCGTTTTGAAAACGGCAATCGTTTCGTAACAAAATATGGAGCGTTCGTCAAGGCGCCGTCCCTAACCCCATACAACGAGATCGCGTTGTTTCTGCTATACTAGAGCCATGACCGCCGTCTCCGCGTTCCAACTGAAAACCCGCCTGATGATGGGCGGTGTGGTCATGCTGTGTCTCACGCTCGGCGTGGCATTTTATGGCACGCTGGCCGCCGTCACGTCCAATGAAATCCTGGCCGTGGCGCAGCTGCGCATCATCGACCCGGAAACGAACACGGCAAGCGACGGATCCGCAACTTTTATCTCCCCCGACGGATATCTCCTCACGAACTTGCATGTGATCAAGCCCGCCATGGAAAAGGAGGACCGCATTCCCCTCCTGTGCCTGACGCTCGACGCGCGCAAACCGCCAGCCTGCATCACAGCCGTGCTGAACGTCGCCGCCTACGACGAAAAGGCGGATCTCGCGCTCCTCAAGGTGAAGAGCGTGCCGGTCAAAGGCGCGGAAGGATTCAGGGATTTCGATGAATTCCTGAAAGAACGCGGCATCACGGTGAACCATGTCCGGCTGGACCGGACGGCGGAGGAAGAAAACATCAATCTCGGCGAGGATGTGCAGATTCTCGGCTATCCGACGGTTGGCGGACGCAGCATCACCTACACGCGCGGCGTCGTGAGCGGATTCGAACGCGCCGAGGAGGGTGAAGATTACGTTCCGTGGCTCATCAAAACCGACGCCAAACTCAATCCCGGCAGTTCCGGCGGCGCGGCCTTCAATATGGACAACGCGTTCGTGGGCGTACCCGTGCTCGTCCGCGGCGGGTTGGGAAACATCGGCTATATTGTCTCGCTCCCGGTCGTGAACGACTTTTTGGAGGAGACAGGGCTGGAGATCCTGACGAGCAGCACGACGGAGGAAGAGTCCCCTTGACAAGCGATCCGTCTTTTGGAACGTGGTAAAAACGCGGGCCGACGGCACGGTGCTCTCCAAGACTTGGTATTCTTGGGTGAAGGGGTTCGAGTCCCCTCGTCGGCTCCGCGACAAAAAACATTTGACATGTGTAAAGATAAGCTTTATCATGCTTCTATACCAAGTCTTGGAGCACCGTGCTCACCAGCAAAACGCCGGCATACACCGGGCGTTTTGTTTTTCCACGCCCCTTGACAAGCGGAAGGTTTTTTGGAACGTGGTGTAGACAGCGACGGGAACGCGGTCACGGATCTGCCGGGGGCAGATCGATCCGCGGACCGGACGCGAACACATCCCTATGCTCGCGCGTTTTGCGGGCCGGCTTTTGGCTGTCCCGATCATTTCCGCCTGTTTTCTCATACTCTTTCCGACGCTGGCGCAGGCGCAGCTCCCTTCCGGTCCGCTCCTGATCGGCGAAGTCGCATGGGCCGGCTCGTCCAAGTCCACCGCCGATGAATGGATCGAGCTTTGGAATTTGGGCGATGAACCCATCGATCTTACGGGTTATCGCCTGGCGGGCGCCAGCGGCACGAATTCCCTCTCGCTCGACGGACATGAAATCGCGCCGCGTTCCGCGTTCCTGATCGCGAATTACGACGCCGAAAAAAGCGCGATGGCGATCGACCCGCAGCTCGTCACGAGCGCCGTGTCGCTTTCGAACAATACGTTTAAGATCGAGCTCGTCGATGAGGACGGCGTGCTCGTGGACACGGCGGGAGACGGCACCTCTCCGCCGGCCGGATATTCCTCGACGACCAAGGCTTCGATGCTGCGGCATCCGGACGGATCGTGGATGACTTCCGATACGAGCGAGCGCATGGACGACGGTGTCGCGGATGTCGGTACGCCCGGCATCTGCGACGGTTGCCGCTGGAGCGAGGCGGATCTCGCCGCGGCGGATACGACGAGTACCGAAGCGCTTCCGATGACCGCATCTTCGACAGCATCGATCATCGAATCGACGACGAGTTCGACCATGGATGTCATCGAAACAACCACTTCGACCGAACCCATGACCGAGGTTCCAACAACAACAATCTCAACGACAACCGTAACGACCATCGCGATCCCGGAACCGATCACATTGCCGACCACGGAAGCCGCGCCGACCATCGTCACGACCGTCACGACGCGTCCGATCGTCTATCCGCCTTTCCGCCTGCACCGCGTCCATCCCGCGCCTCCCAGCGGCTCGCGCGAGTGGGTTGAGCTCCGGCTGCCGTCCGGTACGACGCTCGCAAGTCTCGACGGTTACGCGCTCTACGACGCGACCGGGCGCATCGCCCTCCTTCCGCCGTCGGACATGACGCGGGTCACGATCCTGGATGACGTCATCCGCATCGAACTGACCAGCGCGAAGCTGAACAATGGCGGCGACACGGTGGAGCTGCGCCGTCCGGACGGCAGCGTCGTCGAGCGCATGACCTATCCCAAAACCGCAAGCGGGGAATCATGGGGCAAGAATGCCGAAGGGACGGCATGGATGCTCGAAGGCTCGCCTGAAGAAACCATGATCGTCGAAGAAGAGATCGTGATGCTTCCGCCGCCAGAACCGGTCGAGTTTCCGGTCAGTGAACCGGACGGGACGGCGACCGAGTCGAGTGAAGATGTCCAATTCTTGTCGGAAGATGCCACGAACGGCGGCGAAACACCGATGGGAGCGGCGACATCCGAGACGGACCCTGATGGGAACGTACCTCGACCGACGGTCGAGCGAAGCCTGCCGGCGCCGAAAACAACCAACGTATCAAAGAAAAACGTCATCTATGAAATCGCCCACGATATGCTTACCAAGATCGAACCCAACGTCCGCGTCGCGATCACCGGCACGGTCGCGACCAAGCCGGGCATCCTGAACAAAAACCATTACGTCCTCCTCTCCCCCGACGGCCATGGCCTGTACGTGCGCGGGTCGAGCAAGCAGCCCACGCCGCCCATGGGTTCGGTCGTGCGCGTCACGGGAACGCTCACGCTGAACGATGACGGACTCTCGCTCGGCGTCGGATCGAAAGATCGATGGGAAGGCGTGAGTACGCCCGTCGCCGATCCCGCCCCGCGCGTCGTGGACTTCCTCGCCCCGTCGCTCGAGGACGGCTGGAGCCTTGTCGAGGCCGAGGGCGTGATCCGCGAGGTCAAATCGACGCGCGCATTGCTCGACCTGGGCGACGCGCTCGTCAGCATCACGATCAAGGCCGCGAGCGGGTATCGCGCCGCGCGGCTCAAGGAAGGCGACGCCGTGCGCGTACGCGGTCTCGCGGACCTGCGCGGCGAGGAACCCGCGATCGTGGTGCGCGCGGCGCAGGACGTGGAGATCCGCGCGCATGCGACGCTCGCGCCGGCCGCGGACCCGCCCAAGGGCCTGCCTCTGTGGATGCCGTTCGGCGCGGCCGGGATCACCGTGGCGGCGTCGGAGGGATTCAAGCGCCTGTCGAAGCTGCGCGAGCGGCGGCGCGTCCAGGGATTGATCGAGAAAGCCCGCACGGCCGATGGCGTATGAACATGCACGCGATGACGCGGCCAAGCGATACGCATATTCACGCCATCCTGCAAGATCTCATCGTGGCCGTCTGGGAATTGCAGGACCTTACGCGCGACCTCCAGCGCGAAACGCAAACGCTGAACGATACCATCCGCCAAACGAAAAACACCCCGTAATGCATTGCGAGCCTCGCTCCACAAAAAAGACCTCCGAAATGGAGGTCTTTTTTGTGGAGCGGGTAGGGGGAGTCGAACCCCCATCTCCACCTTGGCAAGGTGGCATAATAGCCGCTATACGATACCCGCCCGGCGCAATGTTTTGCGGCGGATACGGTAACAATATCCGCTCCGGCTGGCAAGTCCCCGCCTTCGGACGGTTCGTTGACGTATCGGCTGCCGCATGAAAGGGTTGGCGGACCGATCACGATCCTTCCAGGAGGCACGGATGAACCACGCATTACAGGAAGCCGCCGAATCAACCGTCGTCACGCTCGCGAACGAACGCGGCACGACCGCGCTCGTACTCGGATGCGGCGACGGCGGCAATCCGCTCTATCTCGCGCAGCATGGGTACCGCGTGACGGCCGCCGACACGGATGCCCGCGCTCTCGACGCGCTCATGGATGCCGCGCGACACCGGAACCTCGACACGCGGGTCACGATCCGCGAGGGCGATCTCATCGAGTGCGTCTCGGGTGACTGGGACGCGATCGTCGTCGGCTTCGTGTTCCACCGCTTCGCGCGCGACGACGCGAAGTACCTGCTCTCACGCGTGCAGGGCTGTACCAAGACCTTCGGCATGAACGCCGTCTTCGGGTGGATGGATGAGGGGGCGCC
>CAYPUF010000018.1:0-4144 GCA_964413995.1 uncultured Gammaproteobacteria bacterium
TTGTGCGCAGATTTGAGTTGGCCGGATGACATCGCGGACGCGCTGTTCATCCTCGGCCGGACGGCGGGTTTGATCGCGCACGCGCGCGAGGCCGAGCCCAGCTTCGCATCGAAAGGTAATAAAAAATCGAGCTGAGCTCGATCAGAACTGCGGCGGACGGACGCCGCGCGCAAGCGCGGGCGAGCCGTCGGGCTGGCGGTCGACGTGGATCTCCTCGAACGGCTCGGCTTGCGCCTTCGCCTCGTTCCAGATGATGCGCGCCACCGCTGCCGGATCCATGAACTTGCTCACGTCCCGGTCGCGGCCCGCCCAGAAGGGCGTGTTCATGCCACCCGGGTGGGCGAGCAGGACCCTGGAGCCGGGCACGGTCTCCGGAAGCTCCTTGCCGAGCGTTCGCGCGAACTGCGACTTCGCCGCCTTCACGGTGCCGTAGAGGCCCTCGCCCGTGCGCACGCGGTACGACGTCGACGAGGCGACGACCACGAGCTGGACGGGCGTCTTCCGCTCACGGTTCCTCCGCAGGTTGGGGAGGAGGAACTTCGCCGGCCCCGCGACGTGGTTCGCGACCATGCGGTCGATGTCGTCTGCATGGAGATCGAGGAGCGAGCCCTCCTGGTACGCGCCCGCCGTCCAGACGATGAGATCGTACGGGCCGAGATGGGCGATCGGCTGGATGTTCAACTTCTCGAGATCGATCGGCATGGCGGTGATGTTCTTCTTGTAGAGCTCGGACTCGATCACCGACCGGGCCGCGATCGTGACCTTCCAGTTCTCGTCGAAGGCGAGCTTCGCCATCTCGAGGCCCAGGCCCTTGGAACCGCCCAGGAACAATGCCTTCTTCATATGTGAAACCTCCGTGGCGGGACCGTAGCGGAAAATGAAAAATCCGCCAAGAGGCGGATCAGGCCCACGGGAACCGGGCGATCGGGGGTCGGCGCCAATCGTCGAGGCCGCGGGCAGGCTCGGCGGGTCCGTTCAGCGAAGGCGGAGATGTACGCACGCTCAGGAGCGTACGAATCTGCTTGACGAGCCGCGGCGCGAGCACGAGCTTGGTCGGCCATGCCGTGATGACGTTGCCTTCGAGCGATGCATGCGTGTCATTGGATCGTCCGCTGCCTTCAGCCGGTTCGGCGCGATCCTCGACGTACATGCGCGTCGAGACGGTCGGCCACTTGAAGCCGGGCAGGGCGTCCTGCAGCTCGCGCAGGGCGAACGCCTTGAATTCCTCGAGGGGAACTTCCGCGGCGCGTTCGCACGCGACTTGCCAGACGGCGCGATGCTCGTGCATGCGCTGGGTCGTGACAATTGCCTGCGCCTTCGTCCCGTTCATGCAGAAGCCGTTCAGTGTCGGCAGATCGCCTTCGACCACCAGGATCGGCAGCGGCAGCCGCCGCATCGCGCCGTCGGGAAGCCCGCAGGCGCGGCGCAGCTCTTCGTTGCCCGCGCCGGCGGCGAGCACGACGTGTCGCGCCTTGAGCGTCGCGATGCGGCCTTCGTCGGCGACGACCGTTTCGCGCACATGCCCCGACGGGGCGCGGGAGAACGACTTCACCGTTCCGGAGCGGATGGAGGGGAAGTTCCGCGCGGCCAGCGTCTCGAGCAGGCTCGAGGGGTCGAGGACCTGCTCGTCGAGCCGCAAGACATCGCCCGGGCAATGTGCGAGCGGCGACGGACGCTCGTCGCGCTTCAGCGTGACGACCTTCGTCCGCAGCCCGAGTCGCGCGCCGAATTGGCTGACCGCGGATGCGATTCCGCCCGTCCGCCAGCACAGACAGGACGTGGCGCGCAGGCGTACGCCGTTCAGCCGGGGCTCGCGCTTGTTCGCGAGACACTCGCGCCAGACGTCCGGCATCTCCGCGAGCGCGTCGGTGTAGGTCCCGAGGCGGCCCGCGAGCGCGTGCTTGAGCCCGCTGTGCAGGATGCCCTGGCTCGCAATGGTCTGTCCGGAGCCGAGCGCGGTCTTTTCGATCAGCAGGGCGGCATATCCCGCCCGGCGCAAGTCGTCGAGAAGCCACAGCCCCGCGACGCCTCCGCCGATGATCAGCACGTCGAGCATGGCGCCTCCGTGGGTTGGGGGTTGTATGGAGCCGATGCCAGTGTGTGCCGATTTCGGCCGTTTCGTCAATCCCGGACGGGATGCGCCAGAGCCATTGACAACTCCGCATTTTTTTCCTAACGTCAGCGCGGCAACTTTGACAGCTTCCGGGCTGGAAGAAAGAGAGGATCGAATGACCAACGAAGACTTGCTCCGGCTCTACCGGTCGATGCTCCGCATCCGCCGGGTGGAGGAGCGCATCGCCGAGCGCTACCCCGAGGACCGGATGAAGTGTCCGACGCACCTGGCCATCGGCCAGGAGGCGATCGCGGCGGGCGTCTGCGCCCACCTCACGGACGCGGACGTCCTGCTCTCGGGCCACCGCAATCACGCGCACTACCTCGCCAAGGGCGGGGACCTGAAGCGCATGATGGCGGAGATGTACGGCCGGGAGACGGGCTGCGCCTACGGGCGCGCCGGCTCCATGCACCTCATCGACGTCGCGCGCGGCGTGCTCGGTTCGTCCGCGATCGTGGACGGCTCGCTGCCGCTCCCGGTCGGCGCCGCATGGGCGTTCAAGCTCCGCGGCGAGTCGCGCGTGGGCGTGGCGTTCATCGGAGACGCGGGCGTCGAGCCCGGCGTCTTCCACGAGTGCATGAACTTCGCGGCATTCCATGCGCTGCCCGTCATCATCGTGGTCGAGAACAACGACTACTCGACGATGACGACGCGCGCGTTGCGTCAGCACGTGCCGATCGCCGAGCGCGCGGCATCCTACGGGATGCCGGGCGTGCGCGTGGACGGCAACGACGTGGACGTGATGTACCGATGCGCAGGCGAGGCCGTCGCGCGAGCCCGCGATGGAGCGGGGCCGCATCTCATCGAGGCGGTCACGTACCGCTGGCGCGAGCACGTCGAGCACAACACCGGCATCATGAAGCGGCCGCCGGAGGAGCTCGCGTACTGGAAGGCCCGCTGCCCGATCGACCGTTGCGCGGTCGAGTTGCGGCAGCGCCACGTCACCCAGGCGCAGCTCGACGAGATCGACCGCGAGATCGGGCTCGAGATCGACGAGGCGTTCCGCTTCGCCGAGGAGAGCCCGTGGCCCAAGGTCGAGGAGATGCTGCGCGGGGTCGGGGACGAGCTTCCCGACATCGCGGAGCCTCCGAGGCCCCCGCCCGGTCGCATGGTCACCTACGCGCAGGCCGTCGCCGAGGCGTCGGTGCAGGCCATCGAGGCGGACCGTTCGGTCATCCTCTACGGCCTGCACGTGGTCGATCCGAACGGCGTGTTCGGGACGACGAAGCCCGCGCACGAGCGCTTCCCCGACAACGTGATCGAGACGCCGATCATGGAGGCCGGGCTCACGGGCATCGGCGCGGGCATGGCGCTCGTCGGCATGCGCCCGCTGCTCGTGCACGCGCGCAACGACTTCATGCTGCTCACCATGAGCCAGCTCTACAACGAGGCGGCGAAGTGGAGCTACATGAGCGGCGGGCAGCTGCGTATCCCGATGGTGATCCGCGGAATCGTGGGCCGTTCGCGCGGGCAGGGGTGCCAGCACTCCCAGAGCCTGCAGTCCGTGTTCGCGCACTTCCCCGGCGTGCACGTGGTGGCACCGTCCAACGCGTTCGACGCGAAGGGCATGTTGCTCACGGCGCTCGCGGGACAGACGCCCGTGATCTTCCTCGAACATCGCCTCTGCCACCCGGTGGAGGGGGTCGTGCCGGAGGAGGCGTACCGCGTCCCGTTCGGCAAGGCCCGCATCGTCCGCGAGGGGAGCGACGTCACCATCGTCGCGCTCCTGCAGATGGTGTACGAGGCCGAGCAGGCGGCGGAACGTCTCGCGACCCTGGGCGTGAAGGCGGAGGTCGTCGACCTGCGCACCGTCCGCCCGTGGGACAAGGAGACGGTGGTCGCGTCGGTCGCCAAGACCGGCCGGCTCATCGTCGCCGACACGGGCTGGCTCGACTTCGGCCTCTCGTCCGAGGTCGCGGGGCACGTCGCCGAGACGGCGTTCCGCCACCTCAAGGGCCCGCCCCGGCGCATCGCGCTGCCGCCGTGCCCGACGCCGACGGCCGAGCCGCTCGAGAACGCCTACTACCCCGG
>CAYPUF010000018.1:4244-15762 GCA_964413995.1 uncultured Gammaproteobacteria bacterium
ACTTCACGAAGTTGCGCGTCGGCTCGGGGTTCTGGAGCTGCCAGAGGTAGATGTTCGGGATGTCGAACTGGCATCCCTTCATGCACTGGCTGACGTCCAGGCCTCCCTCGGAGGGCGGCGTGCGGGTGTACTCCCAGCAGGCCTTGCGGCGCTCGCCGTGCCAGATCTCCGTGAACGACTGCTCGTTCACGTTGCCCAGGCGGAAGCGGTGGTCGCCGATCTCCTTCACGGAGCCGTCGGGGAGCTGCTCGGTACGGCCGAGATGCGCGGAGCAGGCCCAGAGCTCGCCGTCCGCCTCGACGTAGCACCAGGCGTACGGCGTGGAGTAGCAGGTGTCGTACCCGCGCCACTCCGCGTCCTGCTGGCTCATCGCCTCGCGGCGGATGGTGATCTCGAACTTCTCGGTCTCCTCCTTCTGCAGCTCGTCGAAGAGCCGCATCCAGGCGTCGCCCGAGTAGCTCGTGCCGTGGTACATGTCCGAGCGCGTGACGCCGAGCGCCTTCTCGGCGTCCTCGTGCAGCTCGACCGTGTGCTGCTTGTAGGGCTTCACGGCGAGGTTGTCCGCGCCGATCTCCCGCAGCAGCTTCGCGAGCGGCACGATCGTGTCGATGTTCGTCGGGTACTCCTGGTAGATCTGGAGCGAGCGTCGGTTCTTGATGCCGCGCGCGGCGGGAACCGCCACGATCTGTCCGAGGATCTGTACGCCGGCGCCGAGCCGGTTGCGGATCTTCACCGCGTTCGTCAGGTTCGCGACGACCTTGTGGAAGTCGCTCTCCTTGGTGCGGTGGATCGCGGCGTAGGCCTCGGGCGTGCCCGCGTTGAACGACGCGCGCACCCACTTGAAGCCGTTGGCCGCGAACGCGCGCTCGCAGAAGTCCTCGCCGAGGCCGGTCGCGTTCGTGGTGAGCGCGGTGTCGATACCGAGCGAGTCGCACAGCACGATGATATCGGCGAGATCCTTGCCCGCCTTGCGGTCGCGGTAGAGCGTCGGCTCGCCCGCGCCGGCGAACATCACGGCCTTCACGCCGCGCTTCGCCATGTCCTCGAGCGTGCGCGCGAAGACGTCGTACGCGAGCATCGGGTGGTCCTTCCGGTCGAGGATGTAGTCGACCGAGCAGAACGTGCACTCGTGGTTGCACACGCCGTACGGGGAGAACTCGACGTAGATCGGGTAGATCTCCTTCGCGCCCTCCCACGTGTCCTTCCGGTCGAGGAAGTTCACGAGCCATCGCGGATGCATGTCCAGCTTCTGTCCGTCGATCCGGGTCTTGTCACTCATCGAAACACCTCGTCCGTGAGGGTGAAAATGGAAAGAACGTTGCCGTTCCTGCGTGGGCCAACCCTAGCAGAATCCGAAGCCTTGTCAATCCTGCATTTCCATGTTTGAATCCGCGCGGAGGATTTTTGACGCACATGCCAGCGATTCTGCTCGACCGCGACGGCGTCGTGACGCCGAAGCTTCCCAAGGACGCATACGTGCTTCGTGAGGAGCAGGCCGTGTTGGACGAGGGCGCGGGCCTTGCGCTCAAGCGCCTGACGGATGCGGGCCACGACCTCTACATCTTCAGCAACCAGAAGTGCGTGGCGCTCGGCCTCATCGCCCTCGACGAGGCGGATCGGCTCATGCGCCTGATCATCGCGAAGTGCGCCGAAGCGGGAGCGCCGATCCGCGACTACCGCTTCTGCCCGCACGACGACGCGGCCGGATGCGCCTGCCGCAAGCCCAAGCCGGGCCAGATCCTGGACCTGGCGGAGGCACATGGCATCGACCTCGCCACGGCCATCGTCATCGGTGATGCCGAGCGCGATCTCGAGGCGGGGCGCCGCGCCGGATGCGGCGGTGAGCATTGCCTCATCGACGGGGTACGTTTCCGCAATCTCTCGGACGTCGTCACCCATCTTTTGGGCTAACCTGGGCAAACTATTGCCCTTTTTTGTTTGATTCACTAAGATGGCGCGGTCTATGGAATCGGAGAAAATCCGGACTCTGGCCGAATTGTCGGACATCGTGAATGCCTTGCGTGCCTCGGGAAAAAAAATCGTGCAGTGCCACGGCGTCTTCGACTTGTTGCATCCGGGACACCTGTTCCATTTCAAGGCGGCCAAGCGTGAGGGCGACGTCCTCGTCGTGACGCTCACGGCCGACCGCCACGTGAACAAAGGTCCGGACCGCCCGGCCTTTACGCAGGATTTGCGCGCCAAGTCGCTCGCGATGCTTGGCGCCGTCGATTACGTCGCGGTCCATGACCATCCGTCCGCCGTCGACGCCATCAAGGCTCTGCGTCCCGATATCTATGTCATCGGTGCGGAGCACGCCTTGGAAGAGGCGGAGCGCGAGGCGGTCGAATCCGGCGGCGGCCGGGTGCATTTCACGAACGAACCGACCTTCAGTTCGAGCAAGCTCATCAACCAGTATTTCGACTCCGCACCCAAGGAGACGCGTCTTTTTTTGCAGGACTTCCGCGAACGGCATCCGTATGATCGCGTGCTCGCGGGGCTGGAGGCGATCCGCGGCCTCAAGGTGCTCGTCATCGGCGAGGCGATCATCGACGAGTATCGCTACGTAAAACCGATGGGGAAGTCGGCCAAGGAAAACCTCGTCGCGTTCCGGTACGAATCAAACGAGCTGTTCGCCGGCGGCATCGTGGCGTGCGCGAACCACGCGGCGGGGTTCATCGACCGCGTGGACATGCTCACGGTGCTGGGCAAAAACGCGTCGCACGAGAACTTCATCCGGTCCAAGCTGAAACCGAACGTCACGCCGAAGTTTTTCTACCGGGAGGATGCGCCGACCGTGCGCAAGACGCGCTACGTAGACACGTTTTTGAATAAATTATTCTCCGTCTACGATTTCAACGATGCGCCCCTGCCGGACGAGCGCGACGCCGAGTTGCGCGCCGAGCTTTCCAAGATGCTCCCGGAGTACGACCTGGTCATCTCGCTCGATTACGGCCATGGCATGTTAAGCGCGGCCACGATCCAGCTCCTGTCCTCGTCCGCGAAATTCCTGGCGGTCAACACGCAGACGAACGCGGCGAACACCGGATTCAACCCCGTCACAAAGTACCCCAAGGCGGACTTCATCTGCATTGACGAGCCGGAGATCCGCATCGCGACGCGGGATCGCTTGAGCGAGATCGAACAGCTCCTGCCCGCCATCGCGGGCGAAGTGAACGCCAAGCGCGCGATTGTCACGCGCGGGCACAAGGGCTGTCTGACCCTCGACGAGGGCGGCGTGTTGTGTCCGGTCAGCGTCCTGTCGAGCAAGGTCGTCGACCGCATCGGCGCTGGCGACGCATTTTTAGCCGTGGCTTCGCCGCTCGCGGCCGCCGGGCTTCCGATGGAACTCGTCGGGTTCATCGGCAACGCGGTCGGCGCGCTCGCGGTCGGGATTGTCGGCAACCGCGGCTCCGTCGAGCCGGATGCTTTGAAAAAATACCTCAAGGCCTTGATGGCCTAGACGGGTTCCGTCCATCTTGTTAAGACACGACGACGAGGCCTATGGATCCGAAAACGTATTTCGATCGTCGCATGGAAGCCCTGCATCGCATCACGAGCCAATTCGTGGCGACCGATGCCTCGGGCTCCGTGATCCCCCAGCTTGAGGCGCTCGCGCAGATCCATTCCCGGATGGTGTTAGCCGTCGACCGCGGCGGGATCCTCCGGTGGATCGGAAACGGCGGCAGCGCTGGCATCTGCAGCCACCTCTCGTTCGACTACACGAAGAACGGCCACCTGCCATCAATGGCGTTCAGCGATCCCGCGCACCTGACCGGGGGCTCGAACGATCTGAAGTACGAGAACGTCTTCGCGTTCAATCTCGAGAAGTTCGGCCGCAAGGAAGACTTCGCGATCTGCATTTCGAGTTCCGGCAAGTCGGAGAACATCCTGAACGCCGCGAAGAAGGCGAAGGAGATGGGTATGTTCGTACTCACGCTCTCCGCCTTCGGCGCGGACAACCCGCTCCGCATGCTCGGGCACATCAACATCTGGCTGGACACCGGCACGAACATCGTGTCGTATGGCTCGGCCGAGAATGGTCACCAGATGTTCATGCACAACATTCTCGAGTTCCACATCACCCGTGGGAACGAGCTCTAAGCCCCTTCCGAGGGGTTCTTTCTTTCTCTAGACTGACGATATGTCTTCTTGGGAACACAAGATCAAAACGCCGGCGGAACTTGCCGCCATTTGCGAGACGGAGCGCAAGAACGGAAAAAGAATCGTGCATTGCCACGGCGTCTTCGATTTGGTGCATCCCGGACATATCAATCATTTTGAACAAGCGAAGGCGCTGGGTGACATCGTCTATGTCGGCGTGATTGCGGACCGGTTCGTCAAGAAAGGCCCGACGCGGCCGTATTTTCCGCAGGATATCCGTCTCCACTGGCTTGCGGCCTTGAGTCCGGTCGATTACGTCGTCCTGAACGAGGAGGAGGGGCCCTGGTCGCTCATGCGCCTTATCAAGCCCGATTTTTATACGAAAGGGGAGAACGATCGCGCCAAACTCGATGACCCGAACCACGGCTTGCGCCGGGACAAGGAGCTGATCGAATCGCTCGGCGGGCAACTGGCGTTCATCCGCGAAGAAATCCCTATCCATTCCAGCGACTTGTTCCGGGCGCTCGGGTTGTCGTAAGACGATTGACGCGAGGCGCGGATTCCGCTAGGCTCGCCTCACGGAAATCGTTCCGTCACAACCAACGAGGTGCCCGATGGGCCACATCCTGTTCGCCATGCGCGACGACGGGGACATGACGGAGCCGATGAACATCATGCTCCTCAGCGCCCTCGCCCAGCACGAAGGGTTCAAGACCAGCCTGGTCGTGCTCGAGCGCGACGACGTCGTCGACGTCGTGAAGCGCCGCAAGCCCGACATCCTCGCCTTCAGCGCGATCACCGGGTCGCACAAGGCGCTGCTCGACGCGAACCGCAAGGTCAAGGCGGCCGCGCCGTCGCTGAAGACGGTGATCGGCGGTCCGTACGCGACCTTCCACCCCCAGCTCATCCGCGCCGAGCCGTTCGACGCGGTCGGCGTGGGCGAGTGCGACGAGTCCTGGCCGGAGCTGCTCCGGTGCTGGGCCGGCGCCGCGTCTCCCGATGCGGTACCGAACATCGTCACGAAGGAGAACGAGGGCGCGGTGCTCATGCGCAGCCTGGTGGACGGGTGGAAGATCAAGCCCGATCACCTGCGTCCGCGCATGACGGCGCTCGACTCGCTGCCCTTCATGGACCGCGATCTCATCTACGCGAACACGGCCTTCAGGGACCGCTACAAGCGGACCTTCATGGCCGGCCGCGGTTGTCCGTTCCGCTGCACCTACTGCTTCGAACACTCCTGGAACGACATGTACCAGGGCAAGGGCAAGGTGCTGCAGCGGCACTCGGTCGCGCGCCTGTGCGCCGAGCTCAAGGAGCTCAAGGAGCGCTGGGACACGCGCTACATCAAGTTCTACGACGACGTGTTCCCGGTCTTCGACAAGACCGACGACGCGTGGCTCGAGGAGTTCGCGGAGGTCTACCCCCGCGAAGTGGGACTGCCGTTCCACTGCCTCGTGCGCGCGGAGCTGGTGCACGAAGAGGGGAGCTGGCGCAAGCTCACGCTCCTCAAGAAGGCGGGGATCGCCTCGATCACGATGTCGATCGAGAGCGGCAATCCGTTCGTGCGGGACTACGTGCTGATCCGCGACATGACCGGCGACGACCTCAAGAAGTCGTTCAGGGCATGCCGTGACCTGCGCATCCCCACGTTCGCGAACACGATCATGGCCGTGCCCGCGCCGACGCTTCCCAAGCTCGACGCGCCGCAGGAGGAGTACGAGCGACAGCTCAAGCTCATCCTCGACGTCGCGCGCGAGGTGGATCCGAAGCGCAAGGCGAAGGCCGCCAAGCTCGAGGAGCGGATCCGCGAGGCGCAGGAGCAGGGCGCGACGGAGAGCGAGAAGCGCCTCTTCGTCGACGAGGTCCTGCGCGAGGCCGGCGTCCGCGCGCGCCAGATCGACTACGACCTGGACAACGTGCGCTTCAACGCGGAGGTGGACGTGAGCTTCGGCGAGTTCCCGATCTTCTTCCCCTACCCGGGGACGCAGCTCGGGGCCTACTCGATCAAGCACGGCTACTTCAGCGGGGACTACGACAGCCTGCACGACAGCTACCAGACGAAGTCGCCGCTCGACTGCTTCTCCGAGGAGGAGAAGACGATGCAGCAGAACCTCGCGCTGCTCGGTACGATCCTCCTGTGGATCGCGGGGAGCTACAACCCGCTCGTCCACGCGCTGAAGCACCCGGCGACCTGGCTCACGACGGAAGTCCTCGCGGACACGTCGCTGACCAAGACGCTGCTCCAGCTGTACTCGTTCGCGAAGAACGACATGCACCGGCGCCGCATCTACCCGATGCGCATGTCGTTCTCCGAGCGGCTGACCTACCTCTGGGACAACTACGCGCTCGATATCTTCAAGCAGGTCGACGCGAAGGTGCTCCGGCCGGACCAGGCCAAGCGGCGCTTCGGCCCGTTCAAGCACCGGGGCGACCGCCCCGGCCAGACTCTCGGCGGCCCGCCGAGCGTCTGATCCTGCCCCGACGCCCCGTCATCCGACGGGGCAGGCCTCGGGGCTTTTCTTTTTTCCCAAGGACGGATACCATCACCCCGATTTATGGACCGCTCGATGACCATCATCATGCCGGCCTTCAAGGAGGCCGCGAACTTGGAAAACGCGGTCCGCGAAACGGAATCCGCGCTGGCTAAATCCGGCATCACGGATTACGAGATTTTGATCATGACCTGCGTCGACCGCGAGGGGAAGCATGATGGCACGCCCGACATCGCCGACCGGCTCGCCGCGGAGAAACCGGGTCGCGTCCGGCACGCGCATTCCCAGACGTTCATCGGCCTCGGCGACCAGTACCGCAAGGCCGTCGGGCTCGCGTCCAAGACGTACGTGATGATGGTTCCCGGCGACAACGAGAACGATTCGAGCTCGATGCCGAACATCCTGTCGCATCTCGGGGAGTCCGACATGATCGTGACGTATACCGCCAATCCCGAAGTACGCGCGTGGTACCGCCGGTTCCTGTCGCGCTGGTACACGCGCATCCTCAACCTCCTCTTTGGCCACAAGATGCCGTATTACAACGGCATCAACGTCTATCGCACGGAAGACCTGCGCCGGGCGTTGCCGACGACGGACAGTTTCGCGTTCATGGCGGAGATCCTGCTTCGCTTGCTCAAGATGGGACGTACGTATGTGACGGTTCCCGTGCATGTCCGGCCGATCAACGGCCCTTCGAGCGCGTTACGCTGGAAGAACATCGTTTCGACGTGCAAAACCGTATTCCGGTTGCGCAAGACGCTCTAGCCCATGCCCAAGCTGTATCTCGTGACCGGCGGCGCCGGGTTCATCGGTTCGCATCTCGCGGAGGCGTTGTTGAAGGCGGGACATCGCGTGCGCGTCATCGACAACCTTTCGACCGGAAAGCGCGAACGCGTTCCTGCCGACGCGGAATTCATCGAGGCGGATTTCACGAAGCTAGACGAAATCGCTCCGCATTTCGCGGGCGTCGACGGCGTGTTCCACGTCGGCGCATTGCCGCGCATCCCGTTTTCCATCGAGCATCCGATCCCGGCCGCCGAGGCGAACGTGATGGGGACGCTCAACGTGTTCGTCGCGGCGCGAGACGCGGGCGTGAAGCGCGTGGTGTATAGCGCGTCTTCGTCCGCGTACGGCGCGCAGGAGGAGTTGCCGTTGCGTCCGGACATGCCGCCGAATCCGTTGAACCCGTACGCATTGCACAAATATATCGGCGAGAAGATCGCGGAACAATTTCACCGGTTTTACGGCATGGAGACCGTGTCGCTCCGCTATTTCAACGTGTACGGCCCGCGTATGGCGGACGAAGGCGCGTATGTGACCGTCCTCTCGCATTTCAAACGGCAGAAGAAGGAGGGGAAACCGCTCATGATCCACGGCGACGGGGAGCAGACGCGCGACTTCACGCACGTCTTCGACGTCGTCCGCGCCAACATGCTCGCGATGGAGTCGCCGAATGTAGGCAAGGGTGAAGTCTTGAATGTCGGAGCGGGGGAGAACTGGTCCATCAACTACATCGCCGGGCAATTCGGCGGACCCGTCGAGCATATCGAAGGACGCAAGGGCGAAGCGCGCCACACGAAAGCGGACCCGACGCGTACGACCGAGCTTCTGGGCTGGAAACCGGAAATCCGGTTTCCGGAGGGATTGCGGATGATTTTGGATGAAATGTCGTAGGGGCGTATTGCAATACGCCCCTAAAAAAAGACCGCCGTGAGGCGGTCTTTACGTCCCCTGTCGTCGCAACATCACGCCGATCGTTTTGAGCAGGATGAGCGCATCGAGGACCATCGAGCGGTTTTTAATATAATACAGATCGTACTGAAGTTTCTTCAGGTTGTCGTCCAGGCTTGCGGTCGGCGTCAAAAACTTCACTTGCGCCCACCCGGTCAGTCCAGGCTTTGTCAGATGCCGCAATCCGTAATACGGCATGCGCGCGAGCAGCGGCTCGACGAATTCGGGACGCTCCGGCCGCGGACCGATGAATGACAGGTCGCCCTTGATCACGTTCCAGACCTGCGGAAATTCGTCGATGCGGCTACGGCGCATGAACCGGCCGAACGCGAACAGGCGCGGATCCGTCTTCGCGTCCGACGTAAATTGCGGGCCATGCGGTTCGCTTAATCCACCCTCGCCCTGGACCTTCATCGAGCGGAACTTCACGAGTGTGAACGGCTTTCCGCCCTTGCCGATACGCGTCTGTTTGATGAACACCGGCCCCGGCGAGGCGAGCTTGATACCGAGCGCGACGAAGGGGAGCAGAAGCAGCGTCATGACGCCGACCGGAATCGACAACAGGATGTCCGCGACGCGCTTGGCGGATTCGAACCAGGCTTTCTTGCTCTCCTTGAGATTATGCAGGAACCAGGTTTGTGACACATATGAGAGCGGGATGCGTCCCGTGGCGGCTTCTTCGATCTCCGCACGGTCGAGGATGTCCACGCGCGTGATCAGCGAGCGGTACAGTTCATCGCGGAGCGCGGGAATCTCGTCCGGCTCCACGCCGAGGACGACGGTATGGATCTGCGCGTCCTTGAGCGCCTCCGCGAACGAGCCGATGCCCGGGTACCATTTCACGTCCTGGTGGCGATACGGCTCGCCGGACGTCGCGATCGCGGCCACGACTTCGATCCCGAGGCCGCTTTCGCGCAGCAGCGCATCCACCTTGCGGAGCTCCTCGGCCGGGCCAACGAACAGCAGTCTCTGTTTGGCGAACGTCGACTGGATGAGGCGGTTCGCGGTGAGGCGCCAGAAATATCCAACCAGCAGGCTCATCGCGAAGAACAGGAACAGGATCGTACGCGGGGCGAGTCCGAAGATCGGCAAAAGATAGAAAAAGGCCAGTGCCAGTGCGAGGTTTGCGATCATGCCCTCCAAATAGGTCCGAAAGAGCTTCAGCGGCTCGCGAATGAGCGTCAGTTCGTACAGACCGGCCACGTAGAATCCGACAATCCAGATCAGGGAGAGGATCGTAAAGGCGGGCCAGTTCATGCGCCACCGCTCCGTATCAAAGCCGCCGAACCGGATCAGGATCGTCAAGACGAGGGCGATTTGCAGGGCCAGGAGATCGCCGATGATGAGGATGACGCGTTTTGCCGACTGTCCGGTCCGGATCATAGGGGGTGGCATGTCTTCCGGGGCGAGTGTAGAATGCGCCTGTCCCACTGTCTAGTCGACATGATCCGCCGCGCCTACACGTTCGCCCGACGCGAAGCCAAGACGATCATCCGCTTCCTTTTGGTCGGAGGTGCTTCGTTTCTCGTGTATATTTCCGCGTACACCCTCCAGTCGCGCGTTCTGTTTCCGGGCGCCTCGGAAAACGCGCGCGTATTCATGAACCTTGGCGCGACCTGTATTTCCGTACTGTTTAATTACGTGGCGCATCGGTTTTGGACCTACGAAGCCAGGGAAACCTCCGTACGGCAGATCGCCTGGTACGCGTTCGTGGTCGCTTCGGTCACCTTCCTGCAGTCGTTCCTGTTCTGGGTCGGTCATGTGCTCCTCGGGGTATACGATTACTTCGTCATCGTAGTCGTCGCCGGTTTGTGCGCTTGTTACACGTTCCTGATGCACAAATATTTTACGTTCTCGAACGTGAGCAGTTAGCAGCTAGCAGCTGGCAGTTAGGCGTCGGGCTGCCAGCTACTAGCTACTAGCTACTAGCTACGGTATAATTCTTCCCATGTCTCCGAAGAAGCCCGTTTTTTCGCGCAAGAACATCCTCGTGACGGGTGGCGCGGGTTTTATCGGGTCGCATCTGTGCGACGCGCTCGTGAAGGATCATCACGTCATTTGCGTCGATAACTTCTCGACAAGCACCGTCGCGAACATCGAGCACCTGCTGCAGAATCCGAATTTCGAATTCATCAATCACGATATCGTGCAGCCGTTCGACCTGAACGAATTCGACGAACTCGACCGTTTCAAGGTGAAGTTCCAAGGCGTGCAAGAGATCTACCATCTCGCCTGTCCGATTTCGAAACGGCATTTCGAGGACTTCAAGATCGCGACGGTGCTGACCAACTCCATCGGCGTGAAGAACGTGCTCGATATCGCGGTGGCCAACCAGGCCAAGATTCTCTACGCGTCTTCCTCCGTCCTGTATGGCCCGCGCACGCCGGGTCGACCGCACGTGTCGGAAACCGATCCGTGCGTGCTCGACCACCTGACGTCGCGCGGTGCGTATGACGAGGGGAAGCGGTTCAGCGAGGCCATCATGTATACGTACCAGGACGTGTACGGTCTTGACGTGAAAATCTCGCGCATCTTCCGCACGTACGGTCCGCGAATGAAGCTGTTCGACGGCAACCTGTTGCCGGACATGATCAATAACGCTCTGGAGGGGAAGGACATCGAGCTGCCGTATCCGGAGGATGCGCGCATCGGGCTCACCTACGTGTCCGATATCGTGGACGGCATGATCCGGCACATGAATTCCCCGATTGACGTCACGGTTGTCAATCTCGGGTCGGACCAGGACCATCTGCTCTCCTCGGTCGCGGCGCAGATCATAAGGCTCACGGACAGCGCGTCGCGCGTCCGTTTCGAGCCGACGCCGCACCGCATGCCCGAGGCGGGATTGCCTGACATAAGCAAGGCGCGCCAGGTCCTCGGCTGGCTACCGCTCGTGCGGCTTGAGGACGGCCTGCGCCGGATGATTGATTATTCGCGGGCCCAGCGACAGCTTGCGCCGCATTTTGGTCAGCACTAACCATATGGCCGATACCGTTTTTGAAAAAAAGATCGTCCTTGTCACCGGCGGGGCGGGGTTCATCGGGTCGCATCTGTGCGAGGCGCTGCTCGCCAAGGGGGACGCGCATGTGGTCTGTCTCGATAACTTTTCCACCAGCCAGGAGGCGAACATCGACCACCTGTTGCGACACCCGGATTTCGAATTCATCCGGCATGACATCAACGCGCCGTTCGAC
>CAYPUF010000019.1:0-1256 GCA_964413995.1 uncultured Gammaproteobacteria bacterium
ATCAGCGCCCAAAATAGCATCCACGAATGTAACGGGATGGTCGTGAGTTTCCAAGACGCGTCATTTGTCTTCGGCGATCGTTTTGTCGTTTTTGTTTTTCGCGGAGGCATATTCGGAAATATCATAACATAAATCGTTCACCCGTCATTTGTTATGAACGTAGGGGCAAGGCGCGCCTTGCCCCTACCGAAACAACAAATGTGTACCGGCTACGGATTCGGTAAATCGAATTGATACACCTTGTTGTTGTCGACGACGTAGATTTTTTTCGCCTCGCGATCAGCATGGACGGACGTGGGTCCCGTAAGCATGGGCGACGTGTATTGCACGATGAGGCGTCCGTCCTTGCGGAAGACGAGCACGCGTTTGCCGGCCTTGTCCGCCACGACGAACAGGTTGCTCACGTCATCCGTCCAAAGCGCGGAGATGTTCGCCAGCGTTGGTTCGATGGCGGGCAACGCGAACGTGTCCTCGGCGCCCGTGCTGTAGCGTTTGACCGTGCCGTCGCGGAAGGCGAGCCAGACGTTCTGGTCCACGGCGATCGCGGTGGCATTCGCGAGCTCCGCCGAGTTCTGCTTGAGATAGGCCGTCTCCTGCGCGATCCCGCTTCCCGAGGGGGCATAACGCCACACCATGTTGCTTTGCGTATCAAGCATGTAGAAGCGGCGGCCGTACACCGCGAACGCCGACGTGCTGCTCACCTGGCTCGCGGACCAGGCGACCTGCGAGAACGTACCGTTGGCCTGGTCGAACACGAAGAGTTTACGCTGGTCGTCAAGCAGATAGATTCCCGATGTCCCCGGCCATGACGCGATCACGCGGCCGAGTCCCTGCGGCAGGTCGTGGCGTTTGGTTTCGCGCGTTGCGGGCTTGACCTCGATCAGTTGGCGCGCCGACGTGTCTGCCGCATAGACGCCGCCCCCGGCCGCCGAGACGGTCGTGATGGCGCCTTCCGGCGCGCCGAGGGTGGCGGTCGTTATTTCGGGCGGTTCCGCCACCGCGACTTCATGCCGCAGCTTGGTCGCGATCTCTTCGAGCTCGCCAAGCAGTTTTTGTTTCGCCTCCTTCCGTTCGCTCGTTTTCTCGTCAAGGCCATTCGCGAGGTCGCGGCCTTCCGCGAGGAGCTGCCTTGCCCGGTTATCATTGTTATAGACGATATTCGCCTCCGCCTGCGTTTTCCGGTCCACGGCCTGGTCATACACGCTGTTCCACAACGTCTGTTCCGCCTTTGCCTTGCGATCGTTCTGGATCCACCA
>CAYPUF010000019.1:1356-3575 GCA_964413995.1 uncultured Gammaproteobacteria bacterium
CGCTGTTCCACAACGTCTGTTCCGCCTTTGCCTTGCGATCGTTCTGGATCCACCACCCGCCGATCAGGAGGAGAGCCAATAGGACGCCGCCCGCGAGGAGTTGCCGTTTGCGTTTGACCGTGAGCGCCGCGCCATGTCCGGCGGCCGTGTTCCGCAGGCCCGCCACGGCGACCGCATCGGCTTTGTTCGTCCGTCGACGCTTGAGCCGCGACGTCAGGTCCGCGAACATTCCCACGAGCGTGGCGGCGGGCTTGGGCGGACGGATCGCGGGAGAAAGGACGCCCTCGGTTTCCTGCTCGCGCACATGCATTTTTTCGACCGAGCGCGTGCTTTTGCCCGCTTCTTCCACGACCTGGATTTTCTCCTCTCTCGTCAGCGGCGAGAGCCATGCCGCGACGCCGGCGAAGTCGTCGCTGATGTTGCGGCGGTCCAGTTCCTGCTTGATTTCGAGCGCGGCCGTGACCGGCGGCAGGGATTTGAGATGTTCCGCGATCTTAAGCTCGCCGCGTAGCCCGTCAAAATTCCGTGTGCCCGCGAACAGGACGTCGCCCGGCTTGAGATCGCCGCAGATAAAGGACGCGAACGGCTTTTTCGGATCGACCTCGGCGGGCTGTTCCAACGAGCCGAACAGATCGAACCCTTTCCATCCGCCGTCGGGCTGCTTTTGCAGGAACATGTTGGCAAGCCGTCCCGTGCCGGCCACGCACAGCAAGCCCTCGTGATACTCGAGAAGAAAGAGGTTCACGCGATTCCACGCGATGGCGGTCGGCTCGCGCTCCACGAATGTCGCGACCGCCTCGTTCAGGCGCTGGACGAGCTTCTCGAACCGCGCCATCGGATCGCCCTCGAACGCCGCGAGCAGGCGTCGCGTCTGTTCCGCCGCCTCGTTCAACGTATCCAGGAGTTGTTCGTACGCGTACAAGGTGGAGTCGATATCAGCAATGAGTAGGAGGCTCGTGCCGCGTTTGCCGCGCTCGAAACCGTCGTACCGGAAGAGCCCGACGATGCGGTCGCCGCCCGCATGGCTCCGCTCGATTTCTGCGATCCGGAACGCCTGCTCCATATCGAGGTTGAGTATAGGTTTTCGGGATCGGATACGTCCAGCAAACGGGCCGAAATGACGGACGCTTGTCAAGCCGGAGAAGCTTGGGCAAGATAGGGTTCAGCCTATGCTTGAACACCTTTTTGGTTCGCGAACCCGCGTCAAGCTCTTGAGTCTCTTCCTCCGCAGCCCGGACGAGCCGATCTTCGTGCGCGAGATCACGCGTCGCGTCGGCACGCAGATCAACGCCGTCCGTCGCGAACTCTCCAACCTCCTCAAGCTCGGCCTCATTGTCGAGGCGGCCGAAGTCGACCCGGCGGCCGCGAAGGCGCGGCAACCCGGGCTGAAGAAAAAATACTATAAGGTGAATCCTGACTTCCGGCTGCTGAAGGAGCTCTCCGCGCTCCTGCTGCGCGCGCAGGCGCTGTACGAAGGCCGTCTCGACCAGGAAATCCCCAAGATCGGCGATGTGAAATACCTCGCGTTCCTCGGCGTGTTCCTCGGCGAGCGCGCCCCGGTCGACGTGTTCATCGTCGGGGCGGTGAACGAGACGCAGCTGAAAAAACTCATCCAGGAGGCCGAGCGCGCGCTCGGATACGAGATCAACTTCACGGTCATGTCGCCCGAGGAATTCCGCTACCGCAAGGACATGACCGACAAGTTTCTGTATTCGATCCTCGAGGGCCGCAAGCATGTCGTCGTGGACAAGCTCGCCGAGCGCGAGACGTAACGCGTATGGCCTGGCTCTTTCTCGACACGCATGAACAAGGCCGCGTCCGATACGCCTGGCTTGAACGGGGCGAGGTGGACAAACGCGTCGAGCGTGAGGGGCGCGCCTCCATCCTCCTGCCGATGATCGCCAAGGATCTGCCGTCGCGGCAGGTGGAGGGCGTGTGCGTCGTCGAAGGACCGGGCTCGTTTTCCGCGGTTCGCGGCGGCGTCCTGGACGCCAACCTGCTTGCGCGATTCCTGCGCGTGCCGCTGGTCGCCGTTTCCGCCGCCGAAGCGCATGACCTCGCGGGCCTCGCGGCACGGCTCGCCTCCGGTGACGTCTCCGTCTCGACCTACGTCGCGCCCGTGTATGACAAGGAGCCGAATATCACGCTCTCAAGAAAACAGTTCACAGAAAACAGTTAACAGTTTCGCCTCTGTCAACTGTTATCTGTGAACGGTCATC
>CAYPUF010000019.1:3675-15099 GCA_964413995.1 uncultured Gammaproteobacteria bacterium
ACAGAAAACAGTTAACAGTTTCGCCTCTGTCAACTGTTATCTGTGAACGGTCATCTCTCATGCCGCCAAAATCCCGTTTCGTCCGCGCCTGCGAAATCCTTCCCGGCGTGCTGGTCTGGACCACGCTCGTCGCGTCGGTGGTCTTGTCGTTCATCCGTCCCATCTGGATGGTCTATTTTATCATCGTGTTCGACTTGTATTGGCTCCTCCGCATCCTCTATTTCATCCCGTTTCTCCTGGTTTCCTGGTTCCGTTATCGAGCATCGCTCAAGCGAAACTGGCAGGCCGATGCCGAGCGCCAGACCGGCTACGATTTGATCCGCCACCTGGTGTTCCTGCCGACCTACAAGGAGGAGCTGCCCGTGATCCGCGAAACGCTGCGGTCGCTGTCGTCGTGTGCCTATCCGGCCGGGCGCATGCATGTGGTCCTCGCGGGCGAGGAACGCGACGCGGAGCGCTTTCGCGCGATCGTCGCGGCCGTGGAGCCGGAGTTCGGGAGCGTATTTGCGGGATTCCATACAACCCTCCATCCGAAGGATGCGCCGGACGAGATTCCCGGCAAAGGATCGAACCTGCACTGGTCCGCCTCGCAGATCGTACCGAGGCTCGTGGCGGCCGGCCTCGATCCGGAGGCGACCATCGTTTCCTCGTTCGACGTGGATACGATCGTGCATCCGCAGTATTTCTCGTGCCTGACGTACCACTATCTGACCGTTCCGCAGCCGACGCGCAGTTCGTACCAGCCCGTCGCGTTGTACAACAACAACCTGTGGGAGTCGCCGGCCGCCGTGCGCGTCGCCATGTTCGGCACGACGTTCTGGCTCATGACCGAGCTCGCGCGTCCGGAAGGCATGATGACGTTCTCGTCGCATTCCATGTCGCTGCGCATGCTCATGGATGTGGGGTATTGGCAAAAGGATATCGTCTCCGAGGATTCGCGCATCTTCCTGCAGGGACTCGTGCGCTACCACGGCGAATACCGCGTGACACCGATCCATTTACCCGTCTCGATGGATACCGTCATGACGGGACAGTACTGGAATGCCTTGCCCGCGCTCTACAAGCAGCTTCGTCGCTGGGCCTGGGGCGTCGAGAACTTTCCGTACATGGCAGAGGCGTTCCGCCGGGACAAGGACATGCCTTTCTGGACCAAATTCTGGTGGATGTTCAAGCAGCTTGAGGGTATGTACACGTGGGCGACGGCGCCATTCCTCATCTTCATCCTCGGCTATTTGCCGTTCTGGGTGGCTCCGGAGGAATTCCGCAGCTTCGCGATCTTTCAGAACACGCCGTTCACGCTCCAGTGGCTGATGCGTTTCGCCATGGTCGGCTTGTTCGTATCGGCGGGCCTCGCGTTGACGCTCCTGCCGCCGATCCCGAAGCACATTTCAAAACCGTACGCATGGTTCGTCATCCTCGCGCAGTGGGTCCTGCTGCCCGTGACCTTCGTCGTGTTCGGCGCGATTCCGGCTATCGACGCCCAGACGCGTCTCCTGCTCGGCAAGCCGCTCGGGTTCAACGTTTCGCCGAAACGCCGGCAGCCATCCGTATGAACGACGCCGTCCGCTGGTCCGCCCACGTGGTGGCGGACGATCCATCCGGATCCCTGCCCGACGCCCTGCATGCGCTCGAGGCCGCGGATCCGCGTCCGGACGCCGTCATCGTCGTGGACAACGCGCCGTCGGGGCGGCCGCGTCCGGAGGTCGAGTGGCCGGACGTGCGCTGGCTGCGCAATCCGCGGCCCCAGCCGCATGGCCGGTGCCACAACCAGGCCGTCGAACTCGCCCTGCACGCGGCGGACTCCGTCGAGACGATCGCGCTGCTCCAGACGCCCGACGTGGTCGTCGCGCCGGATCTCCTGCGCGAATTGCGCCGCGTGTTCGAGGCGGATGCGCGTCTCGCCTGCGTCGGGCCGGTCGTGTACCGCGCGCATGTCGCGGGTTCGCTCGACGGCGAGCGCCGCGAGCTCGAGCGCACCGACGTGATCGACGCGGCGGGCCTGTCGCTCGGATGGTTCGGCGGTGCGCGTCCCGTCGCCCGCGGCGCGACCCGCGAGCGCCTCGCGGAGGCGAAGCCGGCATTCGCGCCCGCGCCGTCCTGTTTCGCCGTGCGGCTTTCGGCGGTGCGCGTGCTCTCGCCGCGCGGCCCGTGGCTGCGCGAAACAGGGCCCTGGGACGCCGCGGCCCTTGGCCTGTTCCGGGGATTGCGGGCGGCCGGCTACGGCCTCGCGGTCGCGCGCGACGCGCGGGCGTGGCGGCTTGCGGCGCGCGAGGGATCGCGGTAAGGAAGCGCAGACATATGCGGAAGCCCAAGGTGTCGTTCGTGACGGTCAACTATAAGACGCCGCATTTCATCCGGCACCTCCTGCGCGGTCTCGACGAGGCGAGGCCGGCGTTTTCGTACGAGTATTTCATCGTGGATAATGCCTCCGACGGCGACGCGCTCGATCCGGTCGTGCGGCGCTATCCCTGGGCCACGCTCATCCGGACCGATGCGAACCTCGGATTCGGCGGCGGGAACAATCTTGGCATCCGGCGCGCGAGCGGGGAGTACGTCGTCCTGCTCAATCCCGACCTCACCGTCTTCCCGGGCGAACTCGACGCATGGATCGATTGGATGGATCGCCGGCAGGACGTCGGCATCTCCGGTCCGCGCACGCTCAACCCTGACGGTTCCGACCAGCATTCGAGCTATCGCTTTCCGGGGCCGTTTATCCCGCTGTATCGGCGCACGCTGCTCGGCGCGACGCCCTGGGGGAAGCGCGCCATCGCTTCCTATCTCATGCACGGCATGGATCGCAATGCGGAGCAGGACGTCGATTGGGTACAGGGATCGGCCATGTGCATCCGCCGATCGGTGCTCGAACAAGTCGGACCGTTCGACGAAGGGTTTTTCATGTATTTCGAGGACACGGACCTGTGCCGCCGCGTCTGGGCGGCGGGGTATCGCGTCGCCTACACGCCACAGGCGAGGTTCGTGCACTATCTCCAGCGCGAAAGCCGCATCAAATACCCGTGGGAAGCGCTCACCAACCGGCTTGCCCGCGCGCATATCCAAAGCGGGATCAAATATTTTTTGAAATACCGCGGCAAACCGAAGCCGAGGAGCGCCTCGTTGAGTTGAGTGTCGGGTAGAGCGGGTCATGTCACAGACGCTTGACAAAAAGCCTGTATTCATCTAGAGAAACGATACCGCGCCGTGCGGATCACGGCACTCCAGCACATCCCAATCACCGCAGAAGCCTCTGGGCCGCCGCGGATCAAGACGGATGCAAAGGAGCATTCCATGGACAAGACAGTCACCAAGCAGCAGATCGGTTCCATTGTCGCGCTCCTCGTCGCGGGCAAGGTGCCGTACGAGGATACGCAGGCGTTCATCGACAGGTACAAGGATGCGCCTTCGGCGAAGAAGCGAAAGCGTCAGAACCGCCTTCCTCCCGATTGCTACCACGTGCACGTGAGCTACGCCAAGCATCCGGGAATCGTGGCGCTCGAGAAGAGGTTCTCGGGCAAGGGAAGCGTTTCCTATCTCTTCGATGGTCGCGAGTGGGATCGTCACGAGTCTTGCGCAAACATCGACACCAGCCCGGGCGAGCGTATTTTCCGGGTGGCCGAGGTACCGGCCGAGTTCATCGGCCAGACCATCTCCCAAGCCCGGTATGACCTCGCCTTCGGCTGCTTTGAGGGTGAACGATTCGCCATCGAGGCCGAGGCCATCGCGTTTGCGGATGCCCAGCCAGAGCGTCAGCGCAGGAACCACATCCTTGCGCTCGGTTCGTCCGCCGTCGACCGGGACGGCTACTGGTGCGTGACGGAGCTACGCGCGCTCGCCGGACGTACTCTGGGCGAATGCTGGTTCGCCCACCGTCTGGACGCCAACGACCGCCTGTTGCTCGTCCGTGAGTGAGATCTGATCCGTGCCGGCTGGCGCGTTTTTTTGTATCCAACAAGTTTCCATGCCCGATCTGCGCTCTTCAAGTACAATAGCCGCATGCCCGACGAACGGCATCCGAATTTTTTGACGTGCCCCGCGGTGCCGGAATTGCCGGAGGGGGATGATTCGAGTAGCAAATTACGAATTTCGAATAACGAATTACGCATGAAAGACGAAAGGGAGCGTCATTCGAATTCCGAAACCCGAAATCCGCCCGATGCTCCAAGCTTCCCTTGGGGCAAGGCGCTGGTGCTGCTGGGCATCCTGTTGTTGCTGATCGTGGGGTTCGTGACCGCGCCCGCGATCATCGGCGGGACGCGGGCCGGCGCGGCCGCGCTGCGTGCCGAGTCCGCGCTCAAGCTCGCGCAGACGCATGCGCTCGCGCGCGAGTTCCGCGAGGCGGACGAGGAGCTGGCCGTCGCGGAACGGGAATTGCTCGAGGTCCGCGCGGGCCTGCGCGCGACCGGCGCTTGGCGCCAGGCGCCGTGGGTCGGCTCCAAGATCCGCGCGCTCGAGGAGGTCGAGCGCGCGGGATCGGCCGCGATCGGCGCCATGCGCGATCTCCTGTTCGCCGCGATCTCGATCCAGGAGGCGCTTGGCGAAGCCGCGCCTGACGGCCTCGGCGTCGCGCCGGACCGCTCGTACAACGATCTCACGAAGGCGGAGAAGCGCGCGGTCGTCTCGCGCCTCGCCGAGAGCCTCCCGCGCCTGCGCACGGCGCGTGAAAAGATCGCGATCGCGGCCGATGCCTGGAACCGCGTCCCGCAGGACGAGCTGTTCGCGCCGGTCCGGAACGCGCTCGCGCCCCTGGCTGCCCAGCTTCCGGACGCCGAACGCCGTCTGGGCGAGGCCGTTTCCGTCCTCGAAATCGCCGTCCCGATCCTCGGATACCCCGAGCCCAAGTCCTATCTCGTCCTGCTCCAGAACGCCGATGAAATCCGTCCGACCGGCGGTTTCATCGGCAATGTCGGCGTGATGCGCGTGGACGCCGGCGATCTTGAACATATCGAATTCGAGGACGTGTACGCCGTGGACAACCCTGTCGCGGACACGTGGAACGAGCCTCCGCCGCCCATCATGCGGCGTGAGCTCGGAGTTCCGGCCTGGTTTCTCCGCGACGCGAATTGGTCGCCGGATTTTCCGGATTCCGCCGCCCGGATCATGGATTTCTATATCCGCGAGATGAAACAGGGCCGGAACGTGGAGGTACGGCTCGACGGCGTCATCGCGCTCCAGCCAGAGCTCTTCCGCCGCCTGCTCCTCCTCACCGGCCCGATCACGGTCGAGGACAAGACCTTCACGGCCGAGAATTTTTTCGACCAGCTGCAGTACGACGTCGAGCAAGGGTTCTTTCTCGAAGATCAGCTGCCCGTGGAACAGCGCAAGGAGATCGTGTCCAAGGTGGGTGATGCGCTCATTGAAAAGCTCACGACCCAGCCCGCGGAACGCTGGCCGTCCATCCTCGAGATCACCGCGACGAGCCTCGAACGCAAGGACATCCTGATCTACTCCGCCGACCCTTCCCTGCAGCGGCTCGTGGACGCGCGCGGCTGGGGCGGACGCACGCTCAGCACGGACGGCGACGAATTGTGGGTCATCGACGCGAACCTCGCCGCGCTCAAAACCGACGGCGTCATGGACAAGCGGATCGTCTACTCCGTGGACACGACCGACCCGGCCGGTCCGGTCGCGACCGTGCGTCTGCGTTATACGAACACGAATACGCGCTTCACCTGGCGCTACACGCGCTATCGGAGTTACACGCGCGTCTATGTCCCGGAGGGGAGCGAACTTTTGTCCTGGTCGGGCGGCCGTGGCGCGCCTGATGTGTTCAACGAGCTTGGCAAACGGGTGTTTGGCGCGTTTTGGGTCATCGAGCCCGGCCGGACGGGCGAGCTTGTATTCCGCTACCGGCTGCCGGCGCGCGTGTCCGGCCAGCTTGCATCGGATTCGTACACGCTTTTGGTTCAAAAACAGCCCGGCGCCGAGGCAAAATTGACGCTCGATCTCCGGTTCGGTAAGACGGTGCGGAGTGCGTCGCCTGCCGAGGATGAATCCCAGTTCGGGGACGACCGCTATCGCTTCGAAACCGACCTTTTGAAGAACGAGACGTTCCGGGTAGGGTTTTGATTCATGAACCATGAACCAAGAACGATGAGCGACAAAATCGTTCATCGCTCATCGTTCATAGCTCATCGCTTCTATGTTCGGAAAAAAAATCGGCATTGATCTTGGGACCACGACCGTGCTCGTGTACATCCCGAAAAAAGGAATCATCATCAACGAGCCGTCCGTCGTGGCGGTGTCGCTTGCCGACCGGAAAGTGCTCGCCGTGGGCAAGGAGGCCAAGGATATGATCGGCCGCACGCCGGACACGATCGTGGCGCGCCGCCCGCTCAAGGACGGCGTGATCGCGGACTACCGCACCACCGAAGCCATGCTTCGATATTTTATTAATAAAGCGCTTGGCGGCATGCGACTGTTCCGTCCCGAGGTCATGGTCGCGGTGCCGGGCGGCATCACGTCCACGGAGCGGCGCGCCGTGATCGACGCCACGATTTCCGCCGGCGCCCGTGCGGCCTACATCATCAAGGAGCCGGTGGTGGCCGCGATCGGCGCGGATATTCCGATCGGCTCGGCGTCCGGCCACATGATCATCGACATCGGCGGCGGCACGTCGGAGATCGCCGTCATTTCGCTCGGCGGCATCGTCGCGTCCTCGTCCGTGCGCATCGGCGGCAACAAACTCGACTCGGCCATCCAGGAACACGTGCGCCGCAAGCACGGCCTCGCGATCGGCGAGCGCACCGCCGAGGAGATCAAGATCCGTATCGGCTCGGCGCTGTATCTGGAGGACAAGCTCGAGATGGAGGTAAAAGGCCGTGACATGATCGCGGGGCTGCCGCGCATCGTCACCGTCACCTCCGACGACGTCACCGACGCGATCCAGCACGAGCTTCAGGGCATCGTAGATGCGATCAAGGAAGTCTTGCGTTCCACGCCGCCGGAACTCTCCGCCGACGTCATGCAAAAGGGGATGGTGTTGTCCGGCGGTTCGTCTCAGCTCCGCAATCTCGATCGCCTGTTCGCGGAAGCCACCGGCGTGCCGGCCTACGTCGCCGACAACCCGCAGCAATGCGTGGCCAAGGGGACGGGCATTGCGCTCGAAAATCTGGAAATCTACAAACGCAGCGTGTTTTCCTCGTAAATGACGAGGGGTAAACTAAGATTATATGCCATCTTTCGAGAAACCTCCCTCCAAACCGTCCGCGGACGAGATCTTTGCCGCCGTCACGCGCGAAACGGAGGAGCGCAAACGCGAGAATCGCAAGAAGATGTACGAGGCGCCGACGCAGGAGCACGTCATGCCGGAGGAAACGGAGGAGTTTACCAACCCGGAAATCTCCATTGGCGATCTTTCGAAACACACGCGTCGCGTCGAGACGCCTGCGCCGGAAGAATCCGGTATTCGCCCCGCCAACGGGAACGGAGAACCGGTTTCATGGACCGACTTCGGCGAAGAGGAAACGCCGGTCGCCGAACGCGACGTGGCAAAGGTTTGGGGCGTTGAGGACACGCGCGCGCTTGATCGGGAGGATCTGGCGCAGGCCCGGAAGATGGCGGAGGAAGAGCAGGAGTCCGTGGAGAGGCTTCAGCGCGAAATCGAAGCGCTTGAGAACCAAGACACCGATGATGACATCCCCGTCGCGCCGAGCAAGCGCAAGCGTCGGGCGTCGTAGGCATGCGCATCGGGATCGAAGCGTCGCGCGCCAACCGCCCCGTGAAAACCGGGGTGGAGTGGTATGCGTGGCATGTGATCCAAGGCATGAAGGCGCTGCCGGAAGCCGCGCGGCATGAGTTTTGGCTGTACACGAATGATCTGTTGAAAAACGGACTTGCAACCGGTCCGTCGAACTGGAAAGAGAGGCGCTTGCCGTGGCCGCCCAAGTATCTTTGGACGCAAGCTCGTCTGTCGTGGGAGATGGTGCGACGCGCGCCGGACGTTTTGTTCGTGCCCGCGCACGTGTTGCCGGTCGTCTCCCCGAAGAAGTCCGTCGTCACAATCCACGACGTAGGTTTCAAGCGATTCCCGGAAGTGTACAAGAAGATACAAGTCGCCTATCACGAGATCACGACGCGCGACATCGTTCGTCGCGGTGCGCGCATCATCACGGTAAGCGAGTTCTGCAAGCGCGAGATCGTCGAGCTGTACGGGGCCGATCCCGAAAAGATTTTTGTGACGCCGCTCGGGTTGGATCATGAGCGATACAAGGCGCAGAGCGCAGAGCGTACAGTGCAAAGCATGACGAAGTACGGGATCAAGGGGCCGTATCTGCTGTTCGTCGGCCGTATCGACAGAAAGAAAAATCTCCCCTTGCTGATTCGTGCGTTCGCGAGTCTTGCATCCGGGCATCGCGATTTAGAACTCGTCATCGCCGGGACGTTCCACGGGCCGGCAGGGCTGTCTACGACCGGCAAGGACGAAGTCGAGCGAGCGATCGCCGAATCCGGGGCCGCACACCGCATCAGGATGCTCGGCTATGTCGATGAAGCCGACAAGCCCGCGCTTCTTTCCGGCGCCTTCGCCTATGTGCAGCCGTCGGTCTACGAAGGGTTCGGACTTCCGCCTCTCGAGGCCATGGCCTGTGGTACGCCGGCGATTTGCGCGGACGCGGCGAGTTTGCCGGAGGTGATCGGCAGGGAAAACGCGTTGTTTTTCGATCCTCGAAGTGCCGACCAGCTCGCGGAACGCATCACGCACATCATGGAATCCAGAGCATTGAGAAATGCCCTCATCCAAAAAGGCCTTGATCGTGCGGGGGAATACGATTGGCAGCGCACGTCCCAAGAAACCCTGCATATCCTCGAAACGTGGTAGACTTTTCGGCAAGTATGATGGACGACGTGAAAGCCGCATTGGCCGACCTCGGCCTTGCGCCCAAAGAGGCGGATACCTACCTCGCCATGCTCGAACTCGGCCCTTCGAGTGTGCAGGACATCGCCAAAAAGGCGGGCATCAACCGCACCACGACCTATGTGATGATCGAGGGTCTGAAAAAACATGGGCTCGTTTCGACCTTCGAAAAGGGGAAGAAGACCCTATTCGCCGCCGAGAATCCGGAACAGCTCGTCGAAATTCTGACGAGACAGACGCAAATCATCAACGCCAAAAAGAGCAAATTGGAGGAATCGCTGCCTCGGCTGCTGGCGATTTTCAACACGACGGGGGAAAAGCCGCGTGTCAGGTTTTTGGAGGGCGAGGAGCCCGTTCGTGAGATCATCCAAAAACTCGGAAACGTGGAGAGCGAGGTTTGGGAAATGTTTGCCGTCGATGAGCATTTGCTCGAAGCGATCAAAAAGTTTCAAACGAACGAATTCCGATCCAGCCTTCCACGGAGATTAAAAACGCGCGCGCTCGTCACGATCAAGCCGGGTCATGAACTCCCCTATTTCGATACGAAGCGGGCGGAGATTCGGGTATTGGACTGGAATCTCCATCAATTTACGGGCGATCTTGCGATCCACGATGACCATGCATACTTGTTCGTGTATCGCGGCCGATTTGCGGCGATCGCCATTCAAAGCAAGGAGATCGTGGAAATTCTGCGTGCCATGTTTGAAATGGCGTGGAGTTGCGCCGTGGCATGGACGCCTCCATCGGATTGGGAGACGAAGCATCGTTTACACAAATAAAAAACCGACCGCGGGTCTTTTGTGCACGGCTCGCGGCCGGCAGGCTCCTTCGTGGAGCGCGTGAGGTTGCGCCTGGCCAAAGCCCGGGCGCGCGTTATCCGGTCCGATACGTCGGACCCGTCATCTTCTTCAGGATGCGAGATCAGGCCTGGCCGAAGCCGGGGCACGAAAGCCGGCGGCCCCACTGATCGTCGAACCCGGAACATCCGGGCGTGCCGCACCACGCGGCGGCGTCCATCATGCGATGCATGCCGGAGGACGCCAGGCGCGCGAAGGTGCGCTCGTCGAGGCCGAGGACCGTCGCCTCGAGGCCGATCGTGTCGCTTCTCCGGTCGTCGTCGTTCTTCATCTCGACGAGCTTGAGCATCTGGCGATTCATGATCCGATCTCCTCTGTCCCGATCGGGATGGAAGAACGGCGCACGGAAGTCGGGACGGCCTCCGCGGCCGCGCCCACCGAACCGGCGGGTCTTTCGTCGCGCCAGGCAAAAGACGCGGCGACCCCTAAGCCAATCAAAAAAAGAGGAATCTGTCAAGCATTCGGAACAAAGAAATCGACCCTCCCGAGCGTCCGTTGGGAAGCAGGGGAGGGTCTGAAGGCCGCCGTTCGCGGACGCGGAGTGAGCCTAACCGATCACGGAAGCTCGGATTCGGGCGATCGCCGTATGGGAGGCGTTGGTCCCGAGAGCCGGCGCTCACGGCGCGTAGCACTTACGAACGGCGGCTTCGTAAGGCTCCCGCAGGACAGTGCGCCACGGGCCGAAGCCACCAGCGGCGCGAGGTCAGAAAGGTACCCATAGCACGTCTCTCCAAAGGAGAAAGCGTTGAACGAAGACCGATCTTCCGTGTGGCGGCGGGCTACCGGTCTGCCTTGGCGATCCGCATTCCGGGGTCCGGAGGCTGCCCTGCCTCCAAGAGACGGTTCGATCGCGGAGTGATCAGGTCCGCGATACCAGACTCGATCCGGAAGCGACCCCGGCCGTCCGGGGATTTCTTGTTGGCTTGCCAGGTATTTGGGAAGGTTGATCCCGGGATATGAAGGCCCGGGCGATCCGTTTTGATCGGGGCAAGTCCGACCGCGTCACGCGCGCGAACGCTCGTTCCGCGTAGAGGTATTTTCGGAAATTATCAAAACGAAGGCAAGCTTTTCTTGCTGTTTGTCTGAATCGCGCAACAGAGCCAAAAATTATTGGCCAACATTGGCCAAAAAACGGAAGTCATTATTTATTGACAAAATTAGCATTTTCTGCTATCCTATCCGGTTCTGCGATTGGCTGTTTCGGCATGGACCGCGGCGTGAAACCGCGATTTGTGGTCATTACAACCAACCGCTAAAGGCGCCGTGCCTGTTTCCGATTCCGCCCGAAGCGAGAGCCGAGGGTAACAACATGCAGCTCCGACAAGCGTCGGGGCGGAGGGTACGAAAGTGACGATGGCGAAGGCGGCCGCGATCGCGGCCATGATGATCGTGACCGGGTGCGAGGGCTTCGGCCCGCCGCCGAGCTCGCTCGGCGCGACCGACGCGGGCGTCCTGCCCGCCGACGACGCGGGCGAGCGTCCGCGTTCGTCCACCGACGGCGGCGGCATGCAGATGCCGCCCGAGACCGATGCGGGAGAGCCGCTCGGCGACGTTCCGTCGTCTGGCGACGCCTGCGATCCGGACCGGGACACCGAGACGTACGACTGCGCCCTCGAGGGCTGCGATCGTGCGTATCTCGTTTGTCTCGGGAACGCGCGCTGGGCGTGTGTGCCCGACGTCGGAGCGATCTGCTCGCCTACGCCGCGTCCGGAGACGGAC
>CAYPUF010000020.1:0-14499 GCA_964413995.1 uncultured Gammaproteobacteria bacterium
GTCCGGCGCTGAGCTTAGCGAAGTAGGTTCGAACATCCTTTACTCTGGTGCACCACAAAAGAACGGCTCTAGGGAGCCGTTCTTTTCGTTGACGAATACCAAGAAAGTTGACATTTAAGATTTCCCTGCTATCCTCACTGGCAAGGAGGAATTCATGTCGGAAGAACCTGCTCGTTCAACGGTGTTGCAAGACGCGCCTGCCGCGCAAGAGGGGGCCAAGCCGGCCGAGAGCCTGCAATTCACGCTGACATCGATGGCTGAGCGATTGATCATTCAATCGAACGCCAAAGTCGTCGTCGTGAAAGGCCGCGAAGGCGCGTATATCGTCGAATTCGCGATGCACGAAGCGGACACGGAGCAAGCGAGGCGTCAACGACTCTTGGACAAAGACGTGATAACGCTCGACCTGAGCGTTCGTACCAGCAGCATTCTTCAGAATGCGAACATCAGATACATCGGTCAGCTCGTACAGCTGACCGAAAGAGAGTTCCTCGCCAGGAAGAACGCCGGTCTGAAATCTCTTTCCGAATTGAGGCGGGTGCTGAACCCGCTCGGCCTCGATTTTGGGATGAGCGTAGAAGGATGGGCTCCCCCCTCCCAGAGGGGATGACTGCCACTTACCGCATTCCATGCGGTTTTTTTGAAACCCCCTTGAACAAGGGGGAGTTTTCGTGTAAGGAACGAATACCTAACCCGAAGGAGGGGCTCATGAGCAACAAGGGTTTGCACGTTCCCGGTATCGGCGGATACAGTCTCGGCGATGCCGTCTCTGGCGCGGCGCCGACGGGCGTCTCCGAAGACCGTCCGGAGCCACCGCCCGCGCGCTGCCGGTGGCCGGGATGCCGCACGATCTTGTCCGTTACCAACCGGCCGACGGACGGGAAGCGGAGCCGGCATGCGCCGGACATTCCCGAAGATCCCGACAATCCGCAAACGCCCGTGGCGCCGCGCCGTTCCGAGGAGCCCGACGACGAGGGGCTCTGCCGCATGCATCGCCGCGCCACGCTGGACTGGCACCAGGGCCTGTCGGAAGATCGCCCGGCCCACTACCCGCCGGAGGATCCCGCTCGGGCACCCGTCCGTAAGAAGAAGACCTGATCCGCCTCTGGCGGTTTTTTCTATTTACTGCGAAATCCAGTTTCGCGTCATGCGTATAAAAAAAACCGAGCTTGGCTCGGTCAGGACGGCATGCCGCCGCCGAGGGTGTAGTCGGGCTTCGGCGCCTTCGCCTGGAACTGGTCGATCGCGGCGATCAGGTCCTCGGCGGTGATGTCGAACGAACGGGCGAGCTCGAGGCCGTTCATCACGACCTTCGCACTCAAGTCGCAGACCAGCCGGCGCAGCGCCCGCTCGTTCTGGACGCTCGAGCCGTGATCGCGCCGCTCGAGGATGTTCGCGATCGCCCCGGTCTCCTTCACGAGATGGAGCAGGATGTGGCGCATGCGCCACGCCTTGCCTCCCTCGTCCCCCTCGGGGAAGCGCGGGTAGTTCTCCTTGGTCCAGGGCCAGCGGTTGTGGATTCGGTCCATCAAGTCCTGCAGGTTCATCGGTACCTCCGTGGGCCTGGACATATCACGGGAAAACGGCTTTCGTCAAATGCGTGAGCGATCATGGATTGACGATGTGCGATGCGCGATGCACGATACGCGGCATATGCGCCAATCGCGACTCTTCACGAAAACCGCCAAGAATGCGCCCCACGATACGGATTCGATCAATGCCAAATATCTCTCCCAGGGCGGGTTCGTCCATCAGGAGATGGCCGGCGTGTATTCGTGGCTCCCGCTCGGGTTGCGCGTGCTGCGCAAGGTCGAGGCGATTATACGCGAGGAGCTCGACAAGCTCGGCGCGCAGGAAATCCTCATGTCCGCGCTGCAACCCAAGGAGAGCTGGGAAAAGACCGGCCGTTGGGACACCGTCGACGTGTTGTTCAAAGTTCCGTCGCAAACCGGCAAGGAATACGCGCTCGGACCCACGCATGAGGAGATCGTGACGCCGCTCGTCAAATCGTTCGTGCAATCGTACAAGGATCTGCCCGTCGCGGTTTACCAGATCCAAAGCAAGTTCCGCGACGAGTTGCGCGCCAAGAGCGGCGTACTGCGCGGCCGCGAATTCGGCATGAAGGATCTCTACTCATTCCACGCCGATGCGGAAGATTTTGACGCGTACTATCGCAACGTCCTCGCAACGTATCTCGCGATTTTTTCGCGTTGCGGATTGAACGCAAAAGTGGTCGAGGCGTCCGGCGGCGCGTTTACGGAAAAATATTCGCACGAGTTTCAGGTCATCACGCCGGCGGGCGAAGACAAGATCCTGACCTCCGAACACGGAAGTTTCGCGCAGAATTGCGAGATTGCTACGTTGAAGGAAGGAGACAAGAATCCGGAAACGGGCGAAGCGCTGGCATGCATGACGGGCGTGGAGGTCGGCAATATCTTCGACTTGGGATCGAAATTCTCCGAGGCGTTCGACGTGTCGTTCACCGACGAAAACGGCGAGCGCCGCAGCGTCGTGATGGGATGTTACGGCATCGGGACGACGCGCCTCGTGGGCACGATCGTCGAAGCGTCGCATGACGAGAAGGGGATCATCTGGCCGGTTTCGGTGGCGCCGTACCATGTTCACCTCGTTTCGTTGCGATCAAAAGACGAAGAAACGCAATCGCGCATCAACGCTGTTTCGCAAGAGATCTACGAAGGTCTCTGGGCCGAGGACGTCGAAGTATTGTGGGATGATCGCAAAGACGTCTCGCCGGGCGAGAAATTCGCGGACGCCGACCTTATAGGATTGCCGCTGCGCCTCGTCGTATCGGAGAAGACGCTGAAGGAAGATTCGATCGAGTGGAAAGCGCGCCATGAAGAGAGGGCGACGCTCATCAACACGGAAGACGTGATCGAGAAGGTGAAGGGGATGATGAAATAAAAAACCTCCCGCGCTCGGCGGGAGGTTTTTGTGTGTCTTACATCGACGGCGCCGAAGGCGCTTCCGGGGCGGCCGGAGCCGGAGCGGATGAAGCCGCTGCGCCGGTGTGCTTGAGCGCGTCCTTGAGGCCTTTGCCGGCCTTGAACTTGGGAACCGTGACCGCGCCGATCTGGATCTTCTCCGACGGATTTTGCGGGTTGACGCCCATGCGGGCGGCGCGCGTCTTGGCCATGAACGCGCCGAAACCGGCGATGTTCACTTCCCCCCCGGATTTCAGGGTGTTGGTCACGACGTCCACGAACGCCTCGACCATGTCCTCGGCCTGCTTTTTGGTCACGCCGACCTTGTCCGAGAGGTGGTTGATGAGTTCTGCCTTGTTCATAAGAGTGTGGTTTCTAATGAATGATAAAACCACACTACCATTTTTTCGCTAAGATTGGCAAACGGGTGTCAAGAGGCGGGTTGACATGGTCAAAAATCTGTGGAACGTGGTGGATGGATGTTCGTCGAACACGATCGCCGATCCATTCGTTTGCGCGGGCATGATTATTCCGGCGCCGGCGCGTATTTCGTGACGATTTGTGCGCTTGAAGGGGCGCATTTGTTTGGGAATGTCCGCGACGGCGTCATGGAGCCGAACCAATTCGGGCAAATCGTTCTCGATGAGTGGCGACGGACTGCAACCATCAGATCATACGTCAATTTGGGTGAATTCGTATTGATGCCCAATCATGTTCACGGGATTATTTGGATTGTGGATCATGGGCTAAATGGTGCGGATGTTATTCGTAGGGGCAAGGCGCGCCTTGCCCCTACAGGAAAAAACACACCAATGAAATTCGGCGAACCACCGTCGCGATCCATTCCGTCCATCATCGGTTCATTCAAATCCGCCTCGACAAAACGCATCCGCGAAATCAAACCCGAATGGCCACAAATATGGCAACGAAATTATTACGATCGCATCATACGCGATCATCATGAATTATTTGCCATCCGGAAATACATTCGCGATAATCCCGCGAATTGGGAACGAGATGAATATCGGTAATAAAAAACCGCCATGGAAGACGGGTCAGTCGCGCGAGGCGGGTCCTTCTTTCTTCTCGGCCCATCGCCCCATGAGGACGATCACGACCCCAAGCGGGACGCCGATGAATAAGCCCTCGAAGAGGGCGTGTAGCGCTGCGGTGTAGAGCCAGTCCATGATCATACCTCTTTGAGCGCAGGTCAGTGGCGGTTGGGCACCGCATCGAAGGACGCGAGTAGCTCCCGCGTGGCGCGCACGTAGGCTTCGGCCCATAGGACCGTCTTGCGACGTCGCTCTCGAGACTTCGGTGAGTCCACGTCGACGAAGACCATGCGACTTCCGTTGCGGCGTTTCCGAGTTCGCCGACGCGTCACGACTTCCTCCTGTGCAGGATCGCGCGCGCGAGCTCTCGCAACCTGCCCTGATCCACCTCGTCGGTGTACGCCGACAGCGCATCAGGCTCGTCCCGCCGGAAGCGGGCCGTCTCGTCGCGCAAGCGGAGATCTGGGTTCGGGATGCGGATCCCGGGGCCCGGGATGCGCTCGGGCTTTGAATGTTCGGACATCAATCACCTCCGCGCTCAAGGTACGAAACGGGCTGCAATCAGTCAAAATGCTTGCTCACCTATCGATGAAACTTCTATTCCTCTTCATCCTCCTCCCAGGGCTTACGTTCCGCGATACGTTTTAACAAGTCGTCGATTTCCCGCCGGTCCGCGATATCCTCTTCGGCCCGTTTGCGGAGTGCCCGTTCCAATTTCCGTCCGAGCTCGCTTACATGTCGTTTTTGCGCCCGCCTTTCCTCCATGGCTTTTTTGTAGTCCGTGATGAGCTTCATCACGGCCGGATCAATCCGATGCTCGTCCCGGTGGAGAAGATCAAGTGCTTCGTCGATCGCGCCCAAATTTTCCTGCAGTCGTTGCTGCTTTTCTCGCTCACCTTCGTAGGCCTCAAACGCCGCATCTTCCGCCGAGCGTGGCGTTTCCGGCGGCCTGTGTTTTTCGCTCATATAGACCGAGTGTAAGTTCCGCGCGACGAAAAGAAAACCCGCCGTTCGACGGGTTTGTATGTTTTGGGCTGATCGAATATGCTCTGTTGATATGAGCTTTGAGCGCAACAGACGGAATACCGAGCAAAATGATGCCGCTCAGTCCGAAGAAGTCCGACGAAAACTGGTCAAAATCAGAAATGCGATCAACGGCCCTTATTTCGCGGATGAGATTTTGCGCTGGTTCGGCTCATCTTTTGGATCACTTGAATTGAATAATAATCTTTCGTCATTGCGTGCCTTGGCGGTAGACGGATTTAAAGGAGAGGCGAAACGTTGGAAAGAATATGCATCAGCGCCGCCGAACAGTCGGGTTTCACCTGAGGAAGCACTGGAAAAAGCCACTGCTTTGGAACGCAGGGCGCAGGAGCTTTCCTCCGTGGAGCTGGAGGGAGGAGAGTTCTTAGAATTTTTGAGAGAATCCTTACCGCTATTGAAATAAGATCGACCCCCAGGGCCGATTTTTATTTCGCGTACTCCACCACGCGCTGTTCACGGATCAACGTCACGCGGACTTCGCCGGGGAATTTCATCTCGCTGGCGATCTTGTCCGCGATCTGGCGGGCGAGTTTTGCCGCCTGGTAATCGTCCACCTGTTTCGGATTCACGAACACGCGCAATTCGCGGCCGGCCTGGATCGCATAGACTTTTTCCACGCCTTCAAACGACTGTGCGGCGTTCTCCAATTCTTGCAGGCGCTTCACGTACAATTCGAGCGAGTCTTTGCGCGCGCCGGGGCGTGCTCCGGAAATCGCATCCGCCGCTTTGACGATGATCGCTTCGAGGGTCTTCGGCTTGTCCTCGTGGTGGCCGATCGACTGGTAGCAAATCTCTTCCGGAAAGCCGAACTTCTGCAAAATCTTGTAGCCGATTTCCGGATGTGATCCCTGCATGTCATGGTCCACGGCCTTGCCCACGTCGTGCAACAAACCGCCGAGTTTGCACACATGCACGTCCGCGCCGAGCTCCTCGCCGAGCATGGCGGAAATGCGCGCGACTTCCATGGAATGCAAGAGGGCGTTCTGCCCGTAGCTTGTACGGAACTTGAGACGTCCCAAAATTGAGATCAGTTTCGGGTCGATACCGGACGGCGAGATGCCGAGATCGTACAACGCATCTTCGCCCGCCTTGCGGATGTCGAGTACGAGCTCGCGCTTGGCTTCGTCGACAAACTCCTCGACGCGTCCCGGATGGATGCGGCCGTCCGCGATCAGTTTTTCGAGCGCACGCTTTGTGACTTGCCGGCGGATGGGGGAGAAGCCGGAAATCGTCACGACGTTCGGCGTGTCGTCGATGATGAGCTCGCAGCCGGTGAGCAGCTCGATCGCCTTGATATTGCGCCCCTCGCGTCCGATGATGCGGCCCTTCATTTCTTCCGTCGGCAACTCGACATACGTCGTGGTCGTCTCGCACACATGCGAGGACGCCTGGCGCTGGATCGCCGTTGCAAGGATATTCTTCGCGCGTTTGTCGATCTCGTCCGCCGCCAGTTCATCGAGCTTTCGGACGCGTGCCATGAGCGCCTCGGAATGGTGCTCCTCGATCTCCGCAAGCAGGCGGTTGAGCGCCGACTCACGGTCAAGATTCGCCACCTCCTCCAGCTTTGCGATGGCTTGCAGTTTCAGTTCCTCGACGTGCGTGTGGGCTTCGTCCGCCTCCTGTCTCGCCCTCTCCACCTCCTCCTTGGCCTTGTCGATGTCGAGCAGCTTCGCGCTGACGGTTTGTTCGCGCTCCAGCAGGGCCTGTTGCTGCTTTTTCAAATCCTCAAGCGCCCGCTTCTCCTCGACGCGGGCTTCTTCGAGGATCTTGATGGCCTTGTCCTTGGCTTTCGCGAGCGCTTCGGCTTCGCGCCGTTCCGCATCTTTCAGAAGGTCCGAAGCTTTGCGTTCGGCTTCGGCGATCTTGTTTTGCGCGCCGGCGAGCTTGCGGCGATGCGCGGCTTCACGCAGCGCGTACCCGAGAGCGAGGCCGAGCGCGGTACCTCCCGCCAAGGTGATGACGACAAACAGGGCGTTGTTCATACGAATACGCCGGCAGGCAGGCTCCGCCAAAGGCGGACAAGTGTCTTAGGCTGGACGATCGCTCTTGGGTTTTCTCGCTTCGTAGCCGCCGGATCTTCGCTCAAAAACGGTGGAATCGATGACGTTGGCTTCCTGCGCAACCGGTCGTTCAAAAGGGTTGTTATGGCGTCTTGAGGCTACCAAGGGCCTTCTCCTTCGTCAAACCCTCTATCGGCAACGCGTCCCGCACGTCATATTCGCCGATCTTCGTCCTTCGCAACTCGAGACAATATCCGCCGACGCCGAGCGCGCGACCGATATCGTCCGCCAGCGAGCGGATATACGTCCCGCTCGAGCATCGGACATGGATCTTCAGATCGGGCCATCTGTAATCTGTAATCTGTAATCTGTAAACTTTTACAAATTTCTTCGGCCGCATCTCTTCGGTGGCTTTCCCCGCCCGGGCCAAATCGTACAATTTTTTCCCGCCGACCTTTTTCGCGCTGTGCAGCGGTGCGAGTTGTCCATATCCGCCTCGGAACTGATCCAGAGCGCGTTCTACCTCCTCTCCTCCCGGAGGAGAGGCCGGGAGAGGTGCGGGAGTGATCACCCCCTCCACATCAAACGTATCGCTCGTAGCGCCGAGCCGGATGGTCGCTTCATATTCCTTATCCAATCCGACAAGCTCGGCGAGTTTCTTCGTGGTGTTACCGATTCCAAGGATCAGAAGCCCGGTCGCGAACGGATCGAGCGTGCCCGCATGGCCGATGCGCCGGATCTTCAAAATCCCCCGCAGCTTGGCCACGACATCATGCGAGGTCCAACCCGCGGGCTTGTCGATGAGAAGCAAACCGTCCATGCGGAGAGTCTATCCTTGACTTTCCGCTCAATCAAGCCTAAACTCGGCGACATGAACGTAACAGAACTGGCCCGGCGGCTCCGCGTCACCCCGCAACAGCTTTTGGCGAAATTGCCCGAGCTTGGCTTTGATATCGGCGCGCGCGCCATCAAGGTGGATGACCGCACCGCGGACCAGATCTACAAGAAATGGCTGGAAAACTCCCGCCGCGAGCGTTTGCGCGAACAGCTCGTTCGTCAACAAAACGTCGGCGCGCGCGAACCCGGCGCACCCAAGACAGACATCAAGCTTCCGTCGGTCATTTCCGTCCGCGACTTTGCCGGCCGCATGAATCTTCCGGTTACGCGCGTCATCCAGCAGCTCATGAAGGCGGGCATCCTCGCCTCGCAAAACGAGCGCATCGATTTCACGACCGCGAGCATCATCGCCGACGAGCTCGGGTTCCAGGCTGCCGCGGAATCGGCAGACGAGAAAGAAATGGAGAAGACGGCCGAAGCCGAGGATCGCTTGAAGCAAATCCTGACCTCGCAGGAAGAAAAGACGCGCAAAGAACGTGCGCCGGTCATCGTCGTGATGGGTCACGTCGACCATGGCAAGACGCGTACGCTCGACGCCATCCGCGCGACCAATGTGATGGAAGGCGAGTCCGGCGGCATCACGCAGCACATCGGCGCGTATCAAGTCGAGAAAAAGGGAAAGAAAATCACGTTCATCGACACGCCGGGCCACGAGGCGTTTACGGTGATGCGCTCGCGCGGCGCCAAGGTCGCCGACATCGCGATCCTCGTCGTGGCGGCCGACGACGGCGTGCAGCCGCAAACGAAAGAGGCGATTAACATCATCCAGGCGGCGAAACTGCCGTTCGTCGTCGCGTTGAACAAGATCGACAAGCCGGACGCCGACCCGAACCGCGTCCTCGGGCAGCTGGCCGAAGCCGGCGTCACCGTTGAAGAGTGGGGCGGAAAGATCCCGATGGCCAAGATTTCGGCCAAGACGGGACAAGGCATCGACGAGTTGCTCGACCTCATTTTGCTCGTCGCCGAAGTGGAGAAGGAACGGATCATGGCGAATCCGGATGCGCGCGCCGCCGGAACGATCATCGAGTCGCATGTGGACAAGGGTGAAGGCCCGGTCGCGACCGCGATCGTGCAAAACGGTACGCTGCGCCGCAACGATTGGCTCGGCATCGGCGGGACCGCGTACGGCCGCGTGCGCATGATGCGCGACTGGAACGGCAAACCCGTGGAGTCCGCGCCGCCCGGCACGCCGGTCAAGATCCTGGGCTTCAAGATCGCGCCGGCCGTCGGCGATATCCTGGAAGTACCGGAAGATCCGAAATCGCTCGAGCAAAAGAAGGCGAAGACCGCGAAGCGCCAGGTCGTCGAATCGCTGACGGCGACCAAGGTCGCGCCTCCGGAGGGCGAAGAGGCACCCGAAAAGAAAACGTTAAACGTCATTTTGAAGACGGACGTACTCGGCTCGCTTGAGGCTATTCTCGGCATGTTGGAAAAGATCAAACACGATCTGGTCGCGGTCGAGGTGATCCAGAAAGGGTTGGGCAACGTGACCGAAGGTGACATCGAACGCGCGGCCAACTCGAAGCCGTCCGTCGTGTACGGGTTTAGCGTCATGGTGCCGACCCCGATCGAGGTCGCCGCGCGCGAGAAGGGCGTCGAAGTCAAGAAGTACAAGGTGATCTACGACCTCTTTGACGACGTGGTGAAACGCCTCAACGAGCTCCTGCCGCAAGAGACCGTCATCACCGAGCTCGGTGATGCCGAAGTCGCGGCGATTTTCCGTACGGAAACGGGCCGCATGGTCGTCGGTGTGCGTGTAAAAACGGGCAAGCTCGCGAAAGATGCAAAAGTCCGCGTGTTCCGTGCCTCAGTAGCCTCGGGGGAGCCGGAAATCATCGGCGAAGGCGTGATCGAAAATCTCCAAAGCGGAAAATCGCCGGTCAAGGAGCTCGCGTCCGGCACCGAAGGTGGTCTCTCGTTCTCCGGCAAGATCAAGCTCCAGGTCGGCGACCGGCTCGAGGCGTACACGGAAGAATCGAAGGTGCGTAAAGTTGAAACGTTCCGGTAAAAAAGAAGCGAGAAGCTCGAAGCGAGAAGCTAGCGCGGGCTTGGCTAGAGAAACGCGTATAAGCTACCCTAGCTTCTAGATTCTTGATTCTAGTTTCTCCACTCCTATGGCCCACACCTATACCGATGCGAATTTTGAAAGCGACGTTTTGAAGAGTGATGTCCCTGTCCTGGTCGATTTTTGGGCCGAATGGTGCGGCCCGTGCCGCGTCATGGGGCCGATTCTCGAGGAGACGTCTAACGAGATCGATACATCCAGGCTGAAAATCGGAAAACTGAACGTGGATGAAAACCAGTCAACGGCGATGAAGTACGGCATCATGTCCATCCCGACCATGCTCGTGTTCAAAAACGGCCAGGTCGCGGACAAGATCGTCGGCAGCATGAGTAAGGAGGCGCTGATGGAAAAATTATCTAAATATCTTGGCTAGTGTCGTTGCGAGCGCAGCGAAGCAATCCCATCGGATGAGATTGCTTCGTCGCTACGCTCCTCGCAACGACAGATACATAACGACAGATACATTATGAGAAACGTAGCAATCATTGGCTCGGGTCCCGCCGGCTGGACGGCCGCGATCTACGCGGCGCGCGCGAGCCTTGAGCCGATCCTGTTCGAGGGGCTCGAGCCCGGCGGCCAACTCATGACCACGACGGAGGTCGAAAACTTCCCCGGCTTTGTGCACGGCATCCAGGGTCCGGAACTCATGCAAGTCTTGCGCGATCAGGCGAAACGGTTCGGCACGGAAGTCGTTTCGTCCATGGTCGAGTCCTTGAAGCAAGTAGACGGCGGCTATGAACTTGTCGCAAACAAGCAAACGCATCGTGCGAAAACCGTAATCTTGTCCACCGGCGCGTCGGCTCGGCGTCTCGGTCTAGAAAACGAAAAGCGATTGTACGGCCGCGGCGTGTCCGCCTGCGCGACCTGCGACGGATTCTTCTTCAAAGGCAAAAACGTGATCGTCGTCGGCGGGGGAGACAGCGCGATGGAAGAGTCGAGCTTCCTCACGCGTTTCGCGGAAAAGGTGTATCTCGTGCATCGTCGAGACTTGTTCCGCGCCTCCAAGATCATGCAGGACCGCGTGAAGGCGAATCCCAAGATCGAGATCGTCTGGAACACGGAAGTCGCTGACATTCTCGGCGAGGAAAAAGTCGAGGGGGTTATCCTGAAAGACACGAACGCCGGAGAGACGCGCGAGATGAAGATCGACGGCGTCTTTGCCGCGATCGGTCATGAACCGAACACCTCGCTCGTGCGCGGTCTTGTCGATTTGGATGAGAAGGGATACGTGATCACCGTGCCAGGTTCCACGCTCACCAACGTCCCGGGACTGTTCGCCTGCGGCGACGTGCAGGACGCGAAGTATCGCCAAGCCATCACGGCCGCCGGAACCGGTTGCATGGCAGCGCTCGATGCAGAGCGGTATTTATCGCATTAAAAACCCCCACCACCCCAACCCCTCCTCTGCGAGGAGGGGGCAAGGGGAGGTGGCAGTGCTGAAATATATGTCCGTCTTCCAAAACGCGATGAAACAACTCGACCTCGCGGCCGGACGTGCCAATGTTCCGCCGCTCGTGATCGAGCGGTTGCGCAAGCCGGAGCGCATCGTGGACGCGACGTTTCCCGTCGCAATGGACGATGGCTCGACGCGCCTCTTCGAAGGCTTCCGCGTACAATGGAACAGCGCGCGCGGGCCGTACAAGGGCGGCATCCGGTTCCATCCGCAGGTGGACATGGACGAGGTGAAGGCGCTTGCGTTCTGGATGGCGATCAAGTGCGCCGTCGTCGGCATTCCGTACGGCGGAGGCAAGGGCGGCGTGATCGTCGATCCGAAAACGCTGTCCGAAGACGAGGTCGAGAACGTCATGCGTGGATTCACGCGCGCGATCGCGGACGTGATCGGCCCGCACAAGGACATTCCCGCGCCTGACGTGAACACGAATGCACGCCTGATGGACGTGCTCGCCGGTGAATACGCGCAGATCGTTGGCAGGGACGAGCCCGCCGTCGTGACGGGTAAGTCTCTCAATCACGGTGGTTCGGAAGGTCGCGGCATCGCCACGGCGCAAGGAGGTTGGTACGTGCTTCAGTCTCTCTCGAAAGAACTCGGCCTCCCATCCAAACTCCGTTTCGCGATCCAAGGATTCGGCAACGCGGGAGAGACATTCGCGCGCATCGCGCATGCGGCGGGCCACGTGATCGTCGGCCTGTCCGATTCACACGGATCCATCCGGTCGGAAGAGGGGATCGACCCCGCGGCCGCAAGCGAATGGAAAAAGATGCATGGGCATCTCGAAGGGTTGCCGGGGACCGTCGCGGGAACGCAAAAGGATCTTTTGACGATGGACTGCGACGTGCTCGTCCCCGCCGCAATGGAAAACCAGCTGACGGAATCCGTCGTGCGCGACATAAAAGCCAAAGTCGTGCTCGAACTTGCGAACGGCCCGACCACGCCCGAAGCCGACGAAGTCTTCACCGATCGCGGCATCACCGTGATCCCGGACGTGCTCGCGAATGCCGGCGGCGTGGCGACGTCGTATCTTGAATGGAAGCAGAACCTTGAGGACGAGCATTGGTCCGAAGATCAGGTGATGCACGAGCTGCGGCCCATCATGGAACACGCGGCCGAAGACGTCTTCGACGCGGCTTCCGAACTCGAAATCCCGCCGCGCGAGGCCGCGTTCGTCCTCGCCTTGCGCCGCATCGCCGAGGCGTATTAAATGGAGAGCATATGAGCAGAGACATGCCCAAGTCGATCGATCAATCAAGTCAGGAGCAGCCACCGACCCAACCCGCCGAGAAGGTTGCGGAAAAACCGAAGCTCACACCGGAGCAGCGGGAGGCGATCCAAGCGTTGGATCGTCGCTTGAAAGACGAGCTTCAGCGGTCAACGGAAGAGCTCGAAAGCCTGGCGATGCGTCCGGCGGAAGATCCGGAAGCCATGACGAGCAAGAGCAAGATCGACCGCGAGGGACGCATGCATCGGCTGAAGCTTCGCATTGATCAGCTGGAAACTCAGCTCAGCCTTGCTCCCGAGCAAAAACTGAAGGTCTCGGCCTTGTACGAGGTTTCGGACGACCCGCTCCTGTCGCTCGCATTCGCGCCGGAAGGGGAACTGTACAACGATCTTCGCCGGAACGCGTTCAGCTTTAAAGAGGATGGATCGTATGTGCTTCATCGTCTGGACCTGGAGAGCACCCCGATGGAAGTACGGAAAGCGTTGGTAGATCGGCTGCCGGAAGGAATGGAGAAGGCCGAGAAGGTCACGGCAAGCCCACGCTCGGCCGCCTTTATCCCGGAAAACGTAGATCGATTAGAGCTCGACGTGCAAGCAAAAACCAAAGAGGAAGCGCAGGGTCAAACAAGCACGTTCCGCAGCGCCCTTGAACGTAATGGAAAAAACGTAAAAGACATCGACGTCCGTGTCATGCAGGGATTCGGCCAGGTCGGGAGATACAAGCTGTAAAAACAAAACACCCGCGATTTGAAGTCGTGGGTGTTTTTCGACCAGCGCTCAAGCAATCCGCATCCAAGAAATGTTTCTCTAGGGGAGAGCGAGTCCGAAGACCTGCGGCACCCTACTGAAACATTCCATGCTTGTCGTGGACGCGGATTGCTAAAGGACTCGTCGGTCATCGCACCTTAACAAACGACCTCCTATGCGTCAAGGACGCTAGGTTAAGCCATTTTTTAAGGATTGAGTCGGCGGTAAAAAAGAACGCCGAAGGGCGACTTTTTAACGCACTCACTGGAGTTATATCATGGCTTAGCGTTTTTGTCAAGCTGGTTGACGCTCGGGTCGAATTACGGGCCGGGGAACGGATCATCGTTCGCCGGCGAACCGTCGGAAGCCGCGACTTCCTCCGCCGTCGCGCCGATCAGGCAAACCGCACCCCAGGGTCGATAATAGCTATTGAACGTCTCTTTCTTGTAGCTCCCGTCCGGATAAGCGACGTGGTAGTCGAACGTCGCCGACGCTCCGGCATGCGCACTTTCGGTGCAACGCTTTTGCCCCACGGGAAGATCCGTCGTCGGGATATATTTCGTCGGCGGCGGCGCGACGATGTTGTAGACGATCGGTTTCGTGCTCGACGTGACACGGCCGTCCTTCGTGCCCCAGATGAGGAACAGCAGATCATCGCCTTGGATTTGCGACGTGATGAGGATGTGTCCCGGCGTATCGTTCTTGAATCTGAAGTCCGGCGCCGGATCGTAAATCGTCGCGTCCGTGCCGGCCGGTTCGTAATAGCGCACGCGGTAACTATGGTTGCGGCGTTCGACGATCGGCAAGCCCGAGGCAAGCGCGGCGCGGAAACTTGTCGTGCCGACTTGGCACAGCCCGCCGCCGTATTCCGGCACGGTTTTCTCTCCCTTAATCACCAACTCGGGGAGCCAGCCATGCGCGCCGTCGATGGTTCCGAGCGTGTCGAGCTGCGAGAAGATACCCCCGGGCGGAATCAGGACGCCATTCATCCTTGATTTGCCGAGGGCGATGTTCTTGCGGCGCCGCGCAATTCGATGGTCGGCGGCAGGATTCGCGTGACCGCCGGCTCGGCTGG
>CAYPUF010000021.1:0-14353 GCA_964413995.1 uncultured Gammaproteobacteria bacterium
TGGTGCTCGGGGTGGGGATCGAACCCACATGTCCTTACGGACCCGACATTTTAAGTGTCGTGCGTATACCATTCCGCCACCCGAGCTTATTTCTTTCGCGAACGAATATTACGACCTCTATGCGTCGGCTGCAAACTATGACAGTTCGGGCACAATATCCGCAAATTTGTAAGACGATTGTCATTCCTGTCGCCATTTTTATGATCCAGCTCCAATGGAATCCGTCCATCTTCGCTTCGACTTGCCCACCCGCAGAGCTCGCAATGCTCGGACTTCAAACCTTCAAAGAATAAACGTCGCTTTAATTTGAACGTCTGGACGAATGATCCTTTCTTCAAAAGTTGCTTCAATGGCGTTCTCTTAACCGGAACGAATTTCAAGCCGACATTCCATCCTTTGCCTAGAAAATGAGAAGTATCTAGACCCTGTTCAATAATCATTCGTTGAACAGTCTGATAGTTGCCGCCGGCTGGAATCAACCGCAGTCGAATAATAACCTCACGTAAACTTCGAGAAGAAGCGACGGCTGGACTTAAATCATCAGGATTCCATTTGCGCTTTTTCATAAGGTATACGCTATGTTTAGCGTAACAACACGTATACCTTTTTGCAAGAAACCTATTGGATCATCCGAACTGTCTCCGCAACGATCGCGCCGACAACATCGATTCCGGTCGCGCGTTCCAACTCCTTGAATCCGGGATTGGCATTGACCTCGATCAAAAAGGGACCGCTCGAAGTCCGCAAAAGGTCCACGCCCGCGATGTCGAGTTCGAACAGCTTGGCGCATGCGAGGGCGAGGTGCTCCTCCTCGGCGGACAGGGCGGTTGGCGATCCGATTCCACCCAAAGCCGCATTCGCGCGCACATCACCTTCCGGCGCCGTGCGCGTCATGGCCGCGACAACGCGCCCGCCGACAATGAACGCGCGCACATCCGAGCGATCCGCTTCGGCGACGAAACGCTCGATGATGGCCGGATTTCCGTCGCTGATCGCGAGATAATCGATGATCGGCTGGAGCGTCTCCGCGTTCTCGGCGTAAAACACGCCGACTCCGTGCGTGCCGAAGGGCGTCTTGAGCACGACCGGAAACCCGATGTCCTTGGCCGCGGAGAGTGCCAGCCCTTTTTTCTTGGCGATCGCCCACCGCGGAAGCGGCAGTCCGGCATCATGCATGAGCACGTGTTGCGCTAGTTTGTTTTTCGTTTCCTGGATGCGCGCCCGACCGTTCAAGACGCGCAAACGAGCCTGCATGAGGAGATGCGGAACATGCGCATGTAAGCTCGGCTCTTCGATGAAGTTCGGCCGGTAGATGAAAACATCCGGGCCGTCGAGTGGCTTGCCTTCGTAATGGATGAGGAGCTTCGCTCCGTCGCCCTGGAAGGTGAAGCCTGATTCGTAAAACCTGGTGCCACGGTGTCCCGCTTGGGCTACGGCCTCAAGCAAGCGGTCCGCTCCGGCGAACGCGTCCCCCTTGGGATCGGATGAGATCAGAATGCCGACATGCATGGTCGAAACCTTATGACGGAATGGACTTCGCGACAACCGAAGTGCTAGGATCGTCTCGAACAAATATGGAACGGGCGGCGTATGTAGAATGAAGTATGGAGAATGTAGAATCGAACCATCCAGACCGCATTGCAAATCCCGAACTTCAGGAAAAAGAAGCCGGCTTTGACGTGGCTCTGCGTCCGAAGACCCTGGCCGAATTCATCGGGCAACCGGCGGCGAAAGAGAACCTGCGCATCTTTCTCGAAGCGGCGAAGGGCCGCAGTGAACCATGCGATCATGTCCTGCTCTATGGCCCGCCCGGTCTCGGCAAGACGACGCTCGCGCATGTCATCGCGAACGAGATGGCGGCGCATATCCGCGTGACGAGCGGTCCGGCCCTGGAGCGCGTCGGCGATCTCGCGGCGATCCTCACCAATCTGGAAGATGGTGACATTCTTTTCGTGGACGAGATCCATCGCATGAACCGCTCGATCGAGGAGGTATTGTATCCCGCCATGGAGGACTTCGGGCTCGATATCGTGATCGGCAAAGGACCGACGGCGCGCACGCTGCGCCTCGACTTGAAACGCTTTACGCTCATCGGCGCGACCACGCGGCTCTCGCTGCTCTCCGCGCCGCTGCGCGACAGGTTCGGGGCGCAATTCCATCTTGATTTTTATGGCCACGATGAGATGCGCGAGATCCTGCGCCGCTCCTCGCACCTGCTCGAGCTTCCGATGGAGGACGCGCCGCTTTCCATGATCGCGAGCCGCTCGCGCCGCACGCCGCGCATCGGCAACCGACTGCTCAAACGGGTCCGTGATTATGCGCAGGTCATGGCCGGCGGCGCGATGGATGAAGGAGTCGTCGACAAGGCGCTCACCTCTCTCGAAATCGACGGGCTGGGCCTCGATGAAGCCGACCGGCGCGTTCTGAAAGCCATCGTCGACAAATTCAACGGCGGTCCGGTCGGCCTGACGACGCTCGCCGCCGCGACGGCGGAAGAGGTAGAAACCCTGGAAGACGTGATCGAGCCCTTCCTGCTGCAGCTCGGATTGCTTGCGCGCACGCCGCGCGGCCGCGTTGCCACCGAATCCGCCTATAAACATCTCGGCAGGACAGTCATCAGTTGACAGTTGTCAGTGAACAGAGAGCGTTTGACTGGAAACTTTCCAAGGCTGGCAACTGTTATCTGTTAACGGTAAACTACCCTCATGGTTCCGCTCGTCTATTTCCTGATCGCCTGGCTGGTATTCATCGCGATCTTCGGGCTCATGAGCTTCATCACCGTGATCATGAACCTGCGCTTCGGGCTGTCGGGCGGGTTCACGTACGTCATCACGGGCGTGTTCGTCGGCGTGTCCTGTCTCATCCTCCTCGCGGCGGGCGGTTATCTGCTCACCGTGGATTGGACGCAAACCGCGGATCTGCTTCCGGAAGCCCAAAACGTGCTTGAATTATGATCGACTTGCACCATCTGCCGAACCCGGTGCCGAATGAAAAGGTTATCCACGTCCTGCGCCGCCATCCGATCACCCTGTTCACGCTGGGTGTCGGTCTCCTGCTCCTGATGATCGGTCCGTTTGCCGCCTGGTTCGGCATCGTCTCCCTGCAACCGGAACTGCTTGAGGATCAGGTGTTCGTCGCCCTCGCCGTCATGGGCGGCACCGCGTTCTGGCTCTTCGCCTGGCTGTTCGTGTTCCAGCATTTCATCGACTACTACCTCGACATCTGGATCGTGACAACCAAGCGCGTCCTCAACATCGAGCAGACCGGGCTGTTCGCCCGTACGGTCTCGGAATTGCGGCTCTATCGCATCCAGGACGTGACGTCGATCGTGAAGGGATTCTTTCATACCATCCTCGATTTCGGCGACGTGGAAATCCAGACGGCGGGCGAAAAAACGAGGTTCCGGTTCGAGCAAATTCCGCATCCGACGCGCATTAGCAAATCGATTCTCGAATTCGCCGAGGTTGACCGGAAGGAGCATCTCGACGAGGCGGTCGAGCAATTCGGCATGCCGGACAAACCACAAGTGAGCAGTGAGTAGTGGAGTAGCCTGACCGAAGATATTCCCGCGCCAGCTACTATCTCCTCACTACGTTCTACTCACTTCCCCTATGAAACCCCTCATTCCCTTCCGACAATCCCCGAACATGTGCGGGCCCGCGAGCCTGAAAATCCTGTTGTCGTATTACGAACGCGAACACAGCGAGGAACAGCTCGCCAAGCTCTGTGAAACCACGCCGGACATCGGGACGACGCATGGGCAGCTCGTGGCCGGTGCGCGGGCTCTTGGCGCGGATGTGTTCGCGAAAGACCACGCCACGATCAGCGACATCCGAACATATATCGAGGACGAGAAGCCGGTCATCGTCGGCTGGTGGTCGAACGACGAGCCGCATTACTCGGTGGTCTATGAAGTGGGCAAGCATAAAGTCTTCATGATGGATCCGGACACGGAATCCGGCATCCGCATCATGCCGATCGAGGAGTTCGAACAGGTGTGGCACGACACCGACGGCGGCCCGGAGCATCCGGTGCAACGCTGGATGATGGCCATCACCAAATTCACGTAGGAGCAAGGCGCATCTTGCCCCTACGGTTTATTTTTTTGTTTCCAAAAACCTGTTCGTCGCGTAGACAAGATACCCGCTCGCAACAGCCGCAAATCCGAGATCGTCCAGCCATCCGATGATGGGAACGACGTCAGGTGCGAGATCCAATGGCCAAAAAAGATAGAGAACGGCGAGCGCGACCAAGGCCTTCGGCTTCCAATCCGTCTTCGGATCCTTCATGAACCGCCAGATCGCCGGAAGATTCGGAAGAAAGGTCGTTTTTCTCATGCAATCATCCTACCAGCTACTCGCTACTCGCTACTAGCTCCTCGCTACCTAAATGCTACACTCCTTCGGATGACGTTTTCGCGACGTGGCATTTGGCTAGACGCCGTGCTGACCTTGCTGCCCGGCGCCGCTCTGTTTGCCGCGGCGTTTTGGCCATGGATCCGCCCCGCGCTCGCGGCCGGCGCGCTCGCGGCAGGACTCCCGTTTTTCGTCGCCACGATACGCGGTCTGCTGGATCGCCACGTCGCGGCCGAGGCGTATCCGTCGATCGCGCTGGTCCTGCTACTCGGGTCCGGCGACTGGCCCGGGGCCGCGGCGGTGTCCTTGGCCGTCGGCAGCTTGCGCTGGATCGAACAGCGACTGGAGGCGCGAGCGCACGCGCGCGCCGAGCGGCCGCTGCGGGCGCTTGGAACATGGCTGTCCGAAGGCCAAACCGCGACCGTGCTCGCGGGCGAATGCATCCCCGCCGACGGGGTTGTGATCCACGGCGCGGCATTCGTGGACGAGGAAGGGATCCACGGCTCCCGCGAGCCCGTCGAGCGATTGCCCGGAGATCCCGTCTTCGCGGGGACGATCGTGCAGGCAGGGTCGGTCCGGATCCGTTCCACGCGGCCGACGGAGGAGATATACGCCCTTCGCCTGCGCGCGCACATCCGCGACGCGGCTTCCCGGCCGTCGCCCGCCGAGCGCCTCGCGAGCCACGCCTCCTCCTTTTCCTACTGGCTCCTTGCGCTGGTCGCGGGAGCGGTCTGGTTCTTCTCCCGCGATCCGGTCCGCGTCGCGGCGACCCTGCTCGTCCTGCGTCCCGACGCGCTCGCGGCCGCGACGTCCCTGGCCGCATCCCTGGCCGTCGCGGCGGCGGGGCGCCTCGGCGCGCTCGTGCGCGGCGGCGGGGCGCTCGCGCGCCTTTCGGACAACGACATCGTCGTCTTCGACCGCTCCCGCACCGTGAGCTTCACCGACGTCGGCGTGGCGCGGCTGGACCACGATCCGCGCGTGAGCGAAGCCTACGTCTGGGAATGCGTCGCGGTAGCGGAAGCGGCGTCGGCGCACCCGGTGGGACGCGCGCTGTACCGCGAGGCGATCCGCCGCGTCGGCCGCATGCGCGATCCCGAAACCGTGCGGGAATATCCGGGCCGCGGCGTGGTCGCAAGGCTCCGCGACCATGAAATCGTCGTCGGAACGGCCGAGCTCCACCGGGCATGCGGAACCTCGTTCGACGGCGAGTGGCTCGCGGGATCGACCACGCCCGTGGAAGGACAGGTTTCGGACTGCTTCCTCGCCCTCGACGGCCTCTGTGTCGCGCGTCTCCGGATCGAAGAACGTCCGCGAGCGGACGTACGCGAGGCGCTCGAAGGCCTGCGGCGGCTCGGATGCAGACGCAACATCCTCGGCACGCCCGACACGATTCGTCTGGCCGCGAAACAGGCATCCTTGATCGGCTGTTCCGATTATCGACCCTCCATGACCCCTGAAGAACGCTGGAAGGAGCTTGGAAGGCTATCGCATGAGGGGCGCGTGCTTCTCGTCAGCGACGGAGATGACGCCGCGGCGGCCGGACGCGTGCACGCCGCCGTGGCGCTGTCCGAGTACGGCGCATTCCCGGAAGCCGCGACGATCGCGCTGCACCTGCGGGCCGTCGGCGCCCTGCCGCGCCTTGTCGAGCTCGGTCGTACCTTTCGTGATCTCGTCCGCCTGCAGGCCGGTATCTGGGTCGTCGCGGGCGGGGTGGGGCTCGCGCTCGCCGCGTTCGGCGCGCTGACGCCTCTCGCCGCGGCGGCCTACGCCCTCACGACCTCGTTCGCGCTGCACGCCGTTGCGCGCGGCCTCGGTCCCGGACGCGCCACGAATGGACAGCGTTCCCGAAACCGGGGACAATAGGCGCATGATGCGACGATGGTGGCGCGCCGCCAAGGATCATCTCGTGCCCCATCCGGGGAACGATCACCATCCGCGACTTCTCCGCCATCGCGGATTGGTCGGCATGAGCGCGTTGTTGATCACGTTCAAAGGCGCGGCCATGGTCTTGCCGTTTGCGGTCGCGCTCGCCACCCATGCCGATGAAATCCTCATCCCCATCACGCCGTTGGCCGTGATCGAGTTGAGTAACCAGGTACGCCAATCCCAAGGACTTCCTCCCCTCACCGAGGATACGCGACTCACGCTCGCCGCCCAGCGGAAGGCCGAGGACATGGCCGCGCGTGGCTACTTTTCGCACGCCTCCCCCGACGGAAGCTCCGCGATCGACCGTATCCGTCTGGCCGGATATCCCGTCCGATACGCCGCGGAAAACCTGGCCGTGCATTTCACGAACGCGCAGGACGTCCAGCGCGGCTGGATGAATAGCCCGTCGCATCGTGCCATTCTTCTCGATCCCCGTTACGAAGACAGCGGGGTCGGCGTCGCGTCCGGGGTATTCGAGGGCCAGGAAACAACGTTCGTGGTGCATCTCTTCGGCACAAGGGCCGGTTCGGCCGCGGAGGCGTCCCATCTCGTCACGAACGCCGTGATCGCGTCCGACGCCGTCGATGAAGATGGCGGCCGCGTGCTGGCGCAAACGTTTTCCGCGGAACGCGTAGACGGTACCGTACGTGAACTCTACTTGTACGTCATTGCCTTCCTTACGGCGCTCCTCCTGCTCTCTCTCGCCATCCGGTTCCGCGTGCGCCACGTCGCCTCCCTCTCGCATACGATGCTCGTGATCGGTCTCGCTTGCGTGCTGATGCTGGCATGAAAGAAAGAGCGGCAAATAAAGAACCCGCCGACGGCGGGGCTCTTTGTTCTCTGCTCTTCTCTCTCATTAATCGATGGTCGGGTTGATCTGCAACTGGTTCGTGACGCTGTATTGGCTCGCAAGATCGATGTCCGGACCGAACGTATAGTCGGTATAAAACACGTCCGAAATATCATCGATCTTCGTGTTCCAGTCCTCGCCGTACAAAGCACGCGCCACGTCCTCGGTCTTGACCCATCGCAGCGTACCGTCGCGCTCGACCGCGTAGACCTTGTTCAAGGTCGCAAACTTGACCATGCGCGATCCCGGCCGGTAGCGGACATTTCCGCCGAGCGCATAGGAGGAGAGCTCGGCCAACGGAACCTCCTCGACCGCGTCAAAGTTGTCGTACCAGCTGAAAAACACGCGGCTGTTGGGAAAGGCATGGCGCTTCCCGTCGCGACCGACGTAATACACGGCTCGGCAAGGGTCATCGACCGCCGCTCCGTCCGGGCAGACGAGCTTGATGAGACGGCGAACCACCTCATCCGCCGGCGGCGTCGGCTCCGGCGCGGGCTCCGGTGTCGGCTCGGAGCCGCCCAATGGCGGTTCGTTCTGCAGGGGCCCCGTCACCCAGATGGCCGTGTTCGGTCCGGCCGCGATGCCGCCGGCGGTGTCGCGGCAAAAAACGAAGGCGATACGTGAACCGCCGTACGGGAAGGTATACGACCGGCTGGCCGTCCCCCCGGAGACGGTCATGGCCCCGACATCCTCCAAATCCACATACAGGTTGCAGGACTGGATCGGGACGGACGACTGGACGCTGGCGGACAGGATCACGGGCACGTTGGCGGACGCGGACACGGGAGACACGGAACTGATCGTGGGTTTCGCGAATGCGGGAACCGCGACCAGGAGCGCGGCGGCGGAAGCCAGCGTGGCGGCCGCGCGGGTACATGGGTATTTCATGGCGGATATTCTACGCGAATGAATCAAACTCGGACAGAATCAGGTCTTGATAAGGAGCCGTTGCCATTTCGCAGGGACGGCCTCGATGAACAGCGCAAGCGCGCCGGCCAGCAATCCGATATCGCGCACGGTCACGGCGTTAATGCCACCGACGGTCAGGACCACGGCCAGGTGGACGGCGGCGAAGAGCGACACGATCCATGTCCCCACGTTGACGAGAAGCAGGAACCCGATCGCAAGATCAAAGACCGCCGTCCCGATCATGAGCGACGCGACGGGAACCGGCAGGAGTTCGAGCGCCCAGGGCTGGATATATCCGCCCCAGGCTTCAGGCGCCTTCAGGACGAGCAGGCCGATCCAGAGAAAGGTGACGGCCATGCCGACGCGGAGAATGTGGAATGCGGCAGGATACGCTTTCATACGGAAAGATGGTTTTGATAAATATAGATGAAATCGATCGCAGTCATCAGCCAGACCGTGAGCGCCGACGTCACGCACCAGAAGCACCACGCCTTCAGCACGCGCCACTGGATATACGTGAAGACCAGCGACATGAACGACGCCCCGACGAGAAGAAGCGTGAGGAGGTTGACGAGCAAGACCGCCGGCCCGGTTTCGAGGACGAGCAGCGCCGTCAGAACGGCCGTGACCAGATAAAACCCGAGGCCGGCCACATCGTTGTGGATACCGAAGACGTGGTTGTATCTGCTCGTCAGCACCTTGGTGCAATCCTTGCCGATCGGGCACACGGGCGCTTCGGCGGAGCGCCGTTTGCCGATGAGATACGTCGCGATACTGATGCCGATGGCATCGAGCGTAAAAAGCAAAGCAAAGGCGGACATGCCATTAGTATACAGGAGAGTTTGCCGATCGGGGCAAATACGGGATAATGGACGCATATGCATGCCCTTTGGTCCGGTTCCATCAGCTTCGGCCTGGTGAACATCCCCGTCAGACTCTATCCCGCGAGCAAGGAGCGGGAAGTAAGCTTCCATCTCCTGCACAAGCAGGACCGCTCCCCCATCCGGTTCGCGCGGGTCTGCAAATCCGACGGCCGGGAAATCCCGGCGGACGACATCGTGAAAGGATATGAGTATAAGAAAGACCAATGGGTCATTTTGGATGACGAAGACTTTGACCGCGCCAACCTGAAAAAAAGCAAAAGCCTGGAGATTTTCGAATTCGTGGACGAATCGCACATTGATCCGAAGCACTTCGAGAAACCCTACTTCATCGAACCGGACGGATCGGCGAAGCCGTATGCCATCCTGCGAGAAGCGCTGGAGAAAACCGGCAAAGTCGGGCTCGCGAAATACGTCCTGCATAAAAAGGAACAACTCGGCATCATCCGTCCTTCCGGCGACCTGCTCATGCTCATCCAGGTCAGGTTCGAAGAAGAACTGAAGCAACCGGCCGGAATCAATGTGCCGAAAAAGGGAAAAATTTCCGAAAAGGAATTGCGGATGGCGACGCAGCTCATCGAGCGGCAAGCGTCGAAATTCCACCCCGGCCGTTATCACGATTCGTATTCAAGGGACGTGATGCGTATGATCGAGAAGAAAGCCAAAGGCAAGCGCATACGCGTCACCGAACCCGAGCCCGCGGCCACGAAAACCGCCGATCTCATGACCATGCTCGAGCGCAGTTTGCGCACGCCCCCCAAACGCGCTGCAAGACCGTCGCAGACAAAAAGCCAAGCGCGGTAAATATGGGCCTCAAAACGTATCGGGCGAAACGACGGTTCGGGAACACGCCGGAACCAAAAGGCCGTGCGAAACGCGACGGAAACCGACGCTTCGTGGTCCAAAAACACGCGGCGCACCGCTTGCACTTTGACGTCCGTCTTGAGCATGCGGGCGTGCTGAAGAGTTGGGCCGTCCCCAAGGGACCGCCGCGCGCGATCGGCGAACGGAGGCTTGCGGTACACGTCGAAGACCATCCGCTCGAGTATCGGACCTTCGAGGGACGCATTCCTGCGGGCGAGTACGGCGCGGGCACGGTGAAGATCTGGGACCACGGCACGTACGAGCCCCTCACGGACATGAGACGCGGCCTCAAGGAAGGAAAGATCGAGGTCCGGATCGCAGGAAAAAAACTCAAGGGCGATTATGCGCTCGTGCGCATGGACGGGAAGATCAAGAATGGCTGGCTGATGATCAGGATGGAGCCGAAGCGGGAGCGCCCGTCACGGCGGTTCGACGAAAAGGGAGCGGACCGGATGCCGCGCGAACCGAAACCGATGCTGGCCGAGCTGACGGACAAACCCTTCGATCGCCCGGGCTGGATCTTCGAACCGAAATGGGACGGGTATCGCGCGATCGCGGAGGTGAAGCGCGGCAAGGTGCGCCTGCAATCGCGCGGGGGGAAATCGTTCAACAAGGTATTTGCGGACATCGCGGATGATCTCAAGCGCTTGCCGGTCGCCGCCGTGATCGACGGCGAAGTCGTCGCGCTCGACAAACGCGGCCGCCCGGATTTCCAGCTCCTGCAGGAATACGCGGAAGCGAAAAAAGGCACGCTCGCCTACCAAGTCTTCGACCTGCTCTATCTCGAGGGGCATGACCTGCGGAATCTGCCGTTGCGCGAGCGGAAAAGGCTACTCGAACGGCTCGTCGCGGGGCTTGAGCACGTCCGATACACCAATCACGTGGAGAAACACGGAAAGGCATTGTTGCGACGGCTGGCGAAACGCGGCTTTGAGGGCATCATGGCCAAACGCGCGGAAGGGCCGTATCTCGCCGGTGCGCGGAGCGCGGATTGGCTGAAGATCAAAGTGTTGCCGCGGCAGGAAGCGGTGATCGCGGGGTGGACCGAGCCGCGCGGCGCACGGAAGCATCTCGGCGCCGTGGTGCTTGGCGTGTACGAAAACGGCGAGCTGACCTACATCGGGCACACCGGCGGCGGCTCGGACGAAGCCATGTTGCGAGATCTGAAAAAACGCCTGACCAAGCTCGAGCGGCGTGAAAGTCCGTTCGCACGACCGCCGAAAACGAACGCACCCGTGCATTGGGTGAAACCCAAGCTCGTGGCCGAAGTGAAGTTCCAGGAATGGACCAAGGACGGCATCATGCGCCAGCCCATCCTGCTCGGCCTTCGTACGGACAAGAAGGCGCCGCAGGTGAAGCGCGAGATGCCCGTGGACGAGGCCGGCATCACGCATGCCGACAAGCTCTTCTGGCCCGGGGAAAAGATCACGAAAGGCGATCTCGCGCGCTACTACCTCTCCGTCGCCGGCGAGCTTCTCCCCCACCTGAAAGACCGGCCGCTTTCGCTGCACCGGTTTCCGGACGGCATCGGCGGCGAATCATTTTTCCAGAAAGACCAGCGTGACGTCCCGCGCGGGGTCAAAACCGTCAACGTGCGATCCGAATCCGAAAACCGGATCCTCCGCTATCTCATGTGCAATGATCGGCGAACGCTGAAGCACGTGGTCCAGCTCGGCACGATCGAGCTTCACCCATGGCTTTCCCGGCGTGGGACGCTGGAAAAACCGGATTACGCAGTGATCGATTTGGATCCTGAAGCGATCGGGTTCGGCAAGGTCGTGGAAACGGCCCGCGTCGTGAAGCAGGTGCTTGATGAGATCGGCGCACGCAGCTATTGCAAGACATCAGGCGCGCGCGGACTACACGTCTGCGTCCCGCTTGGCGCGAAGTATTCGTATGAGCAGTCGTTGCTGTTCACGCGTCTTGTCGCTGCCATCGTCCACGAACGGCTGCCGAACATCACGAGCCTCGAGCGCTTGCCGGAGAAGCGTCAGCGCAAGGTGTATCTCGATTGTTTTCAAAACCGCCGCGGCCAGACATTGGTCGCGCCCTACTCCGTACGGCCGAGGCCAGGCGCAACCGTCTCCACGCCACTCGAATGGGCGGAAGTAAAACGCGGATTAGATCCGAATGCGTTCACGATCAAAACGATCGGCCGGCGTCTCGCGAAGAAAGGCGACCTCTGGAAACCGCTGCTCGGCAAAGGCGTGAACCTGAAACGCTGTCTCGAACGGCTGAAAAAGCTCGTCTGACTATTTGACCGGAATCGTCGCCGTGGCGAGCTTGGCGAGATCCGCATCCGTAATGCCGAGGCTGTACAAACGCATGATACGATACGCCTCCTCGCCATTTTGCAGGTAGTACATCTTCAAGTCTTTCGGATGGATGTAATACGCCTCGCCATGCGCCTGCGCGCGCAACACGATGCGGCCGCGCAGCTTGTTCCTGAGCGTGTAATCGCCCTTTGCCATCGTCGTGTAATCCTTTTCGGAAACGCCGAGACCGAACGAGCGCATCATCTGATACGCGGTCGGACCGTCTTTCATGTAATAGCGCTTCAGCGTGATCGGATCGACATACCACGCCTCCCCACGTTGCTCGACTTGAAGAAGGATGTGCCCCTTCACCTTGCTCAACACCGTCGCGTCGGACGTGGTCGGGGAGGGAGTCGGGATCGTGGATCCCGGCTTCACGCTCGGATATTGCGCCATGTATTCATGATACGAGGACCACGTCGTGCCCGTGCGGTCCGCCGAATTGTTGATGAATTGCTGCCCCACCCATCCGCGGCCGCCATTCCATGCGACGCGATACCAGCCGTCCGTAAACCCGATGACATCCACGCTCGTGCCTGCCGCAAGCGTCGTGAGGATCACGGAACCCTCCATGCAGGCATGGTCACGCAGGAACACGCCTGACTTGATCGTCCCCTTCCCCGAATACTGATGCACCGGATCGACGTAACATCCGCCGGCGCTCGCCGCCGGAATCATCGCGAACAGGATCGAAAAACCGCTCAAAAACGAAAGGAGTTTTTTCATATGCTTCCATGCTAGATGAAAAATCGTCGGAAAGCTACCATATTCTTATGGGAAAACCCCGCGTCGTGATTTTGGGAGCGGGTCTCGCGGGTCTTGCCTGCGCGGATCTGTTGTCCCGACGCGGCTATGACGTGGCGGTCGTAGAGGCGCGTGGACGTATCGGAGGACGGGTCATGACGGAGCGCCTGGGGCCATACCTCGTCGAGATGGGCGGCGAATGGATCGGTACGGAGCATCGCCGCATGCAATCGCTATGCAGGCGCTTCGGCATCCCGTTGCGGGACCACCGCTTGCGCAAGAGCCTGCTCCTTGAAGGCTCGTGGCATGCTCCGGGCACATGGGCGCCTTCTCGCAAACTCCTCACCTGCGTGGATGCGGGGCTGCGCGGCATGCGCTCGCCCGGCCGCCGACGCGCGCTGGAGCAGATGGACGCCTGGACGTATCTCGCCCACTGCGGAGTCCGTCGCGCCGACAAGCAGGCGCTTGAGTTGTTCATGCGCGCACAATTCGGCGAGAGTATGCGGGACATATCGGCCGCCGAAGTGCTTCCTCTGTCACGCAAAGGCGAAGATATCGACAGTACGGACGCCTACTGGATGGAAGGCGGCAACGCGAGGCTCGTCGAAGCGCTAGCCGACTCGGTCGGGCGCGATCGGATCTTCTTACGCGAACCGGTCGAAGCGGTGATACAAAGCACATCAGATCTCACGACCCGAACGCGTTCCGGACGGACATTCAGGGGCGATGCCGTGGTATGCACGCTGCCCGCCCCGCTCGCCGGAGCATTGCATTGGCGTCCGGGGTTGCCTCCGTTCCAAGCCGAGGCGTTCCGCGGCCTCCCGTATGCTCGTGTGACGAAAACCGCCGTACACTTCCCAAAACGCTTTTGGAAAGACGCGGCGTTCGATGTGTTTACGGACACGATCGCGGGACAGATATATCATGCTACGCAATGCCAACCGGGTCGCGAGGGGATCCTGACAAGTTATGCAACCGGTCCGGATGCGGTACGTATGGCGAACGCCACCCTACCGGAAGCCGCATCAAGCATCTGCCACGCGCTCCGTCCCGTCTTCGGACCCGTCAACACCCGTCGGACGGCCGTGCGACGAAAAGCCTGGCACACAGATCCGTTCGCGGGAGGAGCATACGCCGTCTTCGGAACGCGGCCGGTCGAGTATGAACGGGAACTCACCGTACCGCATGGCCAGGTTTTGTTCGCGGGCGAACACACGGTCACGCGTCACCAAGGATACATGGAGGGCGCCATCGAGTCCGCGGAACGCGCCGTTCGCCTGTTGAAAAATAAGTTACGGATCTGAATCAACCCTCAATATACTGAATCCTCCCCACCTCCCCCGTCTCCAATCGGACCTTGATTCCCTGCGGATGCACGGGAATGTTCGTCAAAAGCTCCTTCACGACGCCGTACGTTGCCTTGCCGGTTTTCTGGTCTTCTTTTTTTACGATCGCCACCCGCAACCCGGGACGGATGTTCTTGCGGATCGTGTGGTCGGTGTAGAGCAT
>CAYPUF010000022.1:0-9881 GCA_964413995.1 uncultured Gammaproteobacteria bacterium
TTTTTTCTATCATGAATGAGTGTTACGGAGAGACCGCAGGCATCTGGCCGGCTTCGGCATCGGCCGTGAACCTCGCCATGATGACCCCCTCGAGAACCGCGCTGCGCACCGGTGCGTCCTTCGAGATATCGAACCGGCGATCCCCGTCGTCGCGATGCAACATGGCGAAATAGCTCATGCCGTCCGCCGTGGCTTCCCGGAGCGAAACGCTGACTTGCGCGTGCTCGCCCGTCGTGACATACGTCTCGCCGATGACCGCTCCGGGCTTCCCGTCCGCATCTTTGTGGATCACGACCCAGCCGTTTTCCTCCACGATGAGCGAAGACACGACGACGGTGCGGCCGGGCCGTTGATCAAGCGCGACCACGCCGTTGGCTTCGGCCCACATCGCGGAGGTGGTCGGACCGGGCTGTGCGGGAGCGGGTTCCTCGCCCTGGGGAGCGGGGGAGAGGCAGCCCTGGCCGGTCAGGGCAAGTAAGGCGGCGAACGGGAGAAGTTTTTTCATAGGGAAGGGAAAAGAGTCTTACGACAAGGATAGCAGGCGATGATCAAAAAACGAAAAAGACCCGCGAAGGGTCAGATGCATTACGAGCAGAGACCTGCCAGACAACTGCGTGCCTTGAAGCAGTAGTCGCCGCGGCAGCACGGGCGTCCGCGCGTGCCGCAGCACGTCCCGTCCTCACACACGGCGTCACGGGGACAGTACCCGCCGCACATGCCGCAGTGGCGCGTATCGGTCATCGGATCCACGCATGCGACCGCGCCGTCGACCGTGCACGGGATCTGTCCGGCGCCGCATCCGCAGTCGGGTGTCGCGCAGCATCCGGTTCCCGTGCAGGCGTCGGTTCCGGCCTCGGCGACCGGGGATCCGGAGTCTGTTGCGCGTGCGGCGTCCATCGTGCCTCCGTCGCGGCCCGGGGGCATCGGGGGCGCATCGCAGGCGACCGCGAGCAGAAGACCCGCCATCAGGAACCATCGCTTATCCATTGCATCCTCGTTTCCGGCATGATGAAGCTGCCGTCCCGATCGTAACGGACGACAACCGTTTGTCAATGTTCTGGTGCGTCCGACGCCGTTTATCGCGGCTTGAACTCGTCTTTGCCCACCCGTTCTTCCGGCGGTGGTGTTTTCAGCCCGAGGATGCGGTAAATGTCATCTTCCGCCGGGACGGAAACAAGTTTTCCTTTCCTAAACAATCCATACTCGTTGAGTTTGTATCCTTGCCTGATCGCACGCTCGCGCAGAAGTATGTTGTGCCGCCGGTCACCCGTGAAGTATTGCAGCGTCGATCCGAACACGCGGTCCGGCACGACGCGCAAGTCGCAATCGATGCCGCGCGTTAATCGCACGGACGAGCGCGTCTTGCCGATCTCATGTACGGCATCCACTTCCGGCATGGACACGAACGCTTCCATGACCGTGTGCGGATCGGAAGACGTGGCGATCAAATCGATATCACCGATGTCTTTTTTCTTCCGCCGCAACGATCCCGCGATCGCCACGTGTTTGACGCCTTTCACCTTTTTTAATCGCTTCACGATTGTGTCGGCGAGCGGTTTGATGTCGGCGTACGGATGCCGTCCCGTGGCGCGGCGCATGAGGCCGATCCCTCGCGCGAGCTTCTCTTCCGATTTCGGCCCCCACCCTTTCAACGTGCGGATTTTGCGTTGCTCAATCGCGAACTCCAAATCGTCCATGTTGGCGATGCGGAGCTCCTTCCAAAGTTGGCCGATATGCTTCGGTCCCAGGCCCTCGATACGCGAGAGTCCCCAGATATCGACGGGGAATTTCCGCTTCAGCGCGTCGTATGCTTTTACATGCCCCGTCCGGAAGTACTCGTCGATTTTTTTGGCGATTTTTTGCCCGATGCCAGGCAACGCCTCGAGCGCCTTCACGCCTCCTTTTTTCCATGCCTGTTCCAGCCGGTTGCCCATGGCAAGCACCGATTCGGACGCAAGCTCGTAGGCCTGCGGTTTGAATGGATGGTTCTTGATGGCGTGCCAGTACGAAAATTCGAAGAGCATGCGCGAGAGGTATTCCCATGGACGCAGGGCCTTCGCCATATCACTTCCGGTTGTTCCCGTTGAGCTCCTTCCTTGCCCTGGTCTTGGCGAATTTTCTCAACGCCGCCTGCATCTCGGACTTCTTGAGGAGCCCGCGCTGCGGACCGATCTGCTGCACGACGCTCCAGGCATTCGCCGTGCCGTAACGCATGGCCTCGGGCAGCTCCTTGCCGGAAAAGAGGCCGTAGATGAGGCCGATCGTATAGCTGTCGCCCGCTCCCGTGCGTTCCTTGATTGGTCCCTTGAAGATCGGCAGGTACCAGACGGTTTTCCCGTCGCTGGCATAGGAACCATCCGGGCCGTCCGTGATGACCACGATACCGGCTCCCATCTGATGGAAGTGTTTGAGCATGTTATGGACGGGCCGTTCGCCGCTTTCGAGCAAGCGGGCCGCCTCGTCGCGGTTGACGATGAAGAGATCCGACCGCGCGATCACGGGTTTCAGCGCCCGCAGCCCGCGGTGCAGTTGATGCGTTCCCGGGTTGAAGGCGAGTTTGACGTTCGCATGCTTCTTCAGGTGGGCGAGCAGCGCGCGTTCCTGGCGTTCATGTTTTTGCCCGAGGGAGGTGTAGTAGATCCACTTGGTCGCCGCGAGCTTCGGGAGGCGGTACACGCGCTGTTCGTGGTGCACGAGGATCGTGCGCTCGCCTTTGAAATTCAGCACGGTGGAATAATTGGTTTCATGCTTGTCGTCCGTCGTGACGTACGTCGTGGAGACTCCTTCCCTGTTCCAGCCCGTCACGATTTCCCGGCCGATATCGTCATTGCCCACGATGCTGACGATGGCGGTCTTCATCCCGAGGCGTCGCCCGCCGACGGCCGCGTTCGAGGCATTGCCCGCGCCGGGCACCTGGATCACTTCCTTCACCGGGATTTTATCTGCATAATCGAAGCAGAGGAGGCATTGCTTCTTGTTCAGCTGGCAGCTGACGGTCGCCTCGTCGATTTCGAGGAAGACGTCGAGTGTGGAATCGCCGATGGCGATGAGATCGAGCATACGGCCACATGGTAGCACGAGCGCTGTTGCATGACCGACCAGTGTGTTATACTCGTCTGCGTCTAATCAATACCTCCCATGTCTATGAAAAAGAAATCAGGAGCCGGTGCCGTCGCCGCCGGCGTCGCCGCGGGCGCGATCCTCGGTCTTGCCTCCGGCCTGTTCCTCCAGTCCCGCAAGGGCAAAGAACTCACCAAGGACGCCCGGAAGAAGGCGCTCGCCCTGCAAAAGCAGGTGATGAAGCGCATCGAAAAGGCGGGCGAGATGAGCAAGGACGTGTACGAAGACATCGTCGACGACGTCATGAAGTATTACACCAAGTCCAAGGATCTGGCCGCCAAGGAAGTGCCGGAAGTGCGCGCCTTCCTCATGAGCAAGTGGAAAGAGATCGAGAAGGCGATGAAATAAGATGAAGGTCCATCGATTTATCGGTCCATACGATCTCCGCGCCACGGAGATCGTTTTGGAGAACGACGCGGCGCGCCAGATGACGGCCGTGTTGAAATTGCGTACGGGCGAGCGCGTCGTGTTATGCGACGGCCAGGGGCGCGAGGCGGAATACGAACTCCTGGACATCGCCAAGGGAGAGGTAGGGCTCGTACGGATGGGCGAGGCGCGCCGGGTCGAAACCGAGCCGCCGCGGTTCGTCGCGCTTTACGCCGCGATCCTGAAACGTGAGAACTTTGAGTGGGCCGTGCAAAAGGCGACGGAGTGCGGCGCGTCGGAAATCGTGCCTTTGATCACCGATCGGACGATAAAGAAAGACGTAAAACTCGAACGGTTGTCCGAAATCGCGCGCGAAGCGGCCGAACAGAGCGGTCGCGGCGTCGTGCCCGCGATCATGGAACCGATGAAATTCGAAGAGGCGATCCGCTCGGCAAAAGGGGAGAAGGTGTTTTTTGATGCCGTAGGGGCGCCATTGATGACGCCCGGGCGTGATGAATCACGCCCCTACACGATCTTTATCGGTCCCGAAGGCGGATGGACGCCGGAAGAATCCGAGATCGCAAAACGCGCGGGAGCGACCATCGCGTCGCTCGGCCCGCGCGTGCTTCGAGGCGAAACGGCCTGCGCGATCGCTGTTTATTTGATGGCGATCTGATCCTTGGAGGCGTCCACCTTTACCTTGTCGCCTTCCTTTACGCGTCCGTCCACGATCTTGAGGGCGAGCTCGTCGAGGACGAGATCCTGGATCGCGCGTTTGAGCGGTCGCGCGCCAAAACTCGGATCGTATCCCTTGTCGGCGATGAGTTTTTTCGCCTTGTCCGTGAATTCGACTTCGATCTTCTTCTCGCGCAGGCGTTTCGCGACGTCCGCGAGCTGCAGGTCGACGATGCGCAGCAGGTCATCCTTCGCGAGGGCCTGGAACATCACGATTTCGTCCACGCGGTTCAGGAATTCCGGGCGGAAATGTTCGCGCAACATTTCCATCACACGCGCTTTCACGGATTCCGGCGTCGCAGCTTCCTCCTCGTCGCCGTTTGAGAACCCGATCTCGCCGCGTTTCTTGCCGAAATCGAGAATGAGGTCCGAACCGATATTCGACGTCATGATGATCACCGTGTTCTTGAAGTTCACGACGCGACCCTTGCCGTCCGTGAGTCGACCGTCGTCGAGCACCTGGAGGAGCGTGTGGAAGACGTCCGGATGCGCTTTTTCGACCTCGTCGAGGAGGACCACCGCATACGGCCGGCGGCGGATACGCTCGGTGAGCTGGCCGCCCTCGTCATGCCCGACATAGCCCGGCGGCGAACCGATCATGCGCGAGATGGCGTGTTTCTCCTGGTATTCCGACATGTCGATGCGCACGAGCGCATCTTCGTCGTCGAACATGGCTTCCGCGAGCGCCTTGGCAAGCTCGGTTTTCCCGACGCCGGTCGGACCAAGGAACAGGAATGAGCCGATCGGACGCTTTTCCTCGCCGATCCCGGCGCGCGAGCGGCGCAACGCGTTCGAAACGGCCTTCACCGCTTCCTCCTGGCCGATGACGCGTTTGTGCAACTCGTCTTCCAGCTTGGCGAGCTTCGCCGCTTCGGACTCGAGCATGCGCGAGACCGGAATGCCGGTCCATCGCGCGACGACCGTCGCGATATCCTCGTCGGTCACGGCGTCTTTCAGGAGCCCTCGCTTGCCCTGGAGTTCTTTCAACTTTTTCTCGGCATCTCTCAGCTTGGTTTCCGCTTGGGGGAGTTTGCCGTAGCGGATCTCCGATGCTTGTTCGAGATCGCCTTTGCGTTCCGCGATCTCCGCCTCGCTCTTGAGCTGTTCGGCTTCCTTTTTCGCCGCATTCATCAGGGTGATCAGCTCTTTCTCCGCTTTCCACGAAAGCTCGAGGCCTTCGGATTTTTCCCGCGCCTCCGCAAGATGGCGTTCCACCTCTGCCAGGCGTGCCTTCGAATCCGCCTCTTCCTCCTTGGAAAGCGCGCGTTTTTCGATCTCGAGCTTGATCTGCTCGCGCTTCAGCTTGTCGAGCTCTTCCGGCAGCGAGTCGATCTGCATGCGCAACGCCGCGGCCGCCTCGTCGATCAAATCCACCGCCTTGTCCGGCAAAAAGCGGTCGGTGATGTAGCGTGTGGAGAGCTTCACCGCCGCGACGATCGCGTTGTCCGTGATGCGCACGCCGTTGTGCAGCTCGTACTTGTCCTTGATGCCGCGCAGGATCGCGATCGCATCGTCTTCGGACGGTTCCTCCACGAATACGGGCTGGAATCGGCGCGTGAGGGCGGCGTCTTTTTCGATGTATTTCTGGTATTCGCCGAGCGTCGTCGCGCCGACACAACGCAGCTGCCCGCGCGCGAGGGCGGGTTTGAGCATGTTCGAGGCGTCAAGTGAACCGCCCTCGCCGGAGGCGCCTGCGCCGACGAGTGTATGCAGCTCGTCGATGAACAGGATCATCCTGCCTGCGGCCGTTTCGACCTCGCGCATCACGGCCTTGAGACGCTCCTCGAATTCGCCGCGAAACTTCGTGCCCGCCACGAGCGAGCCGACGTCCAACGCGAGTACCTCCTTGTTCTTGAGGGATTCCGGCACGTCGCCCGCGACGATGCGCTGGGCCAGGCCTTCCACGATCGCGGTCTTGCCCGTGCCCGCCTCGCCGATCAGCACCGGATTGTTTTTGGTTCGGCGGAGCAAAATCTGCATGACGCGACGGATTTCCTCGTCACGGCCGATGACCGGATCCAGTTTTTCCTGCCGCGCGAGTTCCGTCAGGTTCTTCGCGTACTTTTCAAGCGCCTGATACGACGGCTCCGGCTCCGGCGAATCGACCTTGACCGAACCGCGGACGTCCTTGAGCGCGTTCAAAACGGCGTCCATGGTGACATCGCTTTTTTTCAGGATGTCCGCTAGCTCGTGGCGGCTGTCGACCAGCGCGAGCAGGAGATGCTCCGTTGAAATGTATTGATCCTTGAATTGGGCGGCGATCCGTTCGGCTGTTTGCAGCACCTTCGCCATGGCGGGGGAGAGATACAGCTGGCCCGCGCCGCCCATGCCCACGGCGACTTTGGGAAGTTCGAGCAAGAGATCATCGGCGCGCGCTTTGAGAGCATCGACGTCGACGGCCAGCTTCTTCAATACGGCCGGAACCACACCGTCTTCCTGCTCAAGGAGCGCGGCAAAGAGGTGGATGGGTTCGAGTGCCTGCTGCCCGTTCGAGAGCGCGAGATGCTGGGCGAGGTTCAGGGCTTCCTGGCTTTTGGTCGTAAAGTTTTGCGGAATCATAGACGAATTCAACAATTAGCAGTCTATACAAGAGACTGCTAATCGTCAATAATCATGTAGGGGCAAGGCGCGCCTTGCCCCTACATGATTACACCGGTTTCTGCACAACCACGTTCCCGTTCACGTCGCGGTAGCGGATTTCGATCTGGCCGAAGGGGCCGTTGATGGTGAGGTAGACCGGCAGATCGGCCGACGCACACAGCGTAAAGGTCTGTTCGGAACCGTTATTGGACGTCTGGCGGAAGGCATAGCGCGTGCAACCGACGTTCGGATCCGTTTCCTTCGAGAGCAGCGTGGCCGTATCCGAGATCGTGCTTTGATATTGGCTTTGATAGCCGAACGCGTTCTGGAAAATGGCGTTGAAGGCGCGCCCTTCTTCCGTATTGGAGAGATCGGTCCACCCGTTCTCGCCGTCCTTGAACCAGATCTCGTCCTGGTTCGCGTACAGTTCGGCGGTTTGCGTGCCGTCGCTCGCCGGGATCGTGACTTTGCCGATCAATCCCGTGGTGCGGTTATAATCGAGCGTGGTGTTGATCACGCCCGCGGCCGACGGGACGAGCATCGCAACGCGGAAACTGCGTGCCTCGTTCAGGTTGCGCAGGACCTGGCGCGCATAGATCACGTCCCTCGAGACCCCTTGCGGTGCCGCGGATTGGCCGTCCGCGGACACGCCAGATTCGACCGGCGCGGAGGCATTCGGTACGGGTTCGCCTTGGCGGTCCTGCTTCTTGCAGCCAAAACCGAACAGCGCGAGGGCCAAAAGCGGCAGGATCAGAGCGCGTTTCGTCATCATATGATGGCATCATAGCCGAAATGCGTTCGATTTGCTAAAACAGGGCGCATGAGCGGCACGCTGTACATGGTCGCGACTCCGATCGGAAATCTCGAGGACGTCACGAGGCGCGCCGTCCGCGTGCTTGGCGAGGCCGACGCGATTGCTTGCGAGGATACGCGCGTGACGTCCAAGCTCCTTGCGCATCTCGGGATCTCGAAGCCGCTCGTCAGCGTGCACGAACACACGCATCCCCGGGCCGTCGCCGCGCTTGTCGAGCGTCTCAAGCTCGGGGAGCGCATCGCGTACGTGTGCGATGCCGGAACGCCGGGCATGAACGATCCGGGCGGCAAGCTGGTCGCGGCGGCGTACGAGGCGGGGGTACGCGTCGAACCAATTCCTGGACCTTCCGCACTCACGGCCGCGATCTCTGCGTGTGGATTTCCGATGGACGGTTTTACGTATATCGGATTCATCCCGCACAAAAAAGGGCGCGAGACGTTATTTAAGGAGATGGCGGAACGCCAAACGCCCACGGTGTTTCTCGAATCAACGCATCGCATCATGAAAACGCTGGAAGCGCTCGCCAAGCATCTCAATCCGGAACGGACGATCTTCGTTGGGAGGGAGCTGACAAAGTTGCATGAAACCTTGTATCGCGGGATGATCACGGATGTTGTTCAGCAATTGCGGGAGACGAGCACCAAGGGAGAGTTTATCGTCGTAGTGGGGCCGATGAGGCATGAGCGATGAATCATGAACGACAATCCCTCCATCGCTCATCGCTCTATCGTTCATCGCTCATCATCGTATGAAATACTACATCACGACACCGATCTACTACGTGAACGACAAGCCGCACATCGGACACGCATACACAACCGTCGTCGCCGACGCGCTCGCGCGGTTTCATCGCTTGCACGGCGATGCCACGCGTCTCGTGACCGGCACGGATGAGAACTCGCAGAAAAACATCCAGGCGATGGAGGCGGCAGGGGAGACGGATTTGAAATCGTATCTCGATCGCATGTCGACGACATGGTTCGACACGTGGCGCGAGCTTGGCATCTCGTTCGATGACTTCATCCGTACGACCGAGCCGCGACATCTCGACGGCGTCGAGCGTTTTTGGACAGCCGTCAAAGAGAGTGGCGACATTTACGAAGGGATATACGAGGGGTTGTATTGCACGGGATGCGAGGCGTTCAAAACCGAAACGGAATTGATCGGTGACAAGTGTCCGCTTCATCCCAACAAAGAGTTGCAACGCATCAAGGAGAAGAACTATTTTTTCAAGCTCTCCGCGTACCGCGAAGAGCTGCTCAAGTTATACGCGCCTGGCAATGATTTTGTGATGCCGGAGTCGCGCCGTCACGAGATCCGTAATTACGTCGCCGATCATTTGGCCGACGTTTCCATCAGCCGCGAGGAGAAATCCGCGCCGGCGGGCATTCCGGTTCCGGGGGACGAGAGTCAACGCATTTACGTCTGGTTCGATGCGCTCCTGAACTATATGACGGCCGTCGGCTACGGCACGGACGAGGCGCTATTCGGCGAATTTTGGCCGGCGGATCTCCACCTGGTGGGTAAGGACATCATCAAGTTCCATTGTGCCCTGTGGCCGGCCATGATCATGAGCGCGGCCAAGAACGATCCGCTGCTCCGGAACGTGGACGGATCGCCGAAACTGCCGAAACAAGTGCATGCGAACGGTTTTTTCACGATCGACGGACAAAAGATTTCCAAATCGCTCGGCAATGCCGTGGATCCGCGCGAGTTCGTACCGCAATACGGCTTCGACGCGGTGCGCTATTTCCTGCTGCGCGAAATCCCGTTCGGCGAGGACGGTGACTTTTCGCGCGAGCGTCTCGCGATTCGATACGCGACCGATCTCGGCAATACGCTCGGCAATTTGGTGAACCGTGCCATCTCGATGTCGAAAAAGTACTTCGACGGCAAAATCCCTTCCGCGGATACGGATCAGGCATCGATGCCGTTCGATGAAAAAAGCGTTTGGGATGGGAAGGGTGGATTGGATGCGATCAGGTCGAACGTCGAATCCGCGTTCGCGCACAACCGTTGCGACGAAGTTCTTGCCGCGATTTGGGACGGCGTCGGTGAAAAGAAAAAATCAGGCCTGTTTCAGGCGAACAAACTCGTCGAAGAGACGCAGCCGTTCAAACTCGTGAAAGAAGATCCCGATGCCGTTGCGAATATTTTGTACGCGCTTCTTGAATCCATTCGCTGGTACGCATGGATGCTGCAGCCCATCATGCCAAAGATCTCGAACCATATCTTTGAACAGCTCGGCCTCGATGCGGAAAAAGAG
>CAYPUF010000022.1:9981-13154 GCA_964413995.1 uncultured Gammaproteobacteria bacterium
CATGATCGTCGAAATCGTCCTGATCCTGGTCATCCTCTCGCTCACCGCGCGGGGATGGCGCCAGGGTCTCATCGAAACGCTGGGCGAACTGGTCGGCGCGGTGATCGCGTTCCTCGTCGCTCGGGCGTTTTCGCCGTGGCTTGCCGGCATCTTCGTTCCGTTCATGCCGGGACGCGACGGTTTTGCGCGGTTCATCGCGTTCGTCATCGTCGCGCTCATCGTCGCGCGTCTTGTCGGATTCCTCTTCGGCCTTGCGGACAGCCTGCTCCACATCATCACGCATTTGCCGCTCGTGAAGCTCGCGCAAAAAATCATCGGCGCGGCTCTTGGCTTCCTCTCCGGCATCGTTCTCGTCGGTTCCGCCACGTATCTCGTCTTGTTCTATCGCCTTGATCCGACGCTGATCCGCTGGCTCGGTGGTTCGACCGTCGCAAGCTGGTGCCAGGCTGCGTTTACCACGGCGTTGAGGTTTTTGTTATAGGGATTGACAAAATAGTATTATAGGCGTTATTTTGGGGCACCCGACTTCGGTCGGACGACCTTTCCGAACTGAACCGTTAGCTTCAGACACCACACACCACCGAGGAGGTGGACCATGGCAGAGAACCAGAGGGATAGGGACCTGGTCCTGAGCGAGGGGCAGTACGCCTACGTGCAGGACCAGACGAAGGGGCACATCGGCGTCTACTGCGGTCCGTACAAGACCAGCATCGCGATGACCGACCAGCCCGTGCGCTTCAACCCGGAGATCTCGCGCTTCGAGCGCTGCACGCTCGAGGAGGCGATCCGGGAGTTCGTGCAGGTGTCCGAGGGCAGCTACGTCGTCCTGGCCAACCCGGCCAAGGACAACGCGAGCAAGCACCCGGCCGTCGGCAACTCCACGCGCACCGCGCTCGAGATCGGTCGCACGGTCGTGATCCCGGGCCCTGCGGCGTTCGCGCTCTGGCCCGGCCAGCACGCGAAGGTCGTCGAGGGGCATCGGCTGCGTAGCAACCAGTACCTGGTCGCGCGCGTCTACAACGACGACGAGGCGCGCCGGAACTGGGATGCGTCGATCTTGCGGCCCGCGAGTGCGCCCGAGGGCAGGTCTCCGGATCCGCAGACCGGCTCGCAGACGGAGCCCGGCACCGAGCCGGATGCGCGCAAGACCGAGGCCGAGATGCGGCCGACGTCCGTGCGCGACATCGGCGACCTGATCATGGGCCAGAAACTCATCATCCGGGGTACCGAGGTCTCGTTCTTCATCCCGCCCACCGGCGTCGAGGTCGAGCCCGACGAGCTCGGCAACTACGTGCGCGAAGCGGTCACGCTCGAGCGTCTCGAGTACTGCCTCCTGCTCGCCGAGAACGGCGCGAAGCGCTACGTCCGGGGTCCGGACGTGGTGTTCCCCGAGCCGAACGAGTCGTTCGTCCAGCGCGGCGACGAGCGGAAGTTCCGCGCGATCGAGCTGAACGACGACATGGGCATCCACATCAAGGTGATCGCCGACTACGAGGACGGCGACCGGCGGCACGCCGCGGGCGAGGAGCTCTTCCTCACGGGGCGCGAACGGCGCATCTACTACCCGCGCGAGGAGCACGCCGTGATCAAGTACGGCGACCGCGACCGCGTGTACGGCGTCGTGATCCCGAAGGGCGAGGCGCGCTACGTCCTCAACAAGGACAAGGGCGACATCGAGCTCATCGAGGGACCGCGCATCTTCCTGCCGGACCCGCGCAAGCAGGTGATCGTCCGCCGCGTGCTCACCGAGCAGCAGGTCGCCGACTGGTTCCCGGGCAACCGGGACGCCGACGTCTTCAACGCCAGGCTCCGGCAGGAGACGGCTGACAGCACGCGGGGCTTCGTCCCCGCGACGCCGGCTTCCTTCCACGAGGAGGCCGCGCGCAGCCAGGCCCGGCGCCTCGCGGGCGAGTCGTTCGACCGCGGCACGGAGTTCACGCCGCCGCGGTCGATCACGATCGACTCCCGCTTCGACGGGGCGGTCCAGATCTGCCCGTGGATCGGGTACGCGGTGCTCGTGATCGGCAAGTCCGGCCAGCGCCGGGTCATCGTCGGTCCGGACGCCACGCTCCTGCGCTTCGACGAGGTGCTGCAGGTGCTGACGCTCTCGACGGGCAAGCCGAAGAGCTCGGACCGGCTCATGCGCACCGCCTACCTCGCGATGTCGAACAACCAGGTCAGCGACATCGTCGAGGTGGTGACGCGCGACATGGTGCGGGCCGAGATCAAGCTCTCGTACCGCGTCAACTTCGTCGGTGAGACCGAGGAGCAGCGCCTGCGCTGGTTCTCGGTGCAGAACTACGTGAAGTTCCTCTGTGACCACCTGCGCTCGCTGCTCCGCAGCGCGTGCAAGCGCGCCGGGATCGAGGAGCTCGCGGCCACGGCCGCGAGCATCGTCCGCGACACCGTGCTCGGCGAGAAGTCCGAGAAGGGTGGCAAGCGGCCGGGGCGCCTCTTCGAGGAGAACGGCATGCACGTGTCCGACGTCGAGATCCTCGACGTCGTGATCGGCGACGCGGAGATCGCGCGGACGCTCGTTCACGCGCAGCACCAGGCCGTCTCGCAGACGCTCGCGATCGCGGCCGAGGAGAGCGCGCTCGAGCTCGAGCGGCGGCGACAGGAGATCGCGCGCCAGCGGCTGCGGGAGCAGGAGGAGACCGCCAAGCTCCAGACCGAGCTCGCGCAGGCCAAGGCCGAGCGCGAGTTCGCCCTCAAGCTCGCGCAGCTCGCCGCCGACGCCAAGGCGGCGGAGGAGCGTCGCAAGCTCGCGAGCGAGGAGGACGAGCACAAGAGCCTCCTGCACGCGTCCGACCTCGAGCGTATGAAGGCGCGCAACGAGGTCGAAGCGGCCGACGCCAAGCAGAAGCTCGAGCTCCGGCTCGGCGAGCTCGCGGCCGAGGCCGAGGCGCACGCCAAGCGCTTCGGCGCCGTCTCGCCGCAGTTCATCGCGGCGCTCGAGGCCTTCGGCCAGAGCATGCTCACCATCGAGGCCGGCAAGGCGATGGCGCCGCTCGCCATCCTCGGCGGCGAGAGCGTGGCCGACGTCCTGCACCGCCTCTTCAAGGGCACGAAGCTCGAGCCCGCGATCGAGGCGCTGAAGAGCGCCGGAAGCAACGGTTCGAAGGCTCTGCCCGTCGCTGCGGGCTGAGCGGTTCCACTGCCCCGATTCCTCC
>CAYPUF010000023.1:0-13069 GCA_964413995.1 uncultured Gammaproteobacteria bacterium
CCGTCCGGGGACATGCGCGATTTGAGGAGCCGGTGGAACTCGACGGTGGTGAGATGGTACGGGACGCTGAAGTCGTTGAATGCGTCGCCGAAGACGAGGTCATACGGCCGGTCGCCTCCGCGCGCGAGATGCATGCGCGCGTCCTCGTTGGCGGTCAGGATCTTCGTCTCGCGTGAAAGCCCCATGAACCGGTGATTCGCCTCGGTGACGCCGGGATCGATCTCGGCGACGATGTTCGTCGCCTGCGGGTACACCGTCTCGATATAGCGCGGCAGCACGTATCCGCCTCCGCCGATGAAATAGGCCGTAAACGCGCTCGACGTCGCGTAGCGGCTCGCGAGCAGGTTCGCGTACACCTGCTCGTATTCGTATCCGAGATCGAGCGGATTCGACGGATTCACGTAGGAATGCACGAGGTGGTCAAGGCGCAGGATATGCGTTGATTCGCCGGCGTCGTTTTGCGAGTTCAGGACGCGGATGCAGAAATAATTCGTTTCCACGCGGCAGGAGCCGGGCACGATGACCGCACCGAGCAGGAAGACGCCGGCCACGGCCGCGAATTTGGTGCGCCAAAGCTTTTCGCCGCGCGCGACCCAGAGGCCAAGCGCGAGCAGGAACACGGACACGCCCGTGAGCACGCCCTTGGTCCCGAGGGCGGAAAGAAGCACATACCCGCCCGCGAACGTGCCGAGAATATTGCCGGCCGCGCTCCAGGCCGACAGCGTACCGACCGTCTCGCCGGTCTTCGACAAGTCGGAAAGCGACCGTTTTACCGCCTGCGGCGTGACGGTCGAGAGGAAAAAGGCGACGGGAAAAAACGCACCGAACGACGTCACGACGACGCGGGCGACGAGCGGCATGGACCCCGCGCCCATGCGCTCCCCGAGGATGATCACCACGTAATTCGAGGCGAGCGCCGCAAGGCCCGCGAGCGCGAGGCTCGTGCCGAGCGTCTTTGCGTCGCCGCGGCGGTCGGCGAGGATGCCGCCGGCCGCGTAGCCGAACACGATGCCGAGCAGCGTCGTGCCGATCACGCCGGTCCAGACATACACCGACACGCCGACGTACGGCGCGAGCGCGCGGCCGGAGACGATCTGCACGAGCATCAGGCAGAAGCTCGCCAAAAAGACGATCCATTTCATACGGATGAGACCGGCGCGCGGCGGACGCGAGGCTTGCGCCAGAGGGCCCAAAGGCCGGCGGCCAGCAGCGCGGCGGCCGTGGCAAGCCACACGAGGCGCGTCGAGAAATAATAATTAAAGATGAACCCGGAGAGATACGTCCCGAGGATGCTGCCGGCCGCATTCCAGGAGCCGAGCAGGCCCACGACGCGGCCGGTTTCCGCGAGCTCGGCGAGGTCGGTCTTCACGGCCGCCGGCTGGACCGCGGCGAGAAACAGCGACGGGGGGAAAAAGACGAGCGCCGCGAACATCGGCATGGCGACCGGGACCGGGAATCTCGTCCCGAGCCACGGCCCGGCGACCGCGGCGATCCCGTAGCCCGCGGCCGTGAGCGCGCCGGCCGCCGCGAGGCACGCGGCGAGCACGCGGCGCGGGGCCACGCGGTCCGCGATCTTCCCGCCCGCATACGCGCCCACGGCGATCCCGAGGAGCACGAAGGCGATAATCCCGGTCCACGTGTACAGGGACGACCCGAGATACGGCGCCGTGACGCGCGCGGCCAGAAGCTCGATCGTCATCATCGAAAATCCGGCAAAAAACACGATCCCCCGCGAGCCGAGGCTCCGGGGGATATCTGGCAATCGGAGGGAGAGCGGCATGTGCCACACTCTACCTTATTTGGTCTCCTTGTGCAGGACGTGCTTTTTGCACTGGGCAAAACAAAACTTTACGAGTTCAAGGCGGCCCTTGATCGTTTTCTTGTTCTTGAAGGAGTGATAGTTCACGTGCTTGCAGTCCGTGCACTCCAGTTTGATGAGGTTGTCCTGGGACATAGTATGGGACAGTGGCCAGTTTTCAGTAGTCAGTTTTCAGTACTGAACACTGACAACTGGTAACTGATCACTGTTTTTTTGTGGAGCCAGCGGTCGGATTCGAACCGACGACCTGCTGTTTACAAAACAGCTGCTCTGACCGGCTGAGCTACGCTGGCGCGTAGTGATTTACGGCTGAGCTATCCGCCATAAGGCGACTCCGTCGCCATATGGGCGGACCCGCCTGCTTGCCCCGCCCTGCGGGGCTTGCGGCGGGCGCTGGCAGGTCATCGGTGCCGGCTTTTAAGGTGGAGGAAGCCTACAAGTATAGCCAAAAAATGTCAATAATTGGTAGGATGAGGGAGACCTATGCACAAAAAACTCATTGTTTCGCTGATCATCGCGCTCGCGATCCTCTCGAGCCTGGTGGTCGGCGCCATCGCCGGACGCATCTGGTTCGCGCCGCCGTCCCCGATGAAAACGGTTGTGAACTCGCAGACCATCCTCACCGCCCTGCGCGACCAAGGCTTCCTCGTGACGCAGACCTTTATCTTCGACCAGCCGGTGACCATCCAGCGCACGACCGGTAGCGCATTCAAGGACTTCTTCGTGGGGCAAACCGTAGAGGCGCGCGGCACCATGGAAGCGAATCTCGGCATCGACCTCGCGCGGCTGCAGACGGACGACGTGACGCTTTCCGCGACGGAGATCACGGTCCGTATACCCGCTCCGACGCTCTTCAATACGCGCCTGATCGGGCCGATCGAGGTGAAGAACACGCAAGGCCTGTTGAAACGCGTTCTCGAACCGGATGACGGATACAATCTCGCGCTGGCGGAACTGACGCGCGCTACCGAAGAGGCGGCCGGAAAACCGGAAATCGTCGGACGCGCTTCGGAAAAATCGGTTCGCGAAATCGAACGGCTGGTCGAGCTTCTCCTGCAGGAGGACGCGCGGAGCGTGGTCGTGGAGATCGAGACGGCCCCGTAGCTATTCCTCCGCCGCATCAAGATCCACATCGACCTCGAACGGGCTTTCCGCGGCTTTCGTCATGTGCCGCTGCCAATCTTTCGAGTATTTCGGCCGCAATCCGGACGCATCCACGAGCGACACGTCCTTCATGTGCGGCGGCCGCTTGTGTTTGAGGAGGTACGCGCAACGTTCGAGGAACGCATCCAATTCGATTTGGACGATCTTTTCGCGATCCGGATCCGATCCGTCACTCCGGAACGCGAGGCGGAACAGGTCGGTAACGTACTTGGGATACTCGCCCACCGTATCCATCTTTTGATAGAGCGCCATCTCTTCCGCCGTCATGGACGCCGGATTCGTTTTATACGCTTCCTGCAACTGCTTGAATTTCGGCCGCTCCTTGCTGTACAGCAGGATTTTTTCATACATGTTGCGCACGCCTTCGAGTGCCTCCTCATCAAGCTCCGCCTTCTTCAAACGAACGTACTCTAAGGGAACGGAAATGTGCGGCTCACCGCGCAGGGTCAATCCTTCGCCCAAAAGCCCCGCCTCCTTGAACTGACGCGTGCTCTCGGGAAATCCAAGTCCCATGGCATAGGCATTGTCAATGCCCACAAGGGAGACATCCTTGTCCGCCCATGTCTGCGTATGAGGATCGTACAGGGGTTCGTCCAAATCTTCCCCCGCCAAAAGAAAATTTCCTCCATGCCGGTCGCTTGAGACCAGCAAATAATCTAGCGCCGCGATTCGTGTCATCTGTTTGGCGAGCGGATGGCTCGTTTCGAGCGCCCATAATCCTTCCAATTCGTCATCCGACAATCCACGAGCGCGTTCGAGCTTCTGCACGGACATGATTTCCTGGGGCTTTCCCGTCTTGTCCCGTTCGGCGCGCAACACGGTTTCCGGCACGACACCGAAGTCGAGCAGTTTATCCATTTGGGAAAAGACGAACTCGCGCGCATGACCCCATCCGGCTGGTTGATTCTGGCGATAGGTGAACTCGAGTTTCTTTTGTACCTCTTCCCAAAACGACTCCTCACCGGCCCGCCACCATTCTTGGATCTCTTCCGCCGACAGGCCCACATCTTCCAAATACAGCCCCACGATCGTCTTCACGTCCACGCCGTACTCCCTTGCCAACACCGCCGCGCTGTCCGGAAACGCTTCCGTGTTCATTTTGATGAACTCTTGCTGCGACCGCATCTCCGAACGCCGACGTCTTAGCGCGCTTTCCACGACGGCGGGTTCGTATCCTTGCTCGACCAACGACGCCTGTTCGCGTGCCAAATCTTCCTCATTGAGGATGGGCGAAAACGCGCGTTCGAGTTCTTTCAGCGGCGCCGTCTGTTTTGATACGACCCCGGCCCGCTTCGTCTCCGGGTCATACGAGAAGGCTTTCTCTCCGGACGCGGGCTTGATGACGGCTTTCACGGTTTCACCGGTCCGCTCGTCGAGGATCGTGCCGACCTCGGTGACGTTCACGCCCGGTTCGCCGATCGGCCCTTTGGACACGATCGCGCCGTCCATGAGCTGCTGCCGCAAGGCGATTTCCTCGAGGGCGCGTTTGCCGTTTTCGCCGCCCTTGTCGATTGCGCGATGATACAGGATGTTTTCGAGCCGGTCGCACGCGTTCGCCGACGCCTGCACGTCGTTGGCCGCGCGTTCCCGCCGGTGTTTTTCGGCCTTGCTGAACTTGGAGGCGGCGATGATTTCCGGACGCAGCGGAGGCGGCGCGGTTTTTTTGCGTTCGACGGATGGCCCGCGTTCCGGGACGCGGGGCCGTTCGTTTCGATCCGGGGAGGCGCCGACCATAGATCAGGATTTCACGGGCGCCGGCGAGGAACGGAACCGGCGGTAGGCGTTCGATTCGCGAAGGAGCGCGGCCAAAAACGCGGGACCGTCGGTTGGCAGCACCGACTCCCGGTGCAGCGCGTCCGGCACGCCGCGCATCTCGAGCGTACGTCGCAAAGCCTCCGGGAGACCGGAGAGATCGGCTACCAGCCGGCCGTCGCGCTCGACCAGCGAGACCTTGACGGGCTCGCCTTCCTCCATCTCTTTGTCCAGCGGAAAATAGTACACCGCCGTCGGAAATGCGCCTTCCATATCCAGAGTGTAACAAAAAAGAGACCGATCGGTCTCGTCAGTCATCCAGCTTCGAGAGGAGCGCGTCGATCTCTCCGAGCTCGATCTCGATGCGCGGACGCTTGGCCCGCAGCATCAGGCGCGCGGCATCGGCCAGGAGCCGCCGCTCGCTGCGGATGCGCAGGCGTTCCACCGCGTCGGACGCGGACGGATCCGCGGCGCGGAGGGCCACGAGCTGACGCTTGGCCTCCCGGACCACGGTACGCTCGAGATCGTGGAGCACATGCTTCGGCATGAGTCGCAGCCACAGGTCGACGCGCCGGCGCACCTCCTCGGCCTCCGTCGGCGTTTCCGTCGGCAACCGATCGTCGAGCAGCATGCCGACGCCGACGATCCGCAGGAACGGATCGGGAGACGCGAGCAGGCGTTCGCAGCGCCTGTGCGCTTCATAGGCGAGCACGGTCCCGGACAGGAACGTGAGGGGCTTGACCTCGCGAAACAGCGCGTCCTTCATGGCGGCGCCTCCGTGGCCAGGAGTGCCCACCAGGTCATCTCGTCGCAGCGGCGCGCCAGGTCAAGGAGCGCGCTTTTTTGCCGGATCACGAGCAAGCGCCTCGGCGCCCCGGCGGGATTCACGTAGGCGTGCAACGCCTTGACCACCGCGCGGTCGAGACGGTCAAAATCGTCGCAGATCCACGCTTCGCGATCTCGCCATTCAAGGGCGTACATCGCCGCCTGCAGGATCTCGCGCGCGCATCCGAACGCGATGAGATCCCCCTCCGGGAATCCGCCGCGCTCGAGCCGCGCAAGCCACTCGCGCATCCGGCACGCCTCGGCCCCGAGCGCGCGCTCGAGATCGTCGAGTTCGCGGTCCGACAGGGCGTCGGCCCACGCCTCGAACCGTTGTTCGAAGGCGGCCTTCAGGGCATACTCGTCGTCTTCCGGGATGACCCAGTTGAAGAGCAGCCCGGGCGCCGCCGCCCGCATCACCGGATCGGTGGACCGGTAGAGGCGCACGCACAGGTCCCAGAGCCATCTCGGAACCCGGTGCATGTCCTCGGGATCGTCGATGGTCTCGAACATGTCTGTGCCTTTCCCGAAGTCCGCGGCAACCGCCGGGAGACCCCGTTTCTACGAATATTTTGATCGAAATCCTCGCAAAAACGGGGCCGGAAAAGGCGATGGAAAGGACGGGCTATCTGACCAGATATTACCCGTCTTGTCAACCCACTTCCACTCCCCCTACGCCGCTTCCCACGGCAAGCCCTCCTTGCCGAAATGCCCGTACGCCGCGGTTTGGCGGAAGATGGGACGCCGGAGTCCGAGCCGCTCGATGATCGCGGCGGGACGGAAATCGAATTCGCGCTTCACGAAATCGGCATGGGAGCGGCCGTCCTGGTCGATCGCCTCGATCATGAGCGGCTCGGCGCGGCCGATCGCGTACGCGACCGACACGAGCGCTTGCTTCGCCCGACCGCTCGCGACCAGCCGTTTGGCGGCTTGGCGCGCCTGATACGCGGCCGAGCGATCCACCTTGGTCGCATCCTTGCCGGAAAACGCGCCGCCGCCATGCGGTGCGAGTCCGCCGTACGTATCGACCATAAGCTTGCGGCCGGTGAGTCCCGTGTCCGCCTCGAATCCGCCCTGGATGAATACGCCGGTCGGATTGACATGGAAGGCGGGCGCGGCCCCGTCGATCCCGAAGGGACGCAGGAGCGGCAGCAGCGCGCCCCGGATCGCGTCTTGCGAGACGGACGGATCGTGTTGCGTACTGACCAGGACGTCCGTGACGCGGCCGCCGTGAACCGTGACTTGCGTCTTGCCGTCCGGACGCAACCACGCGTACGCGGGATCGGTCTTGCGAAGCCGTTCAAGCTCGCGTGCGAGGCGATGCGCCTCCACCAGGGCGGACGGAAGGAGCTCGGGCGTTTCGTCGGTAGCGTATCCGTACATGATGCCTTGGTCGCCCGCGCCGCCCGTATCGACGCCGACCGCGATATCCGGAGACTGGCGCACGAGCTGTACCTGCACGCGCAGACCCGTATCGTCATAGCCGATGTCGCGATAGACGCCTCGCGCGATCGCCTCGGCGTCGATCTCGGCGCGTGTCGTGATCTCGCCGCCGATGACGAGCAGGCCATGTCCGCCGAAGCACTCGGCCGCGACGCGGCTCGACGGATCTTGCGCAAGGCAGGCGTCGAGGATTGCGTCGGAAATCTGATCGCAGACCTTGTCCGGGTGCCCGGACGTGACGGATTCCACGGTATAAGCGGGAGGGCGATGGAACATAGGGAAAGAGAGAAGAATGAAAAAGACTCTTTCCCCGAAGACGAAAGAGTCGCGCGGAAACGCGTTATCTTTCCCCGTTCGGGGCCGGAGTTCGCACCGCATCGAACAAACGATCGGTTGCGGGCGGGGCATCGGGCCGTTCCCTTGGCATCCCCGCGCTCTTGATAGGCGCACTCTTCGATTGTACGTTCATCCTATCATGAAGGGTCTTTCTTTGTCTTCCGACCAAGTCCGCGTACTCGAACGGCTGCGCACGTGGGCGCTGAAACCCGAAGGGAGATCGATCACGCTCGGCGGATACGCGGGAACGGGCAAGACGACCGTGATCGCCGTCTTGCGCGCCGGGCTGGCCGACGTGCGTCCCGAGTTGCGCGTCGCGTTTTGCTCATACACGGGAAAAGCGAGCCAAGTCCTGCGCCAGACGCTCGTCGCGGGCGGGACGCTCCTGCCGCAGGATTCCTGCGGCACCATCCATGCCCTCCTGTACACGCCGTACATGGACAAGGAGGGCGCGATCGCGGGATGGATCCGTTCGAAAGAGATCGAGGCGGATTTGATCATTCTCGACGAGGCCTCCATGGTCACCGACCGCATCTGGCACGACCTCCTCTCCACCGGCATCCCGATCATCGCCGTCGGCGACCACGGCCAGCTTCCGCCCGTGGAAGGATCGTTCAACCTGATGAACCGGCTGGATCTCGTCCTTGAGACGATCCATCGGCAAGCCGAAGGGAATCCGATCATCCGGCTCGCCGAAGAGGCGCGGCGCACGGGTCGCGTGCCGGCCGGGGATTTCTCGAAGTCCGTGCGCAAGTTCTCCTATGCGACGCATGAAGCGTCCGACATCGACGACCTCGTCGATCACCTGCTTTCGCACCTGCATGACGACATGCTGCTTTTGTGCGGCTACAACAAGACGCGCGTCGCGCTGAACCGGAGCGTGCGGCAAAAACTCGGACGCGAGACGGATGAACCCGAAGGCGGCGACCGCGTCGTGTGCCTCAAGAACACGTACAAGAATCCGGGGGGACCAATTTACAACGGGATGGTCGGACGCATCGAATCCATCACGCCGGAAGGCGAGCATTGGTATGCGGCCGTGGTCGACTTTCCGGAAGACGGGCGGCGTTTGGACGGACTCGTCTCGCGCCACCAATTCAACCACCCCGAAACCGTGATGAAGGTGCCGGATCTGGCGCAGAAAAACATCGGCGAGCGCTTTGACTACGGCTACGCGCTCACGGTGCACAAATCGCAAGGCTCGCAGGCGAAAACCGTCCTCCTCTTCGAAGAACGGTTTCCGAAATCGGATGACGAGACGTGGCGGCGCTGGCTGTACACGGCCGTCACCCGCGCGCGGGAGAATTTGTATATCGTGGGGCGGGAGTAGGGGCAAGGCGCGCCTTGCTCCTACATTTTTTCCATATTCAACGCGGCGGAGTTGATGCAGAAACGTTTGCCGCCGTGTTCCTTGGGACCGTCATCAAAAATGTGGCCGAGATGCGAACCGCAGCGCGCGCATCGGACTTCGATGCGGTGCATGCCGTGCGAGTCGTCCTCGCGGAATGTGACGCGGTCGCCGCCCGCCGCCGCGAAAAATGCCGGCCAACCGCATCCGGAATCATACTTCGCCTTCGAATCAAAGAGTTCCGCGCCGCAGGCCGCGCAACGGTACATCCCGTCATCAAATGTTTTGTCGTACTCGCCGGTGAAGGCGCGTTCCGTGCCGCCCTCGCGCAGCACGTGATACTGCTCGGGCGTCAGGATTTTTTTCCACTCCGCTTCGGTTTTCGGAAGATCTTTGTCGTCTTTGATGATGGGCATAGATGCGAGTATCGAATAGCGCGTACGAGTAGCGGCTAAAATCTGATGGGGATTTCGACGCGGTCATCGTTCTCGGGAAGTCCCGACGGGTTGTCTTTCTCAAGCACAAGCATCCCGCGAGAACCGGGCGGCTGCGGCGAAAACGAAAGCTCGGCCGTAAACGGCACCCAGTCTTCCGTCATCCAGTCACCGTCGGCCGAGGCGTAGCCTACGGCGATTTCGCGACCCGCCTCGTTGAGGAGGCGGATCGGGAACGTCGCCTCGAAGTACCAGAGACGCGCCTCGCCGACGATCAGGAGCGGGCTGCGGACGCGGCCGTCTTCCGCATTCACGAGCGCGACATCCCTCACGCGGTCGAGATGGCCTTGCCGCGTCTTATACGTGCCTTCGGGAAGCGCGGGCTCTACCGCTACGGGGACGGCGGGCTCCGTCGGCGAGGGTGACGGAACGGGACCAGGCACGCATCCTCCACCGAGAACCGCGAGCGCGAGGCTCACGGGAATGCCGGCCTTGAGAGAGAACTTCATATGACCGTATGGTGAACCTCCGCGGATGGATCGTCAAAAGGCTTGTCCGAATGAACGTCGGGGTTGACGCATCCGGCTCGAAAACGTATCCTCTCCCCACGGATGGAGACGCTCCATCCTTCTAACTCTTAGGGAGATAATACTTATGGTGTTTGATCCGACGATGGGCGGCGACACGCAGCCCCAGGGTGACCAGCCGACGGCGGCCCCGATGCCGGAGGAGCAGAAGGAAGAGGGCGCCTCGGGCGAGCAGGCTGCTGCCTAGTTCGCTCCGGTCCTTTCAAGAGTCCCGCGCAGGCGGGATTCTTTGTTTTGCAAAACACAAAACGCCCGACGTTACGTCGGGCGTTTTGTGGTGGACCAAGCTGGTAGAAGTTCGAACCAGCGATGGATCACCCTGACGCGGGACCACCGACCAGAACTACCGCCACAAGAGCCTTTCCTCGGCCTCACGCTCTCGCTCGCGACCAGCTTCGATACGCATCTCGTCGGCGGCTTTCCGCAGCCACGTACGCGCGTTTGGCAGTTTAGTCATGCGCGCGCTCTCGTCTAGGCTCACGGCCAGACCATCGTACTTCGCCGACAGCTCACCAACCCAGGAGCCCGATCCCAACGCCATCATGAAAGCATCGTCTGTTCGCTTGAGGTGAGCGAAGGCGTCGATCACCCGCATCGCCAGCGACTCGTCATCGTCGAACCTCAGATGCAGGATTCGCGCGATGAGCGGCACTCGCCTCTCAGGAGCCTCCGAGAGCCATCCCATAACGTCATCGCGCGGCGCAAGATCAACAATCCCCTCGGGGAAGCCAATAGTAAAGTGGAATCCGTCCGTCTCAAGCTTGGCCTATGCCGAGCCCCTCCGGCGTGAAGAACGCCCACCCGACAAGGAGCGGATAGCCGACGAGCGCAAGCGGACCCCGCGTGAATGCGATCTCGAGCGCCTGGGCCCACGACGGGACGGAGGAGTCGGAAAGGCCCAGGACCCGGCTCGCATACCCGCCCGCCGTCGAATACGCGCCTGCCCAGTCGAACGCGACCCACGCGGTGTAGACGCTCGTGAGGAACCAGGCCGTCGCGAGCGCTCCGAACAGGAGATGGAAGGGCCACGAGAGCCCCGTTGCCAAGCCGGGCTCGAGCATCTCGGCATCCTCCGGCCCGACGCGGAACACGACCAGCGACCCCACGTTCCCAAGCGCCGCGCTTCGTAGCGCGGTCGGGAGTTGGTCGAGCTGCTGCGTCGCGGCCACGAGCCCGACGCCGTACTTCCTCGCCTCGGCGAGGAACCCGGTCAGGCTCTCGGTCGCGAAGCTCGAGACCTCGTCGACGTGCACGGAGAAGATGCGCCTCGCATCGGGCGGGGAGCTCGCACGGCCGTAAGCGTCAAGCTGGATGCGCGCGAGGAGGACGGCGCCGAGGAAGGCCGACGCGTCCTCGCCGATCCGCCCCTTCGCGAGATCGGCCACGAGCACGCGGCCCTCGTCCATGAGCTTGCGCATCGAGAGGCCCTGCTTCGGGCTGTCGACGACAGCCCGTACGACGGGATGCCCGAGGAGGCCGCCGACCTTGTTCAGCACCGGGCTCACCACCTCGATCCGAAACGCGGGCGGGTACGCCGCGAACTCGATCTCCCAGAAGCGCCGAACCATCTCGTCGCGCACGTGCCGGAGCGCCATCTCGCGGAACCGCTCCTCGGTGAGGAGCCGGTTGATCCCAAGGAGCGTGCTCCGCGGCACCTCGAGCAGCGTCGTCCCTGGTCACGCGACCGGGCTACGGAAGACCGATGGAACGAGCCCTCGTAAAGCCATTCCGTCGATCTCGATGAGTTAGCCCTGGAAGTGTGCCAGGGACTGGCCCCCGGGGGAGGTGGTGGTAGGCTGTAGGATACAGCTACTCGCCCACGAGATCCTCAAGGCGAACTCACGCAACCACAAGGGAGCCGCGTTCCGGCTCCTTTCTGGTTTCTGTGATGCCGCGCCGTCATGATCTCCACCGCCACCGCCTCCACGCTGGCGCCGCGCCTGGAACGATGGGATCATGCGCAGAACCTCTGCCCCCACACCCGATGGGACGACCGCACCGACCCGGCCGTTGCCGAGTCGGTGGCTCTCTGTCCGCCTCCGCGAGTCGCTGCGCGCAGCGCTCGTCGAGTCGTATGGCGAGCTCCCGCAAGAACTCGATCTCGATGAGTTCGGCGTCCGTCTCGTGGACACGATCGCGATGGTCATCGACTGCCGAATGGAGCATATCCACAGATCTAGCTCCCTGGAGGTTGACAGCTAAATGACGAGACGGAACGAGTGGATAGTAAATCCGATGACCCCCCGCCTATGCCCACTCCACCACGCTACGTCGTCTATGCGCGGAAATCGACCGACCGGACCGACAAGCAGATGTTATCCATCCCGGCGCAGCTCACGGAGCTGCGCAAGGTCGCCGAGCGCCACGGCATCGGCATCGCCGAGGAGCGGACCGAGCACTGTTCGGCGCGCGAGCCCGGACGGCCGGTGTTCTCCGAGCTCCTCGCAGAGGTCGCGCGCGGCGAGATCCGCGGCATCCTCTGCTGGACGCTCGACCGGCTCGCCCGCAACCCGATCGACGGCGCGGCGCTCACCCACTACCTGGGCAAGGGCCTGCTCAAGGAGATCGTGACACACGACGCCGTGTACACGGGGACGGGCGACAGCAAGTTCATGCTTCAGGTGCTTTTCGGCGCCGCGACGAAGCAGACCGACGACCTTTCGAAGGGCGTGCGCCGCGGGAACCGCGCCGTGCACGAACGCGGACGCATCACCGGCCGACCTCCTCTCGGCTACACGAAGGTCCGCGAGACGCGCTTCGAGCGCGGGGCCGCGCCTGTGCTGCCCGACCCGGAGCGCTTCGACTTGGTCCGGGCGATGTGGACCGACATGCTGACAGGAACGATGTCCGTGTCGGAGGTCTGGCGGAGAGCCGTCGCTCGCGGGCTGCGCACTCGGCCAAGCCAAGCCGGGAGGGCGCGTCCCGTCTCGGTCCAGACCGTAGACTTCATCCTCCGCAACCCGTTCTACGCCGGACGAGTCGTCCGCTGCGGCGACGAATTCAACGGCGAGCACGAGCCGATGGTCACCGCGGCCGAGTTCACGCGCGTCCAGGACCTCCTCGCGGAGCGCTCGTCACCGCGCCCACGCCGGCACCGCTTCCTCTACGCGGGGCTCCTCCGCTGCGGCCACTGTGATGGCGGCCTCCTCGTCGGCGAGCACGCCCGCGGTCGCTCCCGCACCTACCCGTACTACCGCTGCCGTCGCCGAGCGGACGGCCGCCTGAGCTGTCGAGCTCCAGGTGCCCGCGAAGAGCAGGTCACGGAGGACATCGCGACCTATCTCGACACCATCACGTTGCCCGCACCCCTCGTCGCGTGGTGCCGCGAAGCGCTGCACTGGTGCTATGAGCAGCGCCTCCGCAC
>CAYPUF010000024.1:0-12631 GCA_964413995.1 uncultured Gammaproteobacteria bacterium
GCGGCGACGTGATCGCCGAACTCGAGGCCCGAGACCTGCGCTTTGCCGCCGAGCGCGCCCGCGCCTCGCTGGCCGTCGCGCAGGCGAACCTGAACGCGAAGCTCGCCGGCGCGACCGAACAGTCGATCCAGATCGCCAAGGCGTCCGTCGATCAGGCGCAGGCGTCGTATGACAAGGCCGTCGTCGATCTCGAGGTGGCCCGCCTCACCGTCGCCGACGAATACGAAAAGGCGAAGCTCGCCTTCGATCTTGCGGAGCGCAACCTCGCCAACTCCGGCGCTTCGGCGGAACAGGCGGTGGTGACGAGCTTCGAGAACCTGCGCGCGTCGTTGCAGACCGCGCTCGGTCCGATGCGCAATGGCCTCACGGACGGCGACAACATCATCGGCCTCGACAACTCCGCCGCGAACGACGACTTCGAGAGCATTCTCGGCATCTTTGACCGCGCCTCGCTGGAAGAATCGAAGCGTCTCTATCCCGGAACCAAAACCGCGGTGAACGAGGCGGATGCGCTCGTGCGCGGCTTGTCGACCTCGTCCCCGCAATCGGATGTGTTGAATGCCGCCCTGAAAACGCGCACGGCGCTTGAACAGGTGCAGTTGTACCTGACCTTCGTACAGAAAACCCTGGCCGGAACCGTGACGAATGCAAACCTGACCGTGAGCGAGCTTGATGCGTACAAGGCCGGTATCGCCACGGACATTACGTCCGTGGGCGCACAGCTGTCGAATGTCGTCGCGGACTACGAAGCCGCACGCAATTCGGACCTCACGCGCCAGACCACGGTTGACCAACTGAAAAACGCGTATGACGCGGCGCGGCTGAACCTGCAGATCGCCGAATCCGAGCGCATGACGAAACTCAAAACCGCCGAGGCGAACGTCGAAATCCAGCGGGCGGCCCTCGAGTCGGCCCGCGCGACGCTCGCCGAACGAGAGGCGCCGCCGCGCGCCGTGGACGTCGCCGGATTGCGCGCGCAGGTCCTCGATGCGCAAACCGCCTACCAGCAGGCGCAGGAACGCCTGGCCGACGTGCAGATCGTCGCGCCGGTGGACGGCGTCGTGACGGACATCCTCCCGAGCATCGGCGAGCAGGTGACGGCGAACGCGACGGCCGTGACGATGGTGTCCACCGAGGGCTATTCCGTCGAGGCGCTCGTGCCGGAGGCCGACATCGTGAAAGTCGAGCCGGGACAGGAAGTCGAGATCACGCTCGACGCGTTCGGCGACGACGTGAAGTTCTCGGGCACCGTGATCTCGGAAAATCCGGACCAGACCAAGGTGTCCGACGCGATTTATTACGAAGCCTACGTGTCGATCGATCCGGCGGGCCGCGACATCAAGCCGGGCATGACGGCGAACCTGACGGTCAAGACCGGCAGCCGCGAAAACGTCCTCGTGGTGCCCACGCGCTCCATCCGCGCCCGCGAGGGACAGCGGTACGTCCGCGTGCTGGAGCGAGGCGCCGTCACGGACGTCGACATCGAGCTCGGGCTGCGCGGCGACGAGGGCCGCGTCGAGGTCGCGAGCGGCTTGACCGAAGGCCAGGTCGTCGTGATTAGCGAGGTCTCCGCCGATGAATTCGCCAAGCTCGACGCCGACGCGAAGGTCGGCAACTAGGGTATGTCGACGCGACCGGTTGCCATCCGCGTTGAAGGTCTGAAGAAGGCGTATTTCAACGACGACATTCCGACGCATGTGCTGCACGGATTGAGTTTCGAAATCCCCAAGGGGCAATTCGTCGCTATCATGGGTCCGTCCGGCTCGGGCAAGTCCACGCTCATGCACATCCTCGGCTTCCTCGATACGCTTACGGAAGGACGCTATCTCTTCGAAGGAAGGGATGTCTCGCAATTATCCGAGGACGAGCTCGCCGCGTTCCGTGGCGAGAAGGTCGGATTCATCTTCCAGTCCTTCAATCTGCTGCCCAAGACCTCGGTGCTCGAGAACGTCAAACTGCCGCTCTTATACTCCGACGTGCCGCCGCGCGAACGCGACCGGTTGGCCCTGGAGGCGATTTCGATCGTCGGCTTGCAGCACCGCGTCCACAATCTCTCGAACCAGCTGTCCGGCGGCGAACGCCAGCGCGTGGCGATCGCCCGCGCGCTCGTGCGCCAGCCGAGCGTCATGTTCGCCGACGAGCCGACCGGGAACCTGGACTCGAAAACCGGCCAGGCGGTGATGGACACGCTGCTCGAACTCAATATCAAGCGCGGGCACACGATCATCCTGGTGACGCACGAAACGGACACGGCCTCGTATGCCGAACGGATCCTCACGCTGCGCGACGGTCTGCTGGTCGGCGACCGTGCGACGGACGGCGAACGCCACAAGCTCGGCGAACGCGAACTGCGCAAGTAGCCCATGAAGTCCCACGACCTGGTGAAATCCGGCCTGGACAGCCTCGGCCGCACGAAGGGCCGCAGTGCGCTGACCATGCTCGGCATCGTCATCGGGATCATGTCCGTGATCCTGGTCTTGTCGATCGCCGAAGCGGCGGAACGCTACATTGTCGGTACCGTGAACTCCTTCGGCACGGGTCTCATCATCGTCGCGAACGGTCCGCCGAGCAGCGGTTCGTTCACGAGCCCGTTCGCCGAGGAGGTCCTGACCTACGAGGATCTCAAGACGTTGAAACAGAAGAGCTGGATCCAGGACGGCATTGCGAGCGTCGAGCAAAACGACACCGTGACCGCGAACGGGGTGGACCGGACGGGCAAGGTCACGGCCACCATGCCGGACGAAATCAATTTTTACGACATCAAGCCGATCCAGGGGACGTTTCTCTCCATGGAAGACGTCGAAAGCCGCAGCCGCGTGACCGTGCTCGGTAACGAAATCGCGCGCGAGCTCTTCGGTGACGATATCGCCGTCGGGAAAACGGTGCGCATCAGCCGCCAGAATTTCCGCGTGATCGGCGTGATGGAGCCGACGGGAACGCGCGGCCTCGACGACGTGGACCGTAACATCTACATCCCGGTGACGGCCGGCATGGATCTCTACGGCAAAAAATACGTGCAGGCGCTCGTGCTGCGTACGAATCTCGCGTCCATCACGGACGGCATCCGCCGCGTGCAGGACGTGCTGCGCGACCGGCACAATCTCGACCTCGGGGAAGAGGACGACTTCACCGTCCTTTCACAGGAGGAGCTCGTGAAAACCGCGACGCAAATTACCGACATCCTCGGGATCCTGCTCACGGCGATCGCCGCGATCTCGCTTGTGGTCGGCGGTATCGGGATCATGAACATCATGTATGTGTCGGTGACGGAGCGGACGCGCGAAATCGGCCTGCGCAAGTCTATCGGCGCGCGCAACAACGACATCCTGCGCCAGTTCCTGTTCGAAGCGATCGTGCTCACGGGTGTCGGCGGCCTGATGGGCGTCCTGCTCGGCATCGGGCTCTCCTGGGTCGCGATCCAGGTGATTGCACGGTTCCAGTCCGGCTGGTCGTTTGGCGTCTCCGGCATGGGGATCGCGCTTGGGTTCGGCGTGTCGGCCGCGATCGGCGTGGTGTTCGGGTTCGCGCCCGCGCGCAAGGCGGCCGCCCTGAATCCGATCGACGCGCTGCGCCGCGAATAACGTATGAAAATCCGCGATCTCATTCCGCTTTCCTGGAACAGCCTGGCCCGCAACAAGGCGCGGGCGGCGTTGACGATGCTCGGCATCGTGATCGGTATCGCGTCCGTCATCCTCATGCTGTCGATCGGCAAGGCGGCCGAGCAATTCCTGCTCTCGCAGGTCGCATCGTTCGGTTCGGATATCGTGATCATCGCGAACGGCGCGGGGGACCAGCGCGGCGGCGGGCCGAACCCGCTGCAGAAACAAACGCTGACGCTCAAGGATTATCGCGAACTGAAACGCCAGCCGTGGGTGGAGCAGACCGCGGGCGATCTTGTGAGCGCCGCGACGGTCACGTACGGCCCGGAAAACCTGAACGCCCCGGTGTACGGTGCGACGCCGGATGAAATCGAGGTGTTCCCGTCCACCGTCGCGGAAGGGCGCTTCCTCCTCGATGACGACGTGGACGGGCGCGCCAGGGTCGCGGTGCTCGGCGACCGCGCGGCGCGCGAACTCTTCGGGGACGCGTCACCCCTCGGCAAGCTCATCAAGGTGCGCCGCCAGAATTTCCGCGTGATCGGCGTGATGGAAAAGGGCGGCACGCGCTTCTTCACGCAGCTGGACGATATCGTCTACATTCCGCTCACGTCCGCGATGGACCTGTTCAATAAGGACCGCCTCAATTTCTTGAGCATCCGCCCCCGCGACCTCACGCCGAACCAGGCCAAGGAGGAGGTGCGGTTCCTGCTGCGCGACACGCACAAGCTCGACAATCCGGAAGGGGATTTGTCAAAGGATGATTTCCGCGTCGCGACGCAGGATGACGCGCAGCAAAATGCGGGCACGATCGGCCAGGTGCTCTCGATCCTTCTCGGATCCATCGCCGCGATCTCGCTCATCGTGGGCGGGATCGGCATCATGAACATCATGTTCGTGACGGTGACCGAGCGCACCGCCGAGATCGGCCTGCGCAAGGCGATCGGGGCGAAACGCGGCGACGTACTCGGCCAATTCCTGGCCGAGGCGGTCGCCGTCACCGTCGTCGGCGGGGTGGTCGGCATCGTGTTCGGCGTCGGGCTGTCCTGGTTCACCGTCGAAATCCTCAACCGCATCCTCGGCGGCTGGACCTTCGTGCTTTCGTGGGACGCGGTCGTGCTGGCGTTCGGCGTGTCCGCGGTCATCGGGATCCTGTTCGGATTCACGCCCGCGCGCCGTGCGTCCAATCTCTCGCCGATCGAGGCGCTGCGATACGAGTAAAATAACAAAATAGATTGACGGGCGCGCGTGGCGCGTGCTACGCAGGAAGGAGGAGGTGAAGGATGCATGCGCACATTCAATCGGTTCTTCGCGCCGCGCATTCGATCGGCGAGATCGAGCGCGCGTTCTGGGGCGGGCGTCCCCCGGCGTGGAGCGCGGAGGAGACCTACGGCAAATCGCGCGACCTCGCGTACCGGCATCGCCTGGTCTTGCCGATCCCGGCCTCCCTGCCGGGGGCGCGCGTCGTGTTCCAGTGGACGATCGAGGTCGACTGGATGCGCGATCCGGCCGCGCGCCACGAGTTCATCATCAAGGCGCTTGCCGGCGAGCGCCAACAAGTGATCGCGGAACACCTGCATCTCGACGCGGCGTATGCGATCCTGCGCCGCGACCAGCCGCTTGCGCCGGCGCAGGCCGTGGGGCCACCCTGGCTCGGGACGTGGCGCCGCCGGTATCGCGAGGCGGTCGCGTCGCTCGGCATCGCGTGGCCCGAAACCTTCGAGCAGCCGGAGCGCGCCGTCGAGACGTTCCGCGCCCCGGCCCCGGATCCCGAGCGCATCCAGGCCTATACCGCGGAGCTCGGTTCGCTCATCCTCGACGAGCTCGGCGGCGTCCCGTTGGCCGGCGGCGCCTGAATCCCGACCCGTCGGGCTTTTTTTTGTTGACGAGTCTCCGCGCGCCCGATAAGCCCTCGGCGGAGGTGAATATGCCCTTTGGACAGATGGTGCACGACGCCGAAACGCTTCTGCGCGCGTACCGGGAGAAGGTGGCGCCCGCGCTCGGAGCCTTTGCCGGAAGCCAGGAGGTTCGCCTCCGGGACGGTGCGCCGTCCTTCGAACGGATCTGCAAGGCGCACAAGTGCATCCTGCGGGTCGCCGTCGTCCCGTTCCATCCCTCGGAGGGCGCGTACGCGGACGTGGCGCTTTCGCCGTATCGGGTGATCACGGGCGGCGCGCGCCGCGAGACCGCGACGATCCGGATGCGCGGCAAGCCGATGCCCGGAGGAGACGTCCTGTGGATTGCGCATGTCGAACGCCACACCGACCAGACGGACGCCGCGCGCCGCCTGATCCGCCGCTTCCGCGACATCGAGCGCCTGAAGGACATCGAGCCGGAGCAGGTCGCGCCGGAGCGCCTCCGTCTGCTCGCCGACTATGCGCGCCACGGGCCGCAGTCGCTTGTCTGACCCGCCGCTGGTACACTAACCGGCGGTTTTTATGACCTGGCAGATCGTCGGACTCGCGGCCTCGATCTTCGCGATGTACCTGTTCGCGCGTTGGTTTGCCGGCCTGGGCATCGGTGCCCCGTGGCTGCCGGTGCGCGCGCAGGACATGGAGGCCGCGTTCCGGCTGGTGGACGTCGGCCCGGACGATGTCGTCGTCGATCTCGGATCCGGCGACGGCCGGCTCCTGGCCGCGTCCGCGCGCCGCGGCGCCCGCGTGGCGGGCTACGAGCTCAACCCGTTTATGGTCTGGTGGTCGCGCCGGCTCCTGGCCCCGTTCGGCGAGCGTGCCGCGGTGCATCGCCGCAACCTGCTTTCGGCCGAGCTCGCGGACGCGACCGTCGTGTTCATTTTCGGGATGGGCTGGATCATGCCGGCCGTCGCGGAGAAGCTCCGGCGCGAGGCGCGCCGCGACGTCCGCGTCGTCTCCTTCGCATTCGAGATCCCCGGCTGGACCTACGAGAAAAAGGACGGCATCGCGCTTCTGTATCGTCTGCCCGAAGCGACGGCGACTTGACCGATCCCGTTCGTTATATTTAAATGCCAGTCCGTACCTGGCTTCGCCTCACGTTCCGATCGAAAAAGGAGAACACGCGTGTCGAATACCACGGTCGAATGCGGAAATTGCGGCAGCCCCACCCAGCAGGTCTCGCTCGACGAGAACGGGCATTGCCCCGATTGCGCCTGCTGCCGCATCTCGAGCCCGCCGCCCGAGAAGAAGGCCCCGAACGTCAGCAGCTTCCAGCGTACGGGGCACCACGGCCCGACGACGAAGGGGCTCATGCGCGAGCCGCTCAAGAGCAAGATCCCGATCGCGGATCTCCTCGAGAGCGGCACCCTGCGGCTGCCGCCCTCGTCCCGCGTCCCCGCCGACTCCGACGGCGCCTGACCCTCTCCGGGGTCTCTTTTTTCTCTTCGGATCATTGACGCGTGTGCTAGAACATGATATCCAAGTCGGCACGTCTCTCGATACGGAAAGGAGAACGAGATGTTGGACGAAACGTACGAGCCGACCAAGCGCGCCGCGGACCGGGCGCTCGAGATCATGGCGAAGATGCTCTTCCCGGCCCTGCTCGAGGGCGGCCTCAACGTCGGGGCCGTCTGCGAGTATCCGAGGATCATCACCAACACGCCCGACCAGAGCCGGCACGTGTTCCGGCTCATCCATCGGAGCGACGAGCGGCTCTTCACGCTGTCGTGCGGGATCCCGCCGGCCGAGAGCCTCGTGCGGCCCAAGGTGCTGCAGGTGAACGCGGGCGTCGAGATCGAGCCCAGGGGCACGCCGAAGCTCCTCTTCTCGCGCCGCACGGACGGCCCGTGGCAGGTCTACGCCTTCGGGACGCTCTCGCTGCCGCGCGGCCATGCCCTTGGCGATCTTGCCCACGGTAGCGCGCATCTCGGCCTCGAGCCCAAGCGCATGTCGCGGGACATCCCCGACGAGCGCGAGGCCTTCCGGCATCTCGCCAGGCTCGGCCGCGTGGCCCTGTTCGGCTCCCTCTGATCCCGCCCAGCGGGATTTTTTCATGCCCTGCCCCGTCGAAGGACGGGGTTGACGTCTAGCACTCGTCTTTATAGACTGCTAATCATGGATGAACGCTTGGGAAATCTCCTCCGCCTCGTGGTCGAGGAATACGTCTCCACGGCCGAACCCGTCGGTTCGCAGGCCTTGGTTGAGCGCTACAAGCTCGACGTCTCGCCGGCGACCATCCGCAATTGGTTTGCCGCGCTCGACGACCAGGGCCTGCTCATGCAGCCGCACACTTCCGGCGGCCGCATTCCGACCGAAGCCGGATTCAAGCGCTACGTCGCGGCGTGGGTGGTCCCGCGGCCGTCCGGCAAGCGCGTCAAAGAACGCCTTGCCGCCGCCGCGAAAGCGGAGGAAGACCGTAAGCTCAAGATGGTCGCGCGCGAGCTCGCGGAAGCTTCCGGCCTCGCCGCCATCGTCGCGCATCACGAGTCCGACACGTATTACACCGGACTCTCCGAGCTCTTCGGCCAACCGGAGTTCCGCAACTGGCAACGCGTCGTGGACATGACGCAGCTCCTCGATCACCTCGACGACACGCTGTCGGATCTGCGCCGTCAATCCTTTCCCGCGCCGCACATCCTGCTCGGCAAGGAATGTCCCTTCGGCCCGGCGTGCGGCTCCGTCCTCGCGACGGTTCCCGGCGGAATGATCGGCATCCTTGGTCCGTTGCGCATGGACTACCAGGACGCGCTCTCCAATCTTTACTCGGCGACGGACGCCCTCCAATAACCGACGATTTCTATGGATGAAGAACAAAAGAACGACGAAGCTCCTCGCAACGACAACTGTGCAAAATGCGAAGAATATCTGGAAGGATGGAAACGCGCGCAGGCGGACTATCAAAATCTCAAGAAGGAAACCGAGCATCAAAAAGTCGAGTTCTCGAAATACGCGAACGAACGCCTTCTGTCCGATTTACTGCCGGCACTCGATCAGTTCGGACTTGCGCTTCGTCACTTGCCCGACACCGCCGTGCTTCCCGACGAGGAGAGAAAGAAATGGGACAACTGGCTTGTCGGCGTAAAAGCGGTCGGGACGCTCTGGGAACAGGCCGCGCAACAGGCCGGACTGACGCGGATCGCCACCGACGGCGCGTTCGATCCGCATCTGCACGAAGCGGTCGGTGAGGAAGAGGCGGAAGGCAAGGAGCCCGGTGCCATCCTCCGCGTGACGCAGGACGGTTGGAAGCTCCACGGAAAAGTCTTGCGACCTGCAAAGGTCATCGTCGCATCCTAGCTACTCACTACTTTCTACTCACGACTCACTTATCGCTTATGTCTGTCATCAAATGGTCACCCTTCAATGATCCCTTCGCCGACTTCGACAAGATGTTCGAAGAGATGCGCGCCATGTCCGCGCCCGCGTCGCAGGGGATTGTCCCGCCCGTGGACATGTACGAGACCAAGGACGCGCTCGTGGTCGAAACGCCGATCCCCGGCGTGGAGCCCGGCAAGCTCGAGGTCTCCATCGACAACGGTATCCTGACGATCAAGGGACGCTCCGAGCGCAAAACCGAGGTGGACGACAAGAATTACTATCGCAAGGAAGTCCGCCAAGGAACCGTGTTCCGTCAAATCGCCTTGCCGGCGGCGGTGGACGGTCAAAAGGCGGAGGCGTCGTTCGACAATGGCGTGCTGAAAATCAACGTGCCAAAGCTCGGCGAACAGAAGCAATCCATCAAGGTGGAAGTAAAGAAAAAATAATTATGCCAAAAATTCTCGGAATCGATCTTGGAACGACCAACTCCTGCATGGCCGTCGTTGAAGGCGGCCAGCCGAAAGTGCTGGAAAACGCGGAGGGAAGCCGTACGACGCCGTCCGTCGTGGCGGTGACGAAGACCGGCGAGCGTCTCGTCGGCCAGACGGCCAAGCGCCAATCCGTCGTGAATCCGGAGAACACGCTGTTTTCGGTGAAGCGCCTCATCGGCCGCCGTTGGGATGATCCGGAAGTGCAACGCGACGCGAAATGGCTGCCGTACAAGCTCGTCAAAAAGGACGAGGGCGTGCGCGTGGTGATGGGCGGCAAGGAATCCGCGCCGGAAGAAATCTCCGCGATGGTATTGCAGAAGCTCAAGGCCGACGCCGAAGCCAAGCTCGGCGAAAAGATCACCGAAGCCGTGATCACGGTTCCGGCGTATTTTGACGACGCCCAGCGCCAGGCGACCAAGCTTGCCGGCGAGATCGCGGGATTGAACGTGCGCCGCATCATCAACGAGCCGACGGCCGCTGCGCTCGCGTACGGCTTCGACCGCAAGAAGGACGAGAAGATCGTCGTGTACGACTTGGGCGGCGGCACGTTTGACGTGTCCGTGCTCGAAGTCGCCTACGACGCCGCGACGGAACAGAACACGATCGAGGTGCGCGCGACCAACGGCGACACGCATTTGGGCGGCGACGACTTTGACCAAAAGATCATCCAGTGGATCGTGGACGAGTTCAGGAAAGCCGAAGGCGTAGACCTCTCGAACGACAAGCTCGCGCTCCAGCGCATCAAGGACGCCGCCGAAAAGGCCAAGATCGAATTGTCGTCCGCGATGGAAACGGAGATCAACCAGCCGTTCATCACGTCCGATGCGTCCGGCCCGAAGCACCTCCTCCTCAAGCTTACGCGCGCGACGCTCGAACAGCTCGTCGGCGATCTTGTCGAGAAGACGCTTGTGCCGTGCAAGAAGGCGCTCGCCGACGCCAAGCTTTCCGCGCCCGACATTCACGAGGTGATCCTCGTCGGCGGCATGACGCGCATGCCGCTCGTCCAGCAGGCCGTGGAGAAGTTCTTCGGCAAGAAGCCGAACGCCTCGGTGAACCCGGACGAGGTTGTGGCCATCGGCGCCGCGATCCAGGCCGGAAACCTGCAAGGCGATTTGAAGGGCGAGCTGTTGCTCCTCGACGTGACGCCGCTTTCGCTCGGCATCGAGACGCTGGGTGGCGTGATGACGAAAGTCATCGAGCGCAACACGACGATCCCGACGTCCAAGTCGCAAATATTCTCGACCGCGGCCGACAGCCAGCCGTCCGTGGAAGTGCACGTGTTGCAAGGCGAGCGCGAAATGGCGGCCGACAACAAGTCGCTCGGCCGCTTCACGCTCTCGGGCATTCCGCCCGCGCCGCGCGGCGTCCCGCAAATCGAAGTCACGTTCGACATCGACGCGAACGGCATCCTGAACGTGAAGGCCAAGGACAAGGCGACGGGCAAGGAGCAGACCATCACCATCACGGCCTCGACCAACATCCCGAAGGATGAAGTCGAGAAGATGAAAAAGGACGCGGAAGCCAACGCCGAAGCCGACAAGAAGCGCCGCGAGTCCGTCGAAGTGAAGAACATGGCCGAGACCATGGTGTACACCACGGAAAAGATGATGAAGGAGGCCGAAGGGAAAGTGAAAGAGGAAGACAAGAAGGCTGTCGAGGAGAAACTCGCCGCGCTCAAGGCGTTGAAAGACAACGAAGACCTTGAGGCGATCAAGAAAGCGGCGGACGAACTTGCCACGGCCGCGCAAACCGTCGGCGCCGCGCTCTACCAGACGCGTCCGGAAGCAGAGGTTCCGTCCGAAGAGACGAAATCCGAGGAACAAAAACCTGAAGAGTCTAATCCGTAATGTCATCCCGAGCGGAGCCGAGGGATCCCTTCGAAGCGATTCCGCTCCTCACTCCGTTCGTCGGTCGGAATGACAGCCACCCTATGTCCGAACAAAAACAACATCCCATCCAAATCAACGCGCGGCCGGAAGAATTGCAGGGTCGATACGCGAACATTGTCGCCGTCACGTCTCAAGAACGTGACGTGATCATCGACTTCATCGCGCAGGGCCGCGCGGGCGACCAACAGCAGGGGCAACTCGTTTCGCGCATCTTCTTGAATCATTTCACCGCCAAAGAGCTCGTCGAGGTGATCCAAAAGACGCTTGCCGAATGGGAGAAGGTGAGATACGAAGGCGGGGCAAAATGATATGCCCCAACTCCAAGCCGTCATCTTTGATCTCGATGGAACTCTGGTAGATACGGAGGCAGTTTGGACGATCGCGCTCACGCGATGGCTCGAGACGCACGGCAAAACTTACGAGCCATCGTTCCAAAAGGAGCTGATGGGTAGATCGGGCATCGTGAATCTCGGTCTGATGCGCGAGCGGTACGGTCTCGAAGGAGACGACGCCGCCCTGCTCGCTGAACGCACGGACTTTTTCCGCAAGACGTTCGACGAGATCGGCTTCGTGCCCAAGCCCGGCGCGCGCGAACTGGTCTCCGCGCTTGCGGAAATGGACATAAAAATCGGTCTGGCGACCGCGTCCGAACGCGACTATGCCGAGCGCGCATTGGAGTCGCTCGGCTGCCGTTCCTGTTTCGTCGCGGTGACCTGCGGCGAGGACGTGAAAAACGGCAAGCCGCATCCCGACATCTTCCTCACGGCCGCAAGCCGCGTCGGCGTCGATCCGGCCACGGCCGTCGGTGTCGAGGATTCACCTTCCGGCGTCGCGAGCGCGAAAGCCGCGGGACTCAAGGTTGTCGGCGTCGCCGATCCGCGCTATCTGGACGCGCTCCCGGACGCGGATCTCCAAGTGCGTTCGCTGGAAGAAGTCGGACCGGACCGGCTTCGTCTGTTGTTCGAATAACATGCCCAAAGATTATTACGCCATCCTTGGCGTTTCGAAGACGGCGTCAGACGACGAAATCAAGAAAGCGTTTCGCCGCCTGGCGCATGAGCATCACCCCGACAAAGGCGGTGATCCTTCGAAATTCAAGGACGTGAACGAGGCGTACCAAATCCTCTCGGACAAGCAGAAGCGTGCGACGTACGACCGTTTTGGTTCGGGCGCGTTTGAAAATGGGGGAGCGGGTGCTGGCTTTGGTGGATTCCCCGGCGGCGGATTCGATTTCAATAACGTTCATTTCGACACGAGCGGTATGGGCGATCTCGGCGATATTCTCGGTGAGATGTTTGGGTTTGGAGGCGTTGGAAGCGCTGGAGGCTTTGGAGGCTCTAGAAGCAAAAAAGGCCGCAATATCGAGATGGACATCGAGCTTTCGTTCCGCGAGGCGGTCTTCGGCACCGAGAAATCCGTGAAGCTCT
>CAYPUF010000025.1:0-2969 GCA_964413995.1 uncultured Gammaproteobacteria bacterium
CCACCCGCAACCCGGGACGGATGTTCTTGCGGATCGTGTGGTCGGTGTAGAGCATGACTTAAGCTATACCAAAATCCGGCCCTTGCGAGGCTGGATTTCGTGGACTACTGCCCCGATGCCTTTGCCTCACCCACGATCACCTCGCCCGTCATGTTGGAGTGGATCGAACAATTATATCCAAAACGTCCGGCGGCCGCGAATGTGCGGCTGTACGTCTGACCGGGCGCAAGGTTGCCGGAATCCCAAACCAGCGGACCATTCCTGATGCCTCGTGTGGTATGGTTGTTCGTCCCGACGTTTTTCCAGACGACCGTATCGCCGGCCGTAATCGCGACGATTTGGGGGCTGAACGCGCCATCCTTGATTTCGACGGTCACCGTCTTTGGCTTCACCGTCGTACCTGATGGCTTGGGAGCCGGTTTCGGTGCCGGCTTTGGCGCCGGGGTCGGAGTCGTCTCCGGCACCACTTCCGCTTGCTCTTCCGTCGCCGGCTCTTCTTCGAGCGGCGCGTCCGCTTCTTCCATGATCGGAGATTCCTCCGCGGGAGTGGTCGGCACCCCAACACATCCCTGGCCCATGAGCGCGAGGACCAACCCCGCGACGAACACATATTGGATACGCATATGGACACAGCTTACCCGGAAACCGTTGCCCTTGCCAAAGGGGGTAATGGACAGGTTGTGTCACAACCCGTTGGCTTGACCAGCTGTAAGAAATCAAGTAAGGTGTTCTCATGCCGCACGTTTACTGTGTCATTTGTAAGTCCGAGTTTTATGCAAAACCGCGCCATGTAAAACGAGGATGGGGCAAGTACTGTTCCAGGACTTGCCAATACCGGGGCCAACACAATGGCAAGTTTTATAAATGCACGGTCTGTAAAACGGAGATTTATCGAACGCCGGCGGCTATGAGAAAGTCGGCGATGAAAAGGTTTTTTTGCGGAAGATCCTGCCTCGCCACTTGGAAGAACAAACATGCCCCGAAGGGCGAATGGCATTTCAATTGGAAAGATGGGCACGGTTCTTATAGGGGTATCATGAAGCGTCGCGGTTTGGCAGCCGTCTGTCACGACTGCGGACTCAAAGATGAGCGCGTTTTGGTCGTTCATCATTTAGACGAAGATCGGAGAAATAATGACATATCGAATCTTCAATGGCTCTGTCGCAACTGTCACTATCTTGCGCATAATGGAAAAACCGTCTAGTGTAGCGGGCACAAAAACCATGGTGGCTATAGTGTAATGGTTCGCACAGGACCCTGTGGAGGTCTTAGAGAGGGTTCAAATCCCTCTAGCCACCCCATCGTGAAAGGCCGTCTAACCGACGGCTTTTTGCGTACTGGAGAACCCTGCTGCACCTAATCATCCTGATCGAGAGTCCCTCGAACTCCCTTCCGAGCCATGAGTTCGGGCAACGGGCGGGCAATCGATTTCTTGCCCGCCGGTTGCCGTAGCTTTTCAGCAACTTTCAAAGCCTACACGTGCGAACCAACGGGAAACGCAGCCAGAGTATCCCGTTGGTGGGCGAATGGGCTTCTGTCCTGATTCATGTGAATCTATCGGATCAACCAAATATCTAGATGACTTGACGCGAAAGCAATGACATGAGAGAATCCAGCCCCTCGACATCAACAAGACCTCCACGAGTCATCAGTGGCTCCTCCCTGCTCAGATCGAGACGACGTGAGCACGGAGGAGCCACGGACAAGTGACTCTCGCCATGCATCTGCATGGCGTGACATAGGGGTAAGCAGATGAAGAGCCGTTCCTTTTTCGTGGTCCTGTTCATCGGGCTACTGGCTGCGTCGGGATGTACCGCCGCAGTGGACGAGCCCGTCGCATCCGAGGCGGAGAGCGCGTACTCGCTCTTCATGAGCGAGGGACTGAGCTGTCGCTGCATGGCGACTCTGCGCGCGCTGCCGGAGATCCAGGCAGACGAGTTCCGCGTCATGGTGCGCGAGTCGATGACCCCCGAGGAGATCGGAGCGGTGATCGAAGCGCGCGAGCAAGGTTGCGCATCCACCGGTTCCGAAACGGTCGGTTCGGTCGTCGCGCCGATCACCGGTACGTACTCGGTCGAGCCGATCGAGGAGACCTCCGGTTCGGGAGGCTATCAACCGGTCGCCATCTACGTGGACGGACCCAGCTTCGACAACATGTGCGGTGGCGACGGCGACTACATCGCCGAATTCGACAACGTGAGCGGGGCTTACTCGAACCGGTCGAGTCTCAAGATCCGCGGCACGAACATCTTCGCCAGCTGCTACATCTCCAACCCGACCGCCGCGCGCGTCTACAGCGATGACGATATCCGCGCATGCATCGGCTACTGGAGCGTGTACTTCTGTGGCGCGGTTGCGCCGCTGACGAGCGAGATTCGCGTCTGGGTCAACTAGCGCCTCCGGCGCAACCCCCTCTTGGGGGTTTTTCTTTACGCCAGCGACTTGCCACGATTAAATTCTCTCTGTAACGTTTCAGCGTATGCAAAATCCCACCACCTCTCAACACGCAGCCACTCCCACCGGACAAAACGCTGCGGTCTTTGTGATGAGCCTCGTATTCCTACTCGTGCCACTTCTGGTAGGGAGTCCTATGTTGCGTGAGGCTATCCGTCGTGTCCAAGGAATCGTGACATACGGATGGAGCGCTGGCGATTCACTCTTACTCGTCGGGATGAGCGTGTCACTCATTTTCTTCCTCGCGGCTCCGCTGGCAGCATTCGCGTGGGGTCAAGTCGCCGCGTGGTCGCATCGAGTCCAAAACTCTGGTGCGGTAATTCTCTACGGCTGTCTCTCAGTTGTATATGCCGCAGTGGCTCTAACGATGCTTGCCTCTCAGCTTCGAATTGGATAAAGAAGTATGTACGTATCGCAAAAACAACCCCACGTGAAGATCCTGCCTGCCGATGGCCCGAGATAGGAGGCATCACGAAGGATCGCGAGGGTTCGATTCTTCGCTGAGCTGGCGACGG
>CAYPUF010000025.1:3069-12535 GCA_964413995.1 uncultured Gammaproteobacteria bacterium
TAGGAGGCATCACGAAGGATCGCGAGGGTTCGATTCTTCGCTGAGCTGGCGACGGATCGTCCCTCACGGTGAATATTGTAGCCTATCTTGAGTGGTTCGATTCCCGTTGGCCACCCCACGAAAAAACCTCCTCAATGCGGGAGGTTTTTTCGTACAAAAATCCGGAAAAGAAAAAGAGACTGCGCCGGATGACGGAGTCTCGCGTAGAAGCCAGCGATTCACTGGCCGGGCAGCGCAGCCAAATCGTGCACGTTCCCCTTGATCGCCTGCACCGCAGCCGGAGTCGCGTGCGTGAGCGGGACGAAACGCAGCATGTTCGTGGGACGAGGCTGCGTGAGAACGGCGTTCGCGTAGTAGTCGTACGTCGCCGCCGGGTCGAGGCACACGTGGAACCGGCGGAGCACTTCCGCCACCGTGATACGCGTCTGGAGATCGGCGAACTGGTCGCCGACGCACCGGCGCTTTCCCAACCCGAACGGGATGAAGTCGAACCGGTGCGGCTTGAAACCCGGCTGCAGCCAGCGGTTCGGATCGAACGTCCGCGCATCCGGCCACACGTCCGGATCTCGATGCCGGACGAGGATGGAGCCGAAGGCCATGGCCCCGCGGGGGATCCGGATGCCCTCGAACTCGTAGCCCCTGGTGCAGATACGCGGGTTCAGCACAAAGCTGGCCGGGAAGAGCCGTCGCGACTCGTTGATGATCGCCGCAAGGAACGGCGAGTCGTATCCGGGCGTCCCGAGCACGTCCTCTCGCAAGGCGCGCTGGAACGCCGGATGCGCGGCCAGCAGGAACAGCGTCCAGGCGATGTCCGCCGCGGGTCCGTCACGCCCGGTGACGTACAGCGCGGTCATGTCACCGTAAAGCTTCTCCGGCGTGGGACGCGAGCCATCCATCTCGCGTCGGTTCACCATAAGGCTGGCGATCGACTCGTCCGGGTTGGAGAGCTTGTCTTCCGCGATGCTCTTCGCCCACGCGTAGAGTCCGCGCAGGGACTTCGAAACCCGGTGGTACGGGAAGGGCCAGCAGCGAGGGAGTATGCCGATCACTGGAGAAAGCGCACTGCTCAAGAGCAGGTCCACATGCTCATCCACGCCCGCCTTGGCATCCTGGCCGAAGAGGAGCTTCCAGGAACTGCGAAGTGCCAAGCGCCTCGCAAAGCGGAAGGCGTCCATTTCGAAGGCGCCCGATGAGACCTCCGAACACTCGGCGATTTCCAGCGCCACCGTCTCCGTCATCGAGGCTTGGAAGAGCGACTTTGCGTCGCGCGACCGGAAGGCGCTGTTGACATTCTTGTGCCGTGCCTCCCATTCCGTCCCATTCGAAGTGGACATGGAGACCGTCGCGACGTGCTCTTGGGAGCCTTCGGCATGCTTGAGCATTCCGGCCTCGGGCCGTGCCCAGTGGTCGGTCTCACGGATCGTAAGGTCCTCGATGGCCTCGCGCGAGAGACCGGCGACCAGGCGGGCATCACCGCTCGCGGAGAGCGACACGTAGTGGTCCTTCCGCCCGACCAGTCCGAGATGCACGCGGATCGCGTGCGAACGAAGGCGCATCAGGTTGCCGAAGCGCCACCCATCCGGACCCGGAATGTTCGAAGGAAGATGCGAGACACTGAATGCGGGAACGTCTGACCTGTCTGACATGAAGGCACCTCCATGCGTTGAGAATGAGCGCCCCGTATTCGCTACATACGGGAGCCGATAGGATGTAACACATCGACAGGGTTGTCCAGGATTACGCGACGACAACCTGGACGATGTCGCTCACACAAAAAGACGACCCTGTGCGGGTCGTCTTTTTTTCGTTACTTGGCCGCGAGGCGGATCGGAGCCTCCTGCTCGATGGCGAGCGGCTGATTCCAGAACTGGGCGGCATAGCGTTTCACCTTGCCCACATATCCGTTCCCCGCATTACAGCTGTTATGGCACTGGATCGCGTAGTTGACGTACTTGGGATAATGGTTCTGTTCAAGATACGACAGCGTCCAGTTGGCGGAACACACGAGATCCTCCGCGCAGTCGGTCGAGATCTTGTGCAGGCGGTAGTGGATCTGGAAGTAGCCGCGCGCGCGACCGCCGTCGCCGATCACCGTCGAACGGTTCGAGGACTCGGTCCAGAGCATGCCCAAGAGCGTCTTGGCGCAATCCTCGCCGTACCCGCGCTCCTCACAGACGCGAAGCAACACTTCCTGGACGGTCGGCGGACGTTCCGGAAGCACCGCTTCCTCGGACGCAACCACGACGATCGGTTCCGCCTGCGGAGCATCCGTCGCGAGCACCGGCTGTCCGGTGACAAGCGAAATCAACGCCATCGTGCCGAAGGACGTTTTCATCCACGCCTGGATCGGCATGGTCGAGAGTTGGGAAGAGAGATAGGTCATAAATGAAAAACGACCGCGTCTGCGATCGAAGGATGAAGATAACATTTTATTATCGACTTGTCAAGGGGAAAAAGGCCGTTTTTCCTCTCAATGAAGCCATTTTGGCTGAAAATGAGGGTCGCGAAGTAGAGCGAAAAAACACTCCCCGCAAAGGGAGTGTTTTCGCGCGGAACAGAGACTTATTTCTTCGTCCAGCTCTCGAACGCGCGCAGCACCTCGAGGGGTACGGCGAAGACCACCGTATTCGATTGGTCGCTGGAAATATCATTAATGGAATTCAGCGTGCGCAGATGAAGGGCGCCGGAAGAGGTCGCGAGGATTTCGGCGGCCTTTTTCAGGTTCTCGGCCGCGGCTACTTCGCCTTCGGAGTTGATGATCACGGCGCGGCGTTCGCGTTCCGCTTCGGCCTGCTTCGCAATCGTGCGCTTCATGTCCTCCGGCAACTGGATGTCCTTGAGCTCCACGTTCAGGATTTCCAGCCCCCAGGCCGTCGCATCCTTCTCGATGATTTCCTTGATGCGGTTCGATGCCTGGTCGCGCTGCGAGAGAAGCTCGTCAAGCGCGAGCTGGCCGACAACATTGCGCATCGTCGTCTGCGCGAGCTGCGAGACGGCATGCCAAAAATTCTCGACTTCGAGCACCGCCTTGCTCGCGTCGATGACGCGGTAATAAATCACGGCATTGATACGGCACGAAACGTTGTCCTTCGTGATCGCTTCCTGATCCGGCACGTCCACCGCCTTGGTGCGGATATCCACCTTGGTCATGGATTGGATGACCGGGACCACGATGCGCCAGCCCGGTTCAACCAGCTTATGGAACCGGCCGAACATGAATTTCACGCCGCGCTGATATTGGTTGACCTGGCGGATCGTCGTGAAAAACGCGGCCACCAGGACCCAAAACAGGATGGTAAGGATGATGTCCATATAAATTGAAGCCTAGGGCGAACACGAAAATGCGTCAACTGAAACGACCATCCAAGAAGGACGGTCGTTTCATGGTGCCCCCGGAAGGAATCGAACCTCCATAAGCGGCTTAGAAGTCCGCTGTTCTATCCATTGAACTACGGGGGCGAGGAACGAGCGGAAGATAGCTCAAAAATCCCCTTTTGTCGAGTCTCACCTATTGTCCCCGTCTCCATGTAGCACGTTGCGATCCATCCTGGACCGAAGTTTTTCCACATTCAATCGTCCGACCGATTCAAGATCGTACCCAAGCTCGAATGCCGTTTGCGACACATACCAAAGCACATCACCGAGCTCTTTCTTCATCTCCTCTCTCCAGGCGTCATCCATGACGCCTCCCCGGTCGCGGCCAAGCTTCTTGAGCTTCTCCGCAATCTCTCCCGTCTCGCCGCACAGGCCCAACACCGCATACGTAAGATTGGAACCTCGATTGGGATAGAGAGCGGTCTTGCTTGCTTCGTTCTGGTACTCGTTCAGGGTCATATAGGCTGCGTAATGCATCATTCGATATTCATCATTCGTTACTCGATCGTTTTCCCATGGAACGCCTTATGCACGTCTTTCAATTGTTGGTTGGTGACGTGCGTGTAAATTTGCGTGGTGGTGATGGACGAATGCCCGAGCATGGCCTGCACGCTGCGAAGATCCGCTCCGTTCATGAGGAGATCGGTGGCAAATGAATGACGAAGCGTATGCGGAGAAACCTTTTTCGGGATGCCGGCCGCGACGGCGTAATACTTCACCAGGCGTTCGATGGACCTGGGCGTGAGTGGCCCGATTTCCTTGTCCGAGGCCGTGGTTGGCGCCGCCCGGTCGTGGCGGACGAACAGGTACGGCGATTCGTCTTGCCGCATCTCGAGATAGGCGCGCAACGCATGTCTCGCCTGGTTCGAAAGGAACGCGACACGCGTCTTGTCGCCCTTGCCGCGCACCGAGAACTCGTCGCGCTCGAGGTTGATCTGGTCGCGTTTGAGGTTCGCGAGCTCGGACACGCGCATGCCTGTCGAAAAAAACAGCTCGAGAACGGCCTTGTCGCGGGCCTTCACGAGCGGCGAGGCATCCGTCCGCTCCGGCGCTTCGAGGAGGCGCTGCAAATCCGCGCCGTCGAGAAACGCCACGTCGCGTGAACCCTGTTTCGCCAGCTCGATCTTTTCCGGCGCCATCGTCTTAATGTCGCGCTTCGCGAGGAATTTCAGGAAGGCGCGCAAGGCGATGAGATGGTAGTTTTGCGTACTCTTCTTCAACGTCCCCTCCCCCCGACTTTCGAGACGATTCAAATACAACCGGAAGTGATGGATAATCTCCGGATCGATCCGCTCCGGCGGCGGGTCCTCGGCCCAGTCGATAAACCGGCGGAGATAAAATTCGTAATTGCGGATGGTAAGCGCCGAACGCCCCTTCTCGACCTCGAGGTGTTCGAGGAAGGTGCGCAGATGCGTGGAAAGCTTCGCCATGGGGTAGATGGTATCAGCCGAGTCCAAGCGTCGCAAAAGCATGTCCCGAGCGCGGTCGAGGGAGATTGACAAGGAGTGCGTTTTTTGATGGGGTCTCGCTACGAGGTGAACCATGGAAGATCAGATCCTCACGCTCTTTCTGATGGACGGCATGATGCTCTCCTTCGGGAACGGACTGAAGCGGGTGGAGAAGTCCACCATCCCGGGGACGATCCAGCGCACGTTCAAGCGCGAGGGTCTCCTCTATCTCGAGACGATCTCCGGCACCAATCTCGGGGCCAAGATCGACATCTACGTCATTCGCGAAGATCCGGTTCGGCCGATCTACGGGATCGACATCATCACCGAGTTCGACGCGAACGCGCTCACGGATTGCCACGTGACGTACACCGACGTCCTCGCCGTGCTCTACAACGCGCGGCTCGCGGGCTTCGAACGGACGCGCGCGGAGATCGCCGCCGGTCGCAACGACTTCTGCCTCTTCCGCATCCCCGACTACGGCGAGCCCGCACCGGTCGGCAAGTTCGGTGTGCCGGGTACCCTGCGGTACAGCGAATCCATCGACGACCGCCTCGGCTTCTTCGGCGGCGGCGAGGAGATCCACTTCCAACCCGCGCTCGGCGGCGGCAGGACACTCCTCTTCCGCTCGCAGATCCAGGGACGCAAGCTCTGATCGAGCGAATCTCGACCGACCCTCCGGGTCTTTTTTTCATGTCCGTTTGACTCACGAGAAATAATCTGATACATCCCTGACGGAGGTGACTCGTGTTGTTTCGTTTTTCAATCGCCCTTTTTCCGCTCCTGATCTTCCTTTCAACGATCACCGTCGCGCACGCGCAGGACTGCGGTTCGAGTCGCGCGAGCGTCGTGGACGTCGTTCCGGAAATCGCACTGATCGCGTCCAACGGCCGGGTGATCGCCCGAAGCGGCCCGTTGACGCAGCTCGGTATCGAAGACCGGCGACGGGTCCGAGATCTCGTTCTCGCGTTCCTCCATCGGATGAGAATGCAATGCGGGCACGAAGCCCGCGTGGCATTCACGATGGACGTCCGGTCGAGAGAGTACGAGGTCAACATCCGCATACGCGAGCCGGCGGATCGTTGCTGGGAGCAAGCGCAGTCGGGAGTGCGCATCTTCCGTCAGAATCCCGACGGCACGACGGTCAACCGATCCCCCCGAGGACGGTCGCCGGTTGCCGCGGCCGTAGACGCAACGATGAACGGCGTCATTCTCAGTACCGCCATGCGCATCCTCTGCCCGGGCGAGTCCTGGCCCTGACCTTCGGGTCTTTTTTGTTTATCGATCCATGCCCCTACCAAGTTCTTGGTTCTAAGTTCTGTGTTCTCAGTTTCTTCAATACGCCCCCTTCTTTTTCAGCACCGCCCAAGGCGTCTTCAATAAGATGTACAGATCGAGCAGCGGCGACCAGTTTTCGATATACCATGCGTCGAGACGTACCTCGTCTTCGAAACCGAGATCGGAGCGTCCGCTGATTTGCGCCATGCCGGTGATGCCGGGTTTGATCGCAAGCACGCGTCGGTGATGCGGCGCGTATTTCTCCACCTCGCGCGGCTGGTGCGGCCGCGGTCCCACGAGCGACATGTCGCCCGTCAGCACATTGAAGAATTGCGGCAGCTCGTCGATGGACCAGCGCCGGATGAATCGGCCGACCGGCGTCACGCGCGGATCATCCGCGATCTTGTACACCGGCCCTTCCTTGATGCTCTTTTCCTTGATGAGTTTTTGTTCCAATTTCATCGCCTCCTTTTGTTTGCCGAATTGCGGACCGATCGAATATTTCCGATACATGGAACGCAACTTGAACAGCCGGAACGATCTTCCCCGCTCGCCGATGCGTTCGTTCATGAACACGACGGGCCAGCCATCCTCGATGAGAAGCAGGATCGCGAAGACGAGGAGGACCGGCGCGACGATGACGAGCAGGAGCAGCGAAACGACGACGTCAAAAAGGCGTTTCGTGATACGGCCCCAGCCGTCGAGCGGCGTGCGTTTGACCTGCAGGACGGGAATGCCCCCCGTCGTGTCCATCTCCACCCGCGTGAACGTGGCCGAAAAGAGGTCGGCGAGATAACGGAACTCGAGATGGTTCTCTTCCGCGAAGGCGATGAGGTCGAGAGCGGTTTTGCGATCGAGCTCGGTGTCGGCAAGCAGGAGTACATCGAGCCGGTTTTTACGCGCGAGCGCGGCCAGCTCCTTGCGCGCGGCATCGTTCCACGTTTTCAGATGACGCTCCACCGTGATCCCGATCCAGGGCGCGGCGCGATACAGTTTCACGAGATTATCCGCGGCCGAGGAGTGGCCGACGAGCGCCATACGCTGATGCCCGATGCGCGCGCGCAGGAGCGTCTTGCGCACGAGATGCAGGAACAGCCGGAAAAAGCTCACGTACACGATCGCCAGCGCCCAGACGGCAAGCACGAGAAAACGAGACGTCTGCCATTCGAGGCGGAAGAACACCGTCGCAATCACGATCATCGCGCCCGCGGTGCAGGCGAGGATGACCCGGCCCAGCGTATTCCATGCCCGGCGTCCGCGCAGCCGATACAGCCCGGCGAGCGCAAAGAGGGCCATCCAAATCAGCGCGAAAAAGACGGAGACTGAAAGCCATCGGTTGAACGGGATGTCGGTGAGAATCGGCCGGATCTCGGTAAAGAATCGCGAATAGCGAAGCGCGTATGCGGTCACGGCGGCGCCGACCAATGCCAAAAAATCCAGCGGGAGCAGGAGGGACGCGAACGCAAGGTCCAGACGACGCATGGGGGAAGTGTATCACGGGAAGCGCGACGCTCCGACCCTCATCCCTGAGGCCTCATTCCTGATCCTCGCTTCCCGCTTTCCCTTATCCTTCCCGTTCGTTAAATTGCCCCTATGCCCATGGCCGTGGAACCCGCTCGCATCGAAACGCGCAAAGAGCCGCGTCGCGTCGCGCTCGTCCACGACTATCTCGTGCAGGACGGCGGCAGCGAACGCGTGCTCCTCGCGCTGCACGAGCTTTACCCGCGCGCGCCGATCTACACGCTTTTCCATAACCCCGCGCGCACGCATGCCGGGTTCAGGCACGCCGATATCCGTCCGTCGCATCTGAACGAGCGGCCATTCGCGCGCACGCGCTACCAGTGGTACCTGCCGCTCATGCCGGACGCCGTGGAACGCTTCGATCTCTCCGCCTACGATCTCGTCCTCTCCTCCTCGTCCACGTTCGCGAAGGGCGCGATCGCGGCGCCCGAGGCGCTGCATGTCTGCTACTGTCACACGCCCACGCGCTTTCTCTGGCAGGAACGCGCGGGATATGTGAACGAGTTGCCGCAGCCGCGCTTCGTGAAGCGCATCATCCCGCCGCTCCTGCATCTTCTGCGCCAATGGGACGCGATCGCGGCGCGCCGCCCCGACGTCATGCTCACCAACAGCCGCACGTCGCAACAGCGCATCCGCCGCTATTACCAGCGCGACGCCGAAGTGATCGCCCCGCCCGTGGACATCGAGCGCATCCCCTTCTCGACCAAGCCCGGCTCCTACTGGCTCACGGGCGGGCGGCTCGTCGCGTACAAACGCTTTGATCTCGTCGTGCAGGCATTCGCGAAATTGAACGTGCCGCTCAAAATCTTCGGCGAGGGCCCCGAGCGCGACAAGCTCCGCAAGATGGCCGGTCCCAAAACCGAATTCCTCGGCCATGTCACGGACGAGGCCAAGATCCAGCTTTTCCGCGACGCCATCGCCTTCCTGCATCCGCAAATCGAGGATTTCGGTATTACCGCGGTCGAAGCGATGGCGGCCGGGCGTCCCATCATCGCCTTCGGACAAGGCGGCGCGGCCGAAACCGTGCTCGACGGCATCACCGGCACGTTTTTCGAGGTCCAGTGCTGGGAGGATGTCGGCAACGCCGTGTTGCGATTCGACCCCGCGCGATTCGATCCGCGCGATATCCGCAAGCACGCCGAGACGTTCGGTAAGCCGCGCTTCCTGAAACAGATCAAAGAACGCATCAATCGCGCGTGGTCGCAACATAAGATCAGTTGACAGTTGCCAGTGAACAGTTGCCAACAATCTCATTAAAACTGTTATCTGTATACTGTTTATCTGTTAACTCCTATGCGCATTCTGATGGACGGACGTCCCATGCTTCGGCCCTGGATGGGCGGCGTCCCGAGGCTCGCGACCAGCCTTGCCAGCGCAATGAAGTCCGCCCTCGGCGAAGACGAACTCGTCATCGCAACGACGGGAATTGGAACGCCACGACCTCTTCCTAACAAACTCGTCGCCTTCCTCACGTTCACAGGCCTTTCTTCCTTCGACCGCCTCTTTCACGATCAAAAACCGGACGTTCTCTTTCTGCCAAATCTCGAATTTGTCGGCCGACCGCGCATCCCCTATGCGTTGCTCGTGCATGATCTCTCTTTTCTCATCGAGCCGCGCTGGTTCGATCGCAAATCGCGCATCTGGCACGCGCTCGTAAAACCGAAAACACTGATCAAAAACGCGACGCATCTCTTTGCCGTCTCGCAACACACGAAAGACGATCTCGTGCGTCTGCTCGGGATCGATCCGGCGCGCATCACCGTGATTCCGATGGGACTTGATCGGACGGAACCCTCTCCGGTAGGGGCGCAATTAATTGCGCCCCTACAAAATACCCAATACAT
>CAYPUF010000026.1:0-12002 GCA_964413995.1 uncultured Gammaproteobacteria bacterium
GACGTGCGTGTCGTCCTTGCGGCGCGCCAGCACGGCGGCTTCGTCGCGGAGCGCGTGATCGGGCTCACCGTCCTCGCCATCGGCACATCGCTGCCGGAGCTTGTGACGTCGGTGGTCGCCGCGTTCAAGGGCGAGGACGACATCGCCATCGGCAACGTCGTCGGTTCCAACATCTTCAACGTGTTCTGGATTCTCGGACTCACCTCCACGATCGCGGCACTCCCGTTTTCCGTCGCGGTCGGACGCGACGCACTTGTCGCCGTCGCCGCATCGCTCGTGCTCTTCTTCGCCCTCTTTGTCGGGAGACGCCACGCGCTCGAGCGCTGGCAGGGCGTGGGCTTTCTCGGATGTTACGCCCTCTATCTCACCGCGCTCGTGGCGGGATGGTTCTAAAAACACCCGGCGAATGCCGGGTGTTTTTTCGTTACCGGGCGTCGCGGAACCCTTTGAAAAACCGCGCACCCATCTTTTGATGCGGATGAAACGGTTTTAATCCCGCTTCATCCAACACGGCTTTGGCCCCTTCGTGATCCCCCGTCTCGTGGAGCTTGGACGCTTCCACCATCTTCGCAAACATCGTCTCGTCGATCTTGTCCGCAAACGGCGCATCCTTGGTCAGCTCCTGGAATGCGGCGAAGTCGCCGTTCTTGATCGCCTCTTGTACGGCCTCGTGATGTTCACGCATCTTCTCGTCTCCCGGATGCGCGCGGAATTTGATCATGAGCGGACGAGCGGGCAATCCGGCGGACTCCAGAAGCGCACGGGCTTCGTCGCGCTTCCCTTGCTTGTGGAGTTCGCGAACCTGTTCGAGGACGCCTCTTTGTTCATCCGTCAGCTCGGGGCGCGTCCCGGCCGCGTCATGCGCAAAGGCCGGAGCCGCGGCCAATCCGAGGGCGAGCAACGGCGCCGCCATGGCGGACGTATAATAGATGGTTCGTTTCTTCATACGAAAGGTGAAGAGTAAGACTACTCGCGTCGCATGGACTTGAGGAGGGTATAAGGTCGTACGCCCTTACATTCGGTACTACGCTCTCCATCGAATTTTCTGACAAACATCCCTCCGGTGGGAGGCGGGGCAGGAAAACCGTCCCGTGCCGCTTCGAACGGTTTTCGCCCGTACACTTCCCATGGGAAGACAAAACACGCGTGGAACGTGGAAGACGCGTCCCCGGCGCGGAAGGCCGGGACGCCGACCATGCGCACGACCCGGTGCGCGGTGAGATAGGCGCGGTCGCGGTCGCGCAGGTCGTCCCCGTTCACGATCCAGACGACGCCGTCGAACGTACGCACGGTGAACGTCGCGTATTCCGGTTCCGTCGCCGTTACTTCGCCCGCAAGCAACCCGCGTTCCGGATTCACCCAGATGCGCCGCTGGTATTCCAGCGCGGGATGATACAGCGGGATGCGTTTGCCAAATCCCTGCTCGACATCCTGTGCCCATCCGCTCGCGAACAGCACGAACCCGCCCAGCAGGACACCAAGCGCGCCGAAGCCGACCACCGTCTTCACGGGATAGCGGTATCCGAGCTTCGTGCGCCGCACGGTTTCGTGCGCGAGAAGCAGGAGCAATACGATGGCGGCGATCCAGAACAGCGGCAGGACGTCGACCAGGTAAGCGACGAAACTGTCATGCGTCACGGCGCGGAATTCCCAGCCCGCGTTTGCAAGCGCGAAGATCATGGCGCCTGCGGACGCGACGGCGAACAGGATCGACACGCCCCACAAAAGCCAGAACAGCCGGTTCAACAATGTAAACCGCCAGCGCGGCTTCGGCGTCACGCCTTCTTGTTCGATCCGCTCGATGATCTTGTCGGCGAGCGGCTCGTTCCCGGCCCGCCGGCTCTGTTCATGAAACATCGTCATAGGTGGTGTCGTTCGGATAATGGGATCGCAATCGTTTCTTCGCGCGGCTGATGAGCGTCCCGACCGATCCGATCGGAATGCGCAAGATATCCGAGATCTCGGCATACTCGCGTTCTTCAAAATACCGCAACACGAGCACGTCGCGATACCTGGGCTCAAGCGCATACAACGCCCGCGCAAGCCCCTCCCGGCTCATGCGCCGGTCCGCATCGTCTTCCAAGTCAATCTTGCCGCTCAACTGTTCCAGCGCGGGCTCGCCGTCGGGCACGAGCGATCCCTCGGGCCGCACCGACCGGGAACGGAAAAAGCTCATCGTCTCGTTATGCGCGATGCGGTAGATCCAGGAAGAAAATTTCAACGCACGGTCAAACGCGTTCAGGTTTCGATAGGCTTTCAGGAAAACGTTCTGCAAAAGATCCTCGATATCCTCGCTCCGGAACACGCCCAGTCGTCGAATGTACCGCGAGAGCCGGTCTTCATATCTACGGACAAGCACCCCAAAAACCTCCTTTTGGCGCAAGGCTTCCGCGACGATTTCCTCATCGCGTGGATGGGCTTCTGGGAGGTTCATGCCGGCCATGGAGTAGTACGCATCCCAACGGGAATCCTGACATCTGTCCAGCCCTGGACACGGAATATCGCTGAACAAAGGCGAGAGGTTCCTGAAAGAAACAACCCTCTTCCGGCGTAGTAGGAGTGACGCGGCGACCAGCCGCTTTTATTCCTGAATCCGGAGGAAGTCGTATGATCCACAAGATCAAAAAATACGCAAAGAAGAAATCGGTGATTGCCGCCATGTCCGTCGTGGCCGTAACCGGAACCGTCGCCGGAACCCAGCTCAACAAACCCGCGGAGCCGACGCGCTATGTGCTCGGCCAGGTGGCCCGCGGCACCGTGGTGACGTCGATTTCCGGCAGTGGCCAGGTGTCCGGGCAAAACCAGGTGGACGTGACGCCGTCGGTGAACGGCGCGATCACGCGGGTGCTCGTGCAGGCCGGCGAAACCGTGACCGAGGGCACGCCGCTGTTTGAAATCGATCGCAAAGATGCGCTCAAGGCCGTTCGGGACGCACAACAGTCCGTACGAGATGCCGAGCTTTCGTTACAATCCGCGGAACTCGCCTATCAGAAATTCATCGCGCCCGCGGACGAACTCGAGGTCGTCAAAGCGAAAAACGCCGTGAACCAGGCGCAACGAAACCTGGATGAGTTGAAAGAGGGTGCTGATCCGCTGGATCTCAAGGAAGCGCAGGCCGATCTTGAGAGCGCGCTCGAAGCGGTCGCGCTGGCCGACGACGGACGCACGCCGCTCACGATGCAAAAAGCGTACGCAAAGCTCGTCCCCGAATTGAAGTCGCTCTCCCGTGAATTGCGCGACGCGCTGAACGACGCGGACGACGTACTCGGCGTGGACGATGTCGGGCAAAACGACACGTTTGAGAACTTCCTCTCGGTGCTCGATTCCAACCGCCTCCCCGCCGCGACCGCCGCGTATTCCTATGCGAGGCCGCGCGTGAACGACTTCAAGACGGCGGCCGACGCGCTCGATCCGCTGGCCGAAGATCCGGACAACATCGAAATCGCGCTCGCGAAGGCGGAGGAAGCGCTGCGCGCCGCCGAGCCGATGCTTCAACTCACTTACGAAGTTCTGCAAGCGACGCTCTCGAGCACGAGCTTCAGTCAAAACAGCCTGGATTCTCTGCGTAGCAAGATTCAGTCCGATTATTCGAAGATTTCTTCGCGACTCTCGTCGCTGAATACGTGGCGTGATTCGATCGAGCAGGCCGAAGAAACGTATGCCAACGCCGAACGGACGGTCGCGCGCGCCCGCGATGCGCTCGAGAAACTGACGCGCGGAGCCGACGCCATCGACATCGCGCTCGCGGAAGAAAAACTCGCCGAAGCCAAGGCGGCGCATGACGAATTGATGGAAGGCCCGGAATCGATCGATATCGCGGTGCAGCAGAATACCGTCGCGCAACGCCGCTCGAATCTGCAAACCGCGCGCGACCGCCTCGCGGACGCGTATGACGCATTGAATGACTACACCGTCAAGGCGCCGTTCGATGGCATCGTCGTCGCGATCGACGGCAAGATCGCGCAACAAGTCACGCCGTCGTCGAAACTCGCGGTCGTGCTCACGCAAGCCAAGATGGTCGCGGTGCCGCTGAATGAAGTCGATATCGCCAAGGTGAAGACCGGTCAAAAGGCGACGATCACATTTGACGCGCTTCCCGATCTCACGATCGCGGGCACCGTCGTCGAGGTCGACCCGATCGGGACTGCGAGCCAAGGCGTCGTGACCTATGACGTGAACGTCGCCTTCGATACGGAGGACGACCAGGTGAAGCCGGGCATGAGCGCGTCGGTGTCGATCGCAACGGATGTGCGTACCGACGTGCTGACAGTTCCGAATGCCGCGATCAGGAACGGCGCGCTGCAAGTCCTGCCGGGCATGACCGAACCTTCGATGGAGGCGCAAACGCAGGGCATTCCCTCCGCAACGCCGCCGGAAGCGCATCCGGTCGAAACCGGACTCGCGAACGACACCGTGACGGAGATCGTTTCCGGCGCGAACGAGGGCGAGTGGATCGTGGTGCGCACAATCACGCCAAGCGCGAATGCGTCTTCGAACACACGGACGGGCGGCAGCACGTTGTTGCCGGGCGGGAACGCGGGCTTCCGCATGCAAGGCGGCGGGCAGATCCCGGCCGGCGCGAACGTGCAGATCATCACGAGGTAACTTATGATCGAAGTAAACCGTATTGCGAAGGAATACGTGAACGGGGCAAGCATCACACACGTGCTGAAGGGCGTGAGCTTCAAAGTGAATAAAGGCGAATTCGTCGCCATCATGGGTCCGTCGGGATCCGGCAAATCGACGCTCATGCACATTTTGGGCGCGCTCGACACGCCGACCTCGGGTTCGTATCGCCTCGACGACAAGGATCTCTCTTCCCTGCCGGAAGAGGAGCTTGCGCGCATCCGGCAAGCAAACATCGGATTCGTCTTCCAGGCGTTCCACCTGCTTCCGCGCGCGACCGTGCTGCGCAACGTCGCGCTGCCCCTCGTGTACGCCGGCGTGGAACGCGAAGCGCGGGAGATGCGCGCGAGGGAGGCGCTGCGCGCGGCCGGGCTGGATGAGGACCGCCACGGCCACCTCACGAGCCAGCTCTCCGGCGGGCAGATGCAGCGCGTGGCCATCGCGCGGGCGCTGGTGAATGACCCGTCCATCGTCCTCGCCGACGAGCCGACCGGCAACCTCGACTCGAAGACCGGCGATCTCGTGCTCGGCACATTTCAGCGTCTGCACGAGCAGGGCCGGACCGTGATCCTCATCACGCATGAACCGTATGTCGCGGAACATGCCGAGCGTATCCTCGTCATCCGCGATGGCGAGCTGGTGGAAGACCGCAAGAACGAACGGCGCCGCTTGCCGCACCCCGCCGTATGAGGATCGTCGACGTGTTCGAGGAAATGTGGCTGGGCGTGTCTTCCAACAAGACCCGCTCCGGATTGACGATGCTCGGCATCGTCATCGGCATCGCGTCCGTGATCGCGATGTTGGCCGTGGGACAAGGGTCCAAAGCCCAAATCGAGGCGAACATTCAATCCATCGGTTCGAACCTGCTCCTCGTCCAGCCCGGATTCCAGCGCGGAGCGGGACTGACGGTGAGCGCCGGCCGCGGCTCGTCCCAAAGTCTCACACGCGAGGACGCGTCCGCGCTTGCGTCCCTTGCGGGCGTTGCGGCCGTGTCGCCGGAATCGACGACACGCCAGCAAATCGTCGCGCGCGGACAGAATACGAATACCTCGGTCGTGGGCACGACGTCGTCGTATCTGGACACGCGCAACGTGCGCGTGGCCGAAGGCGCGTTCTTCAGCGAAGCGCAGGTCGCCTCGCGCGCCAAAGTCGCGGTGATCGGCCCGACCACACGCGACGACCTCTTCGGCGAAGGCGCGGACGCCGTCGGCCAGAAGGTCCGCATCCGCAATCTCGAATTCACGGTGATCGGCGTCACCGAGGCGAAGGGCGGCTCCGGCTTCACCAACCAGGACGACATGGTGTTCATCCCGCTGAATACGTTGTCGACGTATTTCACCGGAAGCGATTCCGTAGGATCGATCGCGGTGAAAGCGGCAAGCCAGGAAGGGATGGCGGGTGTCCAGGCGGCGATCACCTCACTCCTGCTTGAACGCCACGGCATCGCGGACCCGCAGCAGGCGGACTTCAGCGTGCTCAACCAATCGGACATCGCTTCCGCCGCCTCGAGCGCAACGCAGACGTTCACCGTGCTCCTTGCCTCGATCGCCGGCATCTCCCTGCTCGTGGGCGGCATCGGCATCATGAACATGATGCTCACGACCGTCACCGAGCGTACGCGCGAGATCGGGCTTCGGCTCGCGATCGGTGCGCAAAAGCAGGAAATCGTCGGACAATTCCTCGGCGAATCAATCCTGCTCACCGTGCTCGGCGGACTTTCGGGCATCGGGCTCGGATACCTCATCGCCTGGGGCGTGCAGCGCTTCCTCGGCACGACAGCCGTCGTGACCTGGTCGTCGGTCAGCCTCGCGGTCGGCGTGTCCGCGGCGATCGGTCTCGTGTTCGGATATTATCCGGCGAAGCGCGCCGCCAAGCTCAACCCGATCCAAGCATTGAAATACGAATAATTCTTTCTTCACTTTATGCACACCAAACTCATCCTTCCTTGTCTCACGGTCGCCGTCCTCTTTGGGGCCGGCGGATTTTACGGCGGCATGCAATACGCGAAATCTCAAACCCCGTCTTTTGGAGGGCGGGTCATGCCCGGCGGCACCAATGCGCGCTTTGGGCAAAACGGGCCAGGCGGCCAGATCCGGATCATGGGTGGCGGAAGCGTGGGCGAAGTCGTCTCAAAAGACGAAACAAGCCTCACGCTCAAGCTGCTCGATGGCGGTTCCAAGATCGTCTTTCTCTCGGCATCGACGACCGTGAATAAGATGACCGCCGGAAGTCTTGAGGACGTGACGTCGGGCACGAGCGTCACCGTCATGGGAACCCCCAACCAAGACGGAAGCCTCACCGCGTCGCAAATCCAGCTTCGTCCCGACTTGCCGGAACTCCCGATGCGCCAGTAAGATCGCCACTCGTTCACTCTTTTTCTTTCCTTCCCATGAAACGAAATCTCGCCCTCATCGTCACGATCCTTGCCTTCGTCATCGCCCTCCCGATCGGCGGCTATGCCTATTGGCTGGTCGGCCGTCCCGTCAAGGCGCCGAGCCAACCCGCGAGACCGTCGAACGGAACGCCGCCCCCGCAAGCCCCGCTCCCCGAGGCCTCCGCGCCGCAGGCCCTGCCTGTCACCGCGACCGGCACCGAGGCGGTGTGGCAGATCGTGCCGGAAGAATCGCGCGCAACCTTCACGCTGGACGAAGTCTTGCGCGGCGAACCGAAGACCGTGATCGGAACGACGAGCAACGTGAGCGGCGAAATCGCGATGGACCGCGAAGCGCCCGACCAAGCTCGTCTCGGCACGATCCGCATCAACGCGCGCTCGTTCAAGACCGATTCTGAACAGCGCAACCGCGCCATCGTACGTATGATCTTCAAATCCGAGGATGATGCAAACGAGTTTATCGAGTTCACACCAACGAAGATCGATGGGATCCCGTCAAACGTCGCAAACGACGTTCCGTTCGTCTTCTCGATCGAAGGCGATCTCAAGATCTCCGGCACGACCAAGCCTGCGACGTTCGTCGGCTCGGCGATGTTCGCATCGGACGACCGTCTCGCCGGCGCGGCGGAAACCGTCATCCGCTATGGCGATTGGGGCCTGTCGGTCCCGGACCTCCCCTTCCTCGCCGACGTGGACGAAGAGGTGAAGCTCTCATTCGAATTCGTGGCAGTGAAATAATCGCAGACAAAAAAAGAGGGGCACGATATATCATGCCCCTACTTTTTTGTTACCGCGTCCCGTCTTCGGTTTCCTCGATCGCGACCTTCGAGCGGTCCTCCGGATCATACCGCACCTGCACCGTGTTGCCCGGCTGGAATTGCGGCATGTACACGGGATTGATGATCATGGTCGCGGTCGCCTCGAACGGTTCGCCGTCTTCCGGCAGGACGCGGACGCGGACGTCCACCTGCGGCTGGTTGTTATACCAGCTCCCGGTCGGATCGAGCGAGACGATCTCGGCCCGCGCCGGCACGCCGTTCTTGAGCAGCTGCTCACGCTGGTACTCCGGATAAAACATGAAGAAGAGCGGGATAAGCAGGCCGATCGCTACCAGCACGAAAATCCCGATCGTGATCTTCGCATTCGTGGCCTTGTCGATGCCGCCCGTGGCGGCCGGTTTCGGCGGCGCGGAAGGCGGAAGGGTTTGATGAGTCATATCGATAGCCCATTATGGGGCGAAAATGCTACACTTGTCACGATCCAGTATGTCAACCCGGGACACACACACGCGCTCGGTGTTCACCCGCAACTTCATTTTCGGTGTGGAGGATAGCCTCGTCTCCACGGTCGGGTTGCTCGCGGGCGTCGTCGTCGCGGACGTGCCGCGCGCGACCATCCTGCTCACCGGCGGCGTGCTGATCGCCGTGGAGGGGCTTTCCATGGGCGTCGGCTCGCTCCTATCCGAATCCTTTACCGAAGAATACGTGGAGCGCTCCAAGGGAACCGAGCGCCGTTCCCTCACCGGCGCCGCGATCATGCTTCTCTCCTACGTCCTCGCGGGCTTCATTCCCCTGCTGCCGTACGCACTGCTCGAGCGTGAAACCGCCTTCGCCACGTCCATCGCGGCGTCCTGCGTCGCGCTCTTCCTGCTCGGCTTCATCGGTGCGCGGCAATTCGGCGCGCGCGGCTATCGGACCGGCCTGCGCATGCTCCTCCTGGGCGGTGGCGCCATCCTGGTTGGCGTTCTCGTCGGCCGCGTGCTACATACCCGCCTATGACTCCGCTTTCCTCCGCGTTGCTCGCCGGCCTCCTGGTCGCGACCATGGCCCTGATCGGCTTCGGCAGCCTTCTCATCGCAACCAAACTCCTCGAACGTCTCCTGCTCGGACTCGTCGCCTTCGCGGCCGGCGCCCTGCTTGGCGGCGCATTCTTCCATCTCCTGCCGGAAGGCATCGAGCTCAACGAACAGGCGCTCCCGATCGCCCTCATCGGCATCATCGCGTTTTTCGTGCTCGATTCCGCGTTCTGGATCTACCATTGCCACGGAGGCCATCGCCTGCACGACGATCACAAGCACGCGCATCCGTCCTGCCCGCCGGAAAAACCGGTCGGCTGGCTCAATCTCGTCGGCGACGCGGTGCACAATCTCACCGACGGTATCGTGCTCGGCTCCGCGTTTCTCGTGAACCCCGCGCTCGGCTGGACCACGACGCTCGCGGTGGCGTTGCACGAGATCCCACAGGAAGTCGGCGACTTCGGCATCCTGGTCCACGCCGGATTCGATCGCAAAAAAGCACTGCTCCTGAACGGCTCGGTCGCCCTCACGATTCTGCTCGGCGTGCTCGGCGTCTTCCTCGCGCAGGAATACGTCGAAGGCCTGACCGCCTATACGATTCCGTTCGCGGCCGGAGGCTTCATCTACATGGCCTGCACCAACCTGCTCTCGGAAATCAAGGAGGAAGCGTCCGTCCGGCGGCGCGCACTGCAATTCCTTTTTTTCCTGCTCGGCATCGGCCTGCTTTGGATGACGAAGGAGTGAGGGATTGCCCAAAACTTCATAATTTGATAAAGAGCCGGTACGCAAGGAGGCTCCCATGAAGCTGGTCCGTGCCGGTTCTTTCCTCTGTTCCCTGGCCTTGTTCTGCTTCGTGGTCGCCTTCGTCGCCTTTCCGGCGATGGCGTGGCAGAAGCTCAAGGAGGTCGTCCGCCTGCTGGATGCACGCCAGACGAGAAGCGAGATCACGCGCTTGCAGGTCAGGTGGGGCGCATGGCTCTTCCGGCGCATCCGCCGGATCATGCGCCTCGAGCTCGACCTCGATCTGCGCACCGAGGACGCGCGTCCCGGGCCGTACATCGTGGTGATGAACCACACGAGCATGTTCGACATCCTCGCGGTGTTGTGGGTCGTGTCCGAGTTCGGACGCAAGGACCTGCGCTGGATCATCAAACGCGAAATGATGGATGCACCCCTGCTCGGGCGCATGGCGCGCTGGAGCGGCAACGGGTTCGTGGACCGCGACGGAAACCCCGCCGACCGCGACGCCGTGACCGCCTGCGCGATCCTCGCTGGCGAGGACGACTCGAGCGTCGTGATCTTCGCCGAGGGCACGCGCGATCCTTATCAGCTGCGTCCGCCCAAACCGGGAGGATTCCTGCGTCTCATCGAGGCGCTGCCGCGCCATGCGGGGCTCCTCGTCACCGTCGCGTGGCATCCCGTCACGCGCGAAGGCGGCCGCACGCTCTTCGAGGGCGCCGCGCTCTTCGGCAAGCGCTTGTTCGTCTCGGCCGAAACCGTGGCGCCCGAGCTGCTGCGCACGCCCGGATTCCTGAACGCGGACTGGAAAGTCCGCAAGGACCGCATCGACGCCTGGCGCAAGCGCCGTTTCTTCGCGGAGATGGTCGCGCGCGCCCCTGACAGCGCCTGAAGACAGGCGTTTTTTTCTTATATGCGTTTTTATGCGAAAAACGCTCGAGGTAAGTCAGCAACATACGGGCTGTCCGCTCGGTTGACTTTTTCTAATAAATTGCTAACTTTGGAACCACGAGCGCTCTGGAGGTAGAGATGAAGAATTGGTTGCTATTGCTGTTCCTTTTCTTTGGGATTCTGCTCCTTGTAGGCTGCGCCCCGGGTCCTAACACCGTTGCCGATGCCGCTGATGCACAGGGGAACATTGCGGGATTCTGGCTCGGCCTATGGCATGGAAGCATCGCGCCGATCACGTTCGTTGTCTCGCTCTTCTCGAACGATGTGAGCTTCTATGAGGTTCACAACAACGGAGGGTGGTACAACTTCGGCTTCGTCCTCGGGGCAGGGATCTTATTCGGAGGCAGTGGAAGCGCAGCGAGTCGCCGCGATTCGCACAAGCAGTCCGAAGATTGAAACTGCTCCCATTGCTGACACGGGCTCCTCACGGAGTCTTTTTTCTTATTGCTTCACCAGCGTATAATTTCCCGCGCCCGGGAATTCCTCCTGTTTCTCATCCACCATCTTGATGTTCCCGTCCGGCAGCAGGAGATAATTCCGCGCCGTGGTGAGTTTGTCGTAATTAATGCGATACACGACGGCATCCAGGTCGCGCGCGTTGCCGCGCAGCGTCGTCCACTTCCCGACTTCGACCGTCGGACGGCTCGCGACACGGCCGAGAAAGGTTTCGGACAGCCGGAACGTCCCGTCCTCCCGCAACAGCAGCTCGGTGCGGAGGCCGTCGCATTCCGGATCCGGGCACGGCAGGATGCCCGCATACATGCGCGTTCCGGATGCGGCCCGCTCCGCCGGCGGCGCTTCATCCGCCCGTCCGTCAGAGGGCGCGATGCCGGGACGCGGAATGAATGCGAACAAGAGGATAAACACGATGATCGCGGTAAGCGCGATACCCGCCCACACCAATCCGACGTCAAAGGCGCGATTTTTCTTTTTTTCGTTCATATTCTTTTGCAAGAGTATAGCACTGTTCGTGCTCCTGCGCCCGTTTGGTATGCTTGCGTCCATGCAGATCAGATTGGAACCGTCGTGGAAACGCGCGCTCGCGGCCGAATTCGGCAAACCGTATTTCGCGGAGCTACGCACGTTCGTACGCGAGGCGTATGCGAAGCGCACCGTGTATCCGCCGCCCCGCGAAATCTTCCATGCGCTCGATGCCTGCCCGTTCAACCAGGTGGAAGTCGTGATTCTCGGACAAGATCCGTATCATGGCCCCACACAAGCGAACGGGTTGAGTTTTTCCGTACACGAAGGCATCCGCGTACCACCCTCTTTGCAAAATATCTTCAAGGAAATCGAAAACGATCTCGGCATCAAGACGTTGCCAAGCGGGGATCTCGAGCGCTGGGCGAAGCAGGGCGTGCTTCTCCTGAATGCGACGCTGACCGTCGAGGCGGGGAAACCGGGCTCGCACCAGCATCGCGGGTGGGAGGAATTCACCGACGCGATCGTGAAAGCGCTTTCGGACAAACGCGAGCATCTCGTCTTCCTCCTCTGGGGCGC
>CAYPUF010000027.1:0-11740 GCA_964413995.1 uncultured Gammaproteobacteria bacterium
GTTGGGACGAACTGCAATCGCTCATGGAAAAAATCGCGCTCGAAAAGAACCAAACCTACGTCGGCAAAACGGTTTCGGTGCTCGTGGATAAGGTCGACAACGGATTCGCGAGCGGCAACTCGCATGAAATGAAGCTCACGCGGTTCCGCTCGAACGACGCGGCTTTGATCGGCAAGATCGTCCCGGTGTCCGTGACGGCCGCGAAATCGTGGGTGCTGGACGGGGAGGCGGCGATTTGACCGAGCGCCTGGAAATCGGTATCCTTTACGCAAATGTCGGTTCGAGTTCGAGCTGGAAACCGCCCCGGGTCACGAGGTCCGGTGGGTACGAAACGCGCTCTTCCGCGCGTTTTGTGTATCGTCGGACCAACGTCTTCGGGAAAAACGCTCCTCGGTATTCGATTGTCTCGGGTGTTCGACGGCGAGATCATTAACGCCGACGCAAGGCAGGTATTCCAGGAATTCGATATCGGGACGGGGAAGCCGATCGGCGGCAAGCGTACGGCCGTCGGCGCGCGCAAGATGTATTTATTCGAAGGCGTGCCGCATTACCTCATGGATTTCCTCCCGCCGACCAAGACCATGACGGTCGCGGAATGGCAGGAGAAGGCGCTGGTCGCCGTGAAGGGGATCACGAAGCGCGGCAAGCTCCCGATTGTCGTCGGCGGAACGGGGCTCTATATCCAGGCGCTGGTGGACAATTACAAAATTCCCCAGGTACCGCCGCAGCCCGAGTTCCGCAAGGCCATGGCGTCGAAATCGCTCAACGAGCTCGTAAAACTGCTCGTGCGCGTCGATCCGGACGCGGAGCGCCTCGTCGATCTCAAGAACCCGCGCCGCGTGTTGCGCGCGCTCGAAGTTGCGACATTTACCGGCAAGCCGTTCACGAAACAAAAAGGCGCTTCAAAGCCGGTGATTGAGCCGTTTCTCGTCGCGTTCAGACGCGATCGCGACGAGCTGCGCGACCGCATCGATCTCGCGGTGGAGGCGTACGTCGAGGCGGGATGGCTTGACGAGATCCGCAAGGTGCGGGCGCTCGGCATCCCGTGGGACGCGCCGGCCATGACGTCCATCGGCTATCGGGAGCTTGGCGCGTACATCCGCGGCGAGTGTTCGCTCGACGAAGCGGTGAAAAGAACGAAAGACGCGACGTGGCAGTATGCAAAACGTCAGCTCACCTGGTTCAAGCGCGACCAGCGCATCCATTGGGTGGAAGATGAAGACGAGGCGGAGAAGCTGGTGAAAAAGTGGCTCGGGAAGAAAAAGTCAGCCAGAGGCTGATGTCCGCCAAAGGCGGATCTGCCTTTGGCATGACGCCTTTGGCGCAAAAAAAAGCCTGATGAGAGACGTCAGGCCGATGAGGCGGCGGGTTCGCCGGCGGACGAGACGAGCGACCCGATCTCCGCGCCGGTGAGCGCGGCGACGATATTCTCGCGCTCCTTGAGCGAGAACACGCGGATCGGGATGCGCTGGTCGCGGCACAGCGCGAAGGCCTCGGTGTCCATGACCTTGAGGTCGTCGCGGATGCAACGTTCGTAGGAGACGTGCGGAAGGAGCTTTGCGTCCGCGTGCATGCGCGGGTCCCGGTCGTACACGCCGTCGATGTTCGTGGCCTTGGCGATGAGCTGCGCTTCGATCTCGCTCGCGCGCAGTGCCGCGGCGTAGTCCGTGGTGCAAAACGGGTTGCCGGTCCCGCCCGCCAGGATGATCACGCGCTCCTTCTCGAGATGACGGATGGCGCGCCGCGTGATGTAGGGCTCCGCGACCTTGTTGACCTCGAGGCCCGATATGAGACGCGTCTTGATGCCGCAGCGCCGTTCGAGCAGGTCGAGGAGCGCGAGCCCGTTCTGGATCGTTGCGAGCATCCCGAACTGGTCGGCGAGCGTGCGGTTCATCCCGTTGCTCGCGCCGTTCGCGCCTCGGAAGATGTTGCCGCCCCCCACGACCACCGCGATCTCGCGTCCCTTGTCGAAGGCCGCGCGAATCTCCTCGGCGATCCGGAGCATGGTTTCCGGATCGTACGGAAATCGGTGGTCGGGCCCGAGCAGCGCCTCGCCCGACAGCTTGAGTAACACGCGCTTGACGCGCATAACACCTCCCATGTTGATGGTGCGTCTCCGACGGTTTGTCGAAGCTCGGATCGGCTTATCAGCGCGTGGGAGGAGGGTCAAGTTCGACGTTTCATGCTTCACGCTTTTTACACGCCAAGTTGCATAAAATGCTTCTGGCGGGCAAGCTTCAAGATATGGCCTATTGGCTCGTGAAAGCCGATCCCTCGGACTATGGCTGGGAGGATCTCGAACGCGACGGCGAGACCGAATGGACCGGCGTCCGCAATTTTCAGGCGCGCAATGCGTTGCAGGGGATGCAGCCGGGCGACCCGGTGCTCGTCTACAACAGCCAGGAAGACAAGAGCATCGTCGGCGTGGCCGAGGTGGTCCGTGCCGCCGGACCGGATCCGACCGCGACATCGGGGAATTGGGTGTCGGTGAAATTAAAGGCGGTCAAGCCCGTCGGACGCCCGTTGAGTCTCGACGAAATTCGAAACACGCCCGGCCTGTCGGTCATGCCGCTCGTGGAACAACCGCGTCTCTCGGTCATGCCCGTTACCGGCGCGCAATGGGAGGCGATCATGAAATACAGCAAAACCACGTAGCGCGTAACACGTACCATGATACAGCGAGCGGTGATTTTGGCTGGAGGGGAAGGGTCGCGGTTACGGCCGGTGACGCTCGAAATCCCGAAACCGCTCGTGCCGGTGCAGGGGCAACCGATTCTCACGTGGCAGGCGCGGTGGCTCGCGCGCCACGGCGTCGAACGCGTGCTTGTCACGGTACCGAAAAAATGGGCGTCAGCGTTTGAAACCTGGCGGGATCATATCGGAGCGGCAAGACGTGCCTTGCCGCTACGGATCGATATCTGGATCGAACCCGAGCCGCTCGGCACCATGGGCGCGCTCGTGCATCACTTGCGTGACGGGTTGGGCGACGATCCGGTCTTCGTGACGAACGGCGATGAATTGAAAGGACTGGACCTGGCGGCGCTCTCGCGGTTTCACGCCGAACACGCACCCGCCGCAACCGTCGCGCTCATCCGCGTGCCGAACCCGTCCGACTACGGCGTCGCGGAGATGGATGGCCATCGCATCCGACGGTTCCACGAGAAGCCGGAGATCCCTCCCTCGACGCTCGTGTCCTCGGGGTTGTACGTCATCGATCCGGCGGTGTTATCTGAATGCCGCGCGGGGGCAAGGCCCAAATGTCTGATGTTCGAAAAAGACCTGTTCCCCCGCCTGGCCGAAGAGGGAAGGCTCGGCGGGATGGCGCTCGACGGCCCCTGGTACGACTGTGGCACGATGGAGCGCTGGGAAAGGGCGATCAGGGAATGGGTCGAACCGGCGTAGGGGCGAATGCGGCTTTGCCCGCAGGCTTGCCAGGGGGTCCGTTTTGCCGTAAAGTGGGCCGCATGCCCAAGTGGTTCGGTCGCCGCCGTGAGGAGGAAAACGTCCCGCAAACCCCCAAGGCGAAAGCCGTGGCGTTGGTATTGGAGATGGTGCAGGTGCTCGCCGTCTCGCTCGCGATCATTATTCCCGTCCGATGGTTCCTCATCCAGCCTTTTTACGTGCAGGGTGCGAGCATGGAGCCGAATTTTTTCGATCACGAATATCTTATTATTGACGAGCTGTCGTACCGGTTCGGCGATCCTCGCCGCGGTGACGTGGTCGTATTCCATTATCCGAACGATCCCAAGCAGTTCTTCATCAAGCGCGTGATCGGCCTGCCGGGAGAAACCGTGGAGATCGCGGAAGGGCGCGTGCGTATCTACAACGAGGCGCATCCGAACGGCATCACGCTCGACGAGCGCGCATATCTTGACCAGGACTTCACGGCCGCAAACCAGACCGTGACGCTCAAATCGGACCAGTATTACCTGCTCGGGGACAACCGTTCGTCCAGCCTCGACTCGCGGTTCTTCGGACCGGTGGACCGCTCGCAAGTCGTCGGGCGCGTCTGGGTGCGCGGCTATCCGGTCGACCGATGGAAACATTTCCAGCCACAAACGTACGAAGGGTTATAAAAGTGTCGGGTGTCAGCTTCGAAACTGAAACCCGAAACCTGAAACCTGAAATCTCCCACTATGCCTCCCAAAAAATCTTCCAAGAAGCCTGCCGCAAAATCTGCGGCTTCGAAAACCACCGCGAAGGCCAAGAAACCGGCCGAGGCCGCCGCGGAATCTTCACCCGCGCCGCGCAAGGGCATGGGTCCGATCCAGTCGGTGCGTGGGATGCGCGACCTGCTGCCCACGGACCAGCATTATTGGCGTCGCGTGCACAGGCTTTCCGAGGACCTGGCGGGTGCATACGGGTTCGAGCGCATCGACACGCCGATCGTCGAAGAGACGTCGCTGTTCATCCGCGGCGTCGGGCGCTCCACCGACATTGTCGAGAAGGAGTTGTATTCGTGGGAGACGCCGGGCGGCGAAAACGTGTCGCTTCGCCCCGAGGGGACGGCGCCGGTCGTCCGCGCCTACGTGCAGCATGGCATGCTGAACCAGCCGCAACCCGTAAAGCTGTGGTATTCGGGACCGATGTTCCGTTACGACCGCCCGCAGGCCGGCCGTTTCCGCCAATTTTCCCAGCTCGGGTTCGAGGCGATCGGCGACGCGGATCCGGTGATCGACGCGCAGCTCATGATCGTGGGCTGGAGCTTCCTGCGCGGCCTCGGCATCGACGCGGTCGTACGGGTCAACTCGCTCGGCTCTCACGAGTCGCGCGCGAACTACAAGAATGCGCTCGTCGCGTATTTCCGCTCGAAGCGCGCCAAGCTCGCGGAGGACGACAAGCGCCGCCTGCTGAAGAACCCGCTCCGCCTGCTTGACTCGAAGGATCCGGCCGTGCAGGAGATGAAGGCCGAGGCGCCGCAAATCGTGGACTGGCTCGACGAGGAATCCAAGTCGCATTTCATGCGCGTCCTCGAATATCTCGACGAAGTCGGGGTGCCGTACCAGCTGGATCCGTATCTCGTACGCGGCCTCGACTATTACACGAAGACCGTCTTCGAATGGTACGCGGCCGGCGACGACCAGGAGCTCGCGCAATCCGCGCTCGGCGGCGGCGGGCGCTATGACGGACTCGTCGAGCAGCTCGGCGGCCGTCCGACGCCCGCGGCCGGATTCAGCTTCGGTCTCGACCGCATCGTTTCGCGCATCAAGGATACGCAGCCGTCTACGGCCATCGGATACAAGGCGGAAGTGTTCCTCGCGCAGCTCGGCGACATGGGCCGCAAAAAGGCGATCGCGCTGTTCGAGGAGTTCCGGGAAGCGGGTATTCCCGTCGGCGAGGCCTTTTCCAAGGCCAACATCAAGCAGCAAATGGAGATCGCGAACCGCCAGGGCGCGAAATGGGTCGTGGTCATCGGCCAGAAGGAGGTACTCGACGGCACGGCCATCATCCGCGATATGGAAGCCGGATCGCAGGAAATCGTGGACGGGAAGAAGGTGGTGCACGAAATCAAGAAGAAATTGGGACGCGTTACGAACGGGGAATAATGCATCGTAGGCGGTGGGGGCGACCCGACGGGCCGTCCCTACCGTTTGACATGTTCCGGAAAATATCCTATATTTCGCCCCGACAAAGCGGTTTTATCGGCTTTGATCTCATCGATAGAAAGGAGCGTGGCTTATGGTAGAAATCAAGCGAAAGAAGAACGAGACGTTCGACGCGATGCTGCGCCGCTTTTCGCGCCGCTTCCAGTCGTCCGGCAAACAGATCGAATCCAAGCGCCGCCGTTTCCATGACTCCGGTTTGAACAAGAACCAGCGTCGCGACAGCGCATTGCGCCGCGTGAGCAAGGGCGCCGAGTACGCCTATCTGATGAAGACCGGCCAGCTCAAGGAAGAACCGAAGCGCCGCTACGGACGTCGGTAAAAAAGTGAGTAGTGAGTAGAAAGTCGTGAGTAGCAAAAAAAGAGGATGTCATGTCCTCTTTTGCGTTTACGTGTCCGAGTCGATAGGATTTCGTTCAGGCTACTTCTACCTCCTACTCTCTACCCACTTCCCTATGACTACCCTCGAACGCATCGACCAGGATTTCAAGGAAGCCATGAAATCCAAGGACGAATTCCGTTTGTCCGTCCTGCGTATGGCGCGCACCGCACTCAAGAACAAGCAGATCGACCTCCGACACGAACTGAATGACGAGGAGGCGATGTCCGTCCTGAAGACGATGGTCAAACAGTATCAGGACGCGCTGTCGGATTTTCAAAGCGCGGGTCGTCAGGACCTGGTCGAGAAACAACAAAAGGAAATCGATCTCATCGCGACATATCTTCCCGCAAAGCTTCCGGCCGAGGAACTCGAAAAAATCGTGACGGCCGCCGTCGCGGGCATGTCGAAAGCTGACATGGGCAAGGCAATGGGCGCGGCCATGAAAGCTGTGGATGGAAGGGCCGACGGAAACGAGGTTCGCGCGATTGTGCAGCGTCTGATTTCCGGGTAAGATACGGGAAGCATCCTTTGTGAGCGGTGCTTTCGTTCCATGCTTGAGAATGCATCCGTGAAAACCGTCGTCTGGAACGTGATCGCGAACGCGAGTCGTGTTTTGGCGACGGTGTTTGCGTGCGCCGCAATCATCACCGTCGCGGCGCCGTCGGTCGCGTTTGCACAGGCGCCGGTGACGGAAGGGCTCGAGGCCGTGGGTGAAGCCGGCGGCATCGCGGGGGGAGAGACCGATCTGCTCGTGATCATCGGGCGCATCATCAATATCGCGCTCGGCTTCGTGGGGATCGTGCTCCTGGTAATCCTGCTCTATGCCGGATACGAGTGGATGACGTCCGGCGGCGATCCGGCAAAAGTGGACTCGGCCAAGACCAGGATCCGCAACGCCGTGATCGGTCTCGTGATCCTCATGATGTCGTTCGCGATCGTGAACTTCATCATGAACGCGCTCATCGACGCGACGGGCGGCGCGGGCGGCGGCGCGGGCGGCACCGGTGTCGGTACGCCGGCGAGCTTCGGGTTCCCGAGCGCGTCGGGATCGCTGGGCGGCGGGATCATCGAGTCGCACGTGCCGTCGCGCGACGCGACCGGCGTGCCGCGCAACACCGCGATTGTCATCACGTTCAAGGAACCGATCAAGATCGCCTCCTTCATCGAGGGATATGACGATGCCGGCACGCCGGACGATCTCACCGACGACACCGTGACGGAAGGCATCAATAGCGCGGCGGTGAAGGTGTACCCGTCCGGCCAGCGCGACCGCGCGCTCACGACCGCGCAGGCGCGCGTCCGGTTTACGGAAGACCGCCGTACCTTCGTCATCCGGCCGGTCGACTATCTCGGCAATCCGACGGAAAACGTGACCTATACGGCCGAGCTGGTCGCGGGCACGTCTCCGGCGGCCGGGCCGATCACGTCCGTGCTGCTCGAGGACGGCACCCCGGCCTTCAGCGGCGCGTTCTCGTCCGGCTATCAGTGGCAGTTTGAAGTTTCCACGATCGTCGATTTGACGCCGCCGCGCGTGACGTCCGTCATTCCGACGGCCGGCCGCGTGTTCGCACCCAACATCGTCGTCCAGATCAATTTCAACGAAGCGATCGATCCGACATCGGCGGCCGGCGCCTGGTCGGCCGGAAGCGGCTTCACCAATATCCAGGTCACGGCGACGCCCAACGAGCCGCCCGGTGCCGCTTCCACGCGGCCGAACGGCGAGTTCCGCATCTCTAACCAGTACCGCACCGTCGAATTCGTCACCGACCTCGCCTGCGGAACCAATTCCTGCGGCCGCACCGTGTACTGCCTGCCGTCCAACCACTCGATCGCGGTCGAGGCGCTTGCGGCTTCGCTGGCCGATACGCCTCCGATCGCGGCGCTCACCGCCTCCGGATACGACGGCGTCGTGGACATGGCCGGCAACTCCCTCGACGGCGACGGCGACGGCGACGCGCAAGGATCCGACAGCGACGCGACGCCCGGCGACGACCGCTACGGGTGGACGTTCGGCACCAACGATGCGCCCAATCTTGCGGCGCCCGTGATCCGGTCCACCAACCCCACGGCCGACGATCTTGGGGCGCGGAGCAACCTTCCGCTCGACTTCGAACCGCAGGCCACGTTCGACACGATCCTGCAAAGCTCCACGGTGAACAGCGAGAACGTCATCATGCGCACCAATGAACCGGCCGAATTCGCCGACACGTTCTGGTGGTCCGTGTCGCAGGAATTCCTCACCGCCGCGGGGATGCCCGCGGAGGCCGGCGACGAGCCGGAAAACGGTCGTATCTCGCTCCGCCACCGCCTGTATCTGCCGGCCACGTCCACGGCCGCGACGCCCATTTACCAGCCGTTGCTGCGCTCCGGTATACAGAACGTGTACCAGAATTGCTACAACCCCGCCGGATCGGATGATTGCCGCGCCGACAGCGCGAATCCGAACTGTTGCGACGGCTCGTCGCAATCCGGCGCCTGTGCGGCGCCGCGACCTCTCGGCTCATGACGTTTTTTCAACGCTCGGCCCTTGCGGCCCTCATCGCCCTCTCGCTTTCCGCGGGAGCGTTCTCGTTTGACGCGCTTCCGGTGCACGCGCAGGACGCGGGCCTTGAGGCGGTCGGCTCGGAAATCGGATTGTCCGCCGAGGATCCGCGTCTCATTGCGGCGCGCATCATCAACATCGCGCTCGGATTTCTCGGCATTATCACGCTCGTCATCATCCTGTATGCGGGGTTCCAGTGGATGACGTCCGGCGGAGACGCGGACAAGGTCGCGCAGGCGCAGCGTCGATTAAGGAACGCCGTCATCGGCCTCATCATCATCCTTTCGTCGTATGCGCTGACCTCCTTCATCGTCCGCTCGCTCACCGAAGCCACGGGGTTCGGTACGGGGACGGGTACCGGCGCGCCGTCCGGACCCGGCGGCCCGTTGCCCGGCGGGGGAGGCGCGGCCGCGTTCCAGCTGCGCTCCATCACGCCGTCCGGCTCGGTGCCGATCCGCAACGTCGAGGTGCGTTTCCTGTTTACGCGCGCCGTCGATCCGGCCACGGCCGCGGGGGCGGTCACGGTCGTGCGCGCATCGGACGCGGCACCCGTCGCGGGATCCGTCACGACCGACGGCTCGACGGTGACGTTCGTGCCGAACGCGCCGTGTCCCGCGCCGAACGAAGACCGCCGCTGCTTTGACGCGGACACGGAGTTTATCGCCCGCGTTTCGACGGGAATGCGCTCCACCGGCGGCACGGCGCTGGTGTGCGGCGGATTCGCGCCGACCTGTGAAGGCCGGTTCACGACCGGGAATCTCGTCGATACGGCCGATCCGACGGCAACGATCGAATATCCGCTCGACGGCCAGGGCGTTCCGGCGGATGACCTGATCCTCGTACGCACGCGCGCCACCGACGATGCGGGTCTGTCCCATGTCGAGACGTTCGTGGACGGTTCGTCGATCGGCACCGGCACGGGACCTGACTCCTCCTCGCCGTTCGTCGCCACGGTCGAGTGGGATACGACCGGATTGTCCACGGGCGGCCGGAGTCTCATGTCGCGCGCGTTCGACCTCGATTCCAACACGGCGGACAGCGCCTCGATCGGCGTCGTCGTACGACCGCGTCACTGCTTCAACGGCGTGCAGGACGAGGATGAAACCGCGGTGGACTGCGGCGGCGCGTCCTGCGGCTCGTGTTCCGGCGGTTCCTGTACGAGCGGTTCCATGTGCGCGAGCGGCGTCTGCGCCGGGGGCGTCTGCGTCGAGCAACCCGTCATCGCGGCCGTGTCGCCGGATGACGGCCGCGTCGGCACGCTGGTATCGCTCGCGGGCAGCAATTTCGGCTCGACGCCAGGCACGGTCACGTTCGCGGATGGTCGTACGGCCTCGGCGCCCGCGGCGTGCGCGGCGGCCGGCGTACCGACCTGGACGCCGACCCTGGTCGTCGTGTCCGTGCCAGAAGGCGCGGCCGACGGCCCGGTTACGCTCGAGAACGCCTCCGGATTACGCGACGCGACCAATGACGAACGCGGCCCCGTACTCGATGATTTCGACGTCAACGACGTGGCGCGGCCGGGTTTGTGCGCCGTGCGTCCGTCTTCGGGCGCGGCCGGCGACCGTCTCGAGCTCGTCGGCACCGGACTCGGTTCGTCTTCCGGCCGCGTGCGGTTTAACGACCGTGACTTATCAGCCTTTTTATCCTGGACCGACGATCTCGTGGCCATGAACGCCCCGGTCTTCTCGCCGGCGACGTATGCCGTGCGCGCCGTCGCGGGCGGTGCGGAGTCCAACGCCGTCGCGTTCCGTCTCGACGAGCGCACGGTTGCGGCCGCGCCCGCCATCGATTCGATCGATCCGCCCGCGGGTCCGATCGGCGAATACATCACCTTGCAAGGCCGCAATTTCGGCGGCCGCACGGGCCGCGTCCTCTTCCGCCGCGGCGATGGCGAGGGCGTGGCTGACACGGATTTTCCCGAGCAGTGTTCCCTGGCGTTCTGGACCGACACGTCGATCACGGTGAAAGTGCCGCGCACGTATCGCGCGGGGTTGGGAGATTCGGCCGTCGCGCCGGGAGCGTGGCAGGTGGTCGTCGAACGGCAGGATGCGGTGGAGAGCAGCGCCTTCGGCTTTACGGTAAACACGGATACGCCCCGCCCGGGCATTTGCGCGATCCGTCCGGGCGCGGGACCGGTCGGCACGAGCATCGAGATCATCGGCGAGCGGTTCGGTTCGGTCGCATCCGGTCAGGCGAGCTTCGCCGGTCCGGGCGACACACGCGCTCCCATGAGCGTCGCCGCGTCCGACTGGACCGCGACGCGCATCGCGGGAAGCGTGCCGACCGGCGCGATCACGGGCGCCGTCCGCGTCCGGCAGGGAACGGCCGACTCCAACGGCGTGCCGTTCGCGGTCCGGAACTGCAACGAGGACGCGTCGATCTGTACCGCGGGCGAGATCTGCTGCCGCAGCGGCGCCTGTTCCGTCGGCGGCGTGTGTGAAGCCGCCTCGCCCGAAGCCGAATTCGCCTGGCAGCTGTCCACCGGCATCCTGCCAGTGAACCCTCGCGTGGTCGAAGAGTGCTCGCCGGATCGGCCGGCCTCGCCTTCGCCATGGGATGGCCGCACCGGCGGTAATCAGGCCTGCGTGAACACCGATTTGTATATCCGGTTTACGACACCGATCAATCCCGCATCGGTCGCGCTTTCCGGACCTGGCGCGTCGTTGCTTGTGCGAAAGTGCATCGGCACCGATCCCGCCAATCCATGCGCCGAAGCCTCGGAGCCCGTTGCCCCGGCGGCGGGTACGGGGTTGCTGGTCGACGTCGAGGGCGATCCCGACACGGGGAACGGTTTCATCCGCTTCCGTCCCGCCGCGCTGTGGGACGGCGCCTCGACGTACCAGGTCATTTTGACGACCGGGATCCGTTCCAACACGGATGTGCCGATGCTCGAAAACGCGTCCCGTTGCGGAGCCGGGAACGCATATTGCTTCACATTCGCGACGCGCGATGCGGCCGACACGTGCCGCATCGGCTCGATCAACGTCGTACCGGAGTCCGCGACGCTCGCGGATATCGGCGCGATCCGCGACGAGCTCGCCGTACCGCGCGCCGAGGGCGACGTGTGTCTCAACCTGCGGTCGGATGCGTATGACTGGCGCTGGAGCGCGAGCGATGCGCGCGTCGACATCTCCAACGATACCGAAACGCTCGAGGACGGCTCGATGCGCGGCCTCGAAGAACAGACGGCAACCGCCCGCGCCGAAACCGGCG
>CAYPUF010000028.1:0-4729 GCA_964413995.1 uncultured Gammaproteobacteria bacterium
AAGATTAAATTTTTGCTTGAAAAATTCTAAGTCTTTGGGGGTACCAAGGCCGTACTCTGCGCGAGCGTGAACGCATCCTGTCGTACGGGCTCATCGCGGTGGTCGGTGCCTGGTGGTTTTTCACGCGGCTCGGCTGGGACCAAATCCACGTGCCGTTCGTCGGCACGTACGAGGTCGGCTGGTGGTATATCCCGTTCTTCATCCTCGTCGTCGTGGCGACGTCGCATTCCGTGAACGAGACCGACGGCCTCGACGGCCTTGCCGGCGGCACGCTCCTCGCGTCGTTCGCCGCATACGCGATCATTGCGTGGTCGCAAGGACGCCTCGATCTTGCCGCGTTTTGCGCCGCCATCATCGGCGGGTTGCTCGGATTCCTCTGGTTCAACGTCAATCCCGCCGACGTATTCATGGGCGACACGGGCGCGATGTCGCTCGGCACGGCGCTCGCGGTCGTCGCGCTTATGACGAACCAGCCGATCCTGCTCATCCTGATCGGCCTGCCGTTCGTCGTGGAAACGTTGTCCGTACTGGTCCAGATCACGAGCAAGAAACTTCGCAAAGGAAAGAAGGTGTTCCTGTCCTCGCCCCTGCACCATCACCTACAGGCGATCGGCTGGAGCGAGCCGCGCATCGTGATGCGCTTCTGGATGATCTCCTTCGTCTTGGCGAGTATCGGGACCATGATCGCGCTGGTGGACCAGATCTAGCCCATGCGACGCGCCTCGCCGCTTGACCGTCTCCGGCAGCTGGACCCGATCATCGTCGGGACGAGTCTCGGTTTGCTCGTCCTCGGACTCGCGATGCTCATGTCCGCGACGGGACCCGTCGCGTTCCAGCGCACCGGCGACAGCCTCGCTCTCGTGAAGCGCCAGCTGCAACTCGGCGTGCTTCCGGGATCGATCCTCTTTTTCGTCTTCGCCCTCGTCGATTACCGCGTGTGGAAGCGTTTCGCGTTCTGGATCCTTGTCGCCTGTTTCGGGCTGTTGATTGCCGTGTACCTGCCCGGCTTCGGCTCCCGCGTCGGCGGTTCGTTGAGCTGGCTCACGATCGCGGGTCTGCGGTTCCAGCCGTCGGAACTCGTAAAGTTCGGATTTCTCATCTATCTCTCCGCCTGGCTCGCAAGCCGGCCCCAGGCGCGGCTCAAAGATTGGCGCGAAAGCCTTCTTCCCTTCGCGGGGACGCTCGGTCTGGTCGTGTTTCTGCTCGTGCTTCAGCCGGATACGGGATCCATGACCGTGATCGCGGGGACGGCGATCATGCTGTATCTCGTCGCCGGCGCGCCGATCACCTGGTTTCTCGGCATGGTCGCCATCGGACTCGGGTTGATCTGGATCCTGGTCAAAACGTCCCCATACCGCGCGGCCCGGTTCATGACCTTCCTGCGCCCGGAGCTTGATCCCAAAGGCATCGGGTATCACATCAACCAGGCCATTCTCGCGGTGGCGTCGGGCGGATGGCTCGGCGTCGGATTCGGCAAGTCGCGCCAGAAATTCCTCTATCTTCCGGAGGTCGAGGCGGACTCGATTTTCGCCGTCATGGCGGAGGAGATGGGGTTCGTCATGACCACCGTGATCCTGCTGGCATACGCCGTCCTGGTGTGGCGATGCTTCGTGATGGCGCGGCAATGCAAGGACCGGTTCGGATCGTATCTTGCCGCCGGCGTCGGGATCTGGATCGCGATCCAGGCGGGGTTGAACATCGGTTCGATGATCGGACTGCTTCCCATCACCGGCGTGACGTTGCCGTTTATTTCGCACGGCGGCACGTCGCTCGCGGTCACGCTCGCGGCCATGGGGTTGGTCGCGGGAATCCCGAAAGTTCAACAGCCATAATGTCTCATTGACCCCATTGGTCTAAACGTTTGAGATGAGATCAATTAGAATCAGATGAGATCAATGAGATCGCTTTTATGAAAATATTGTTCGCCGGAGGCGGATCGCTCGGGCCGGTGACGCCGCTCATTGCCGTCGCGCAGGTGTTGCGGCGCGGATTTCCCGATGCCGCGTTCGCCTGGGCCGGCACGCCGGACGGACCGGAGCGTGCGTTCGCCGAGGCGGCCGGCATGGCGTTTTACGGCGTGCCGGTGGCCAAATGGCCGCGATACCCGTCGACGCGCTGGCTCACGTTTCCGCGCGATCTCCTGAAGGCGGCGCGCGTGGCCGGACGGATCGTGTCGCAGGTCCGGCCGGAGGCGGTGGTGTCCGTCGGCGGGTTCACGGCCGTGCCGGTGATCCGCGCGGCCTCGGCGCGGGGCATCCCGTGTCTCATCCACCAGCTCGACAAGGTGCCAACGTGGTCCAACCGCCTTGTCGCGCGGCGCTGCGTCTCCGTGACCGCGTCGTTCCCGTACGAGCGCCCGCCGTTCGGCGCGCGCGTCCGCACGGAACGCATTGCGACGCCGTGCCGGTTTCGCGTCGAGGACGCGCCGAGCCGCGCCGAGGCCGCGCGTTCCTTCGGCCTCGATCCCGCGCGTCCGGTCACGCTCGTAACGGGCGGCGGCCAGGGCGCGCAGGCGTTGAACGAGGCGATCTACCGTACACTCGACGCCTGGACGGCCAAAACGCAGCTCATCCACGTCTGCGGACGCGGCAAGATGAACGGGTTCGAGCCGCGCGAGGACTATCTCGCCTGCGAGTTGCTCGAGGCCGAGGCGATGCGTCGCGCCTACGCAGCGAGCGATTTGGTCGTGACGCGCGCGGGGATGGGCGCGCTTTCGGAAATCGCTTCGCTTTCGAAAGCCGCGATCGTCGTGCCTATTCCCGGGAGCCACCAGGTTGAGAACATCCGCGCGTTCGCAAAGGAAAAAGCCGCGGTGTACGTCGCACAGAACCAGCCGGACTTTGCCGACATCCTGTACCAGCAGGCGGCCGACCTGCTCGCAGATGCGGGACGGCGCGACACGATCGGCCAGACCGCACATTCCTTCCTTCCGACGGATGATGGGACCGCGCTCGCGTCGCGCGTGGCGGCATTCGTAAACCTCAAGCATAGGGCGTAGGGCGTCGAGCGTGCCGTGTACAACCCGAGAGCTATAAAAAAACCGAGCGAAGCTCGGTCGGAGGGTTATGGCTTCAACCCCCGCAGGCGCAGGTTCATTTCGAGAAATAGATCGGCGAGATGGGCGGCATCGCCGTCGGTTTCGACGTTGATCGTCAACGTTTCGACCTCGGGATGCGGCTCGATGCCTTGGATGTCATCGTCGTCGGCGAAGCGCTGGGCTTTGCCGTAATGCGAGACCTTGATCTCCAGTTTGCACGACACGCGGCCGCCGCGCGGATGATGCTCGCCTTTGCGGATCCATTCCCGGAGCTTGTCGGATGCGACGAGGCATTCGTCGGCGTTCACCGAACCGACTTCTCCGGCCTCGACATCCGGACTATCCGTCGGTTCCAGGATATAGACGTAGAGTGAGGAACCTCGCTTGCGAAAGATGATCGAAGCGGTGTCCCGGCCTCGTGTGAGGCCGTATTCGAGATGCGTGTTATCCATCACGACCTCCTTGTAGGGGTGCTATTTCGATTGCAGCAGAAAGTGGCCAACTATTCAAGCCCGATGCTATGCTCGATTCAACTATGCGGATGCCGGTCTTCAAGGAGCGCTTCGACAGAGCTCTGATCCGTTTTTTGGATCGAAAAATGCGGGACATGCGCGGATTGACCCGTGATGCGCACATCCGTTCCGTCGTCGGACACGCGCGTACGCTTTCCATCGCGGGCGGCAAGCGCATCCGGCCGTATCTCGCCTACACCGCGTATCGTGCCGCGGGCGGACGGAATCCGGGCATCATCGACATGCTGGTCGGTCTCGAGCTGTTTCACGTGTTCGCGCTCGTGCACGACGACATCATGGATCGCGGCGCGACTCGTCACGGTGTCGAGACCGCGCACGTGAAATTCGGCGACGCGCAGGCGATCCTTGTCGGCGATTTGCTCTTCAACTGGGCCGCGGAGATTATCGCGCCGACGAAAGGCCAACCGATCTTTGCCAAGATGGTCGACGAAGTGATTCTCGGCCAAATGCTCGACGTAGACGCCGTGCGGCGATCGCGCGTGACGGATGCGTTTATTGAGGAGAAGATGCGATTGAAGACGGCAAGCTATTCGTTTATCCGGCCGATGCAGTTCGGGACGGCACTTGCTCGCACCTCCCCTAGCCCCACCTCTGGGAGGAGGGCTAGGGGAGGTGACAGGATGTTTTCATTTTGTGAAGACTTCGGGCTCGCGCTCGGACTTGCGTTTCAGATCCAGGATGATTTGCTTGATCTTACGGGCTCGTCGAAACAACTTGGCAAAAGCGTGATGAACGACGTACGAGAGGGGCAGAAGACGATCTTTTCGCAACGCGTAGGGCGTCGCGCACAACGTCGGAAGGTATTGGAAAAGATGAAAGGGAAAATGCTAACTGCTGGAGATCGGGCGAAATTAACGAAGATGTTTGAAGCGAGCGGAGCGATCGAGGAGGGGAAAAAGATCATGGAGGGATATTTCGAGGAGGCGGAGCGCGTCGTCCGAGCCTCCGCCTTCTCGAAAAAACAACAGGTCCCTTTCTTGGAGATCATCGGTTACATTCGGGCGCGGGGGCATTGAGCTCGGCCGAGATGAGGGCGTGTTGAGCACTCATCAAAAAACCCGCCCTGATGGGTGGGTGTTTTGCTGGTGGGACCGGCGGGGATCGAACCCGCGACCGTCGGCTTAAAAGGCCGCTGCTCTACCGACTGAGCTACAGTCCC
>CAYPUF010000028.1:4829-11324 GCA_964413995.1 uncultured Gammaproteobacteria bacterium
TGGCATGCGCTGTTCCGTCCCGCAGACATCATCCATTATCACGGCGTCGGGCCGTCCACGCTTGCGTTCCTGCCGCGGATCTTCAAGCGCAAAACCAAGATCGTCTGCACGTTCCATTCGCGCGATTGGTTCGACACGAAATGGTCACCGGTCGCGAAATGGTATCTACGCTTCGGCGAACTCGCGGCGCTGCATTTCCCCCATCGGACGGTCGTGATCTCCCATGTTTTACAGAAGTTTTGCAAGAATGCCTTTGGCCGCGAGACCGTGTACATTCCGAACGGAGCCGAGGTTCCGGGACCGCAAGGAAGCGAGGAGGTCAAAAAACTCGGACTTGAGCCGGGGAAGTACCTGCTTGGCGTCGGCCGTCTCGTCCCGAATAAGGCGTATGACGTCCTGATCGAGGCGTATCGCGGCGTGCAAAGCGATTTCCCGCTCGTGATCGCCGGTGACGCGTTTCATTCCGGTCCGCATCTCATGCGTCTCAAATATCTCGCGTCCCTCGACCCGCGCGTGCGGCTGATCGGCTTCCAGACCGGCGACGCCCTCCGCCAGCTCTATGCGCATTGTTACGCGTTCGTCCACCCCTCACGAGCGGAGGGCTTGTCGACGAGCATTATCGAGGCCATGGCAGCGGGCAAGTTGGTCATCATGTCCGACATTCGTGAGAACCTGGAACTGATCGACCATAGTGGATTGGCCTTCAAAACCGACGATCGCGATGCGCTTCGGGAAGTCCTGGAGCTCGCGCTGAGCGACCCGGCCATGGCCAAGGAGCGCGGCGAGCGAGCGAGGGCTATTGTGCAACAAGAGTACTCATGGGATCGCGTGGTTGACCGGCTTGAGTCTTTGTACAAAGATTTGATCCGATCATGAGTATGAAGGTGATGATTTTGGGTCTGGGACAATACCCTAAAGGGAGCGGCGTGGCCGCGGCGTTGTATTTTGCGAAACAGGGGCACGAGGTTGTCGTGACGGATTTGAAGAAAGCGAACCAACTCGGCTCGAACGTGGAGACGCTCAAGAAATTCAAAAACGTCCGGTTCACGCTCGGACGCCACGACAAAAAGGATTTGACCGGGGCGGATCTTGTCGTGCGTAACCCACGCGTACGCAAGGACCTGCCGGAGATGAAGGAGGCGGCAAGGCGCGGCATTCCGCTCGCGTCCGACCTCTCGATTTTCCTGCAGACGTGTCCGTGTCCCGTCATCGGGGTTACCGGGACGCGGGGGAAGAGCACAACCACGATGATGATCTATGAGATCCTGCGTTCCGCGAAGAAATGGCGGCGCGTCTGGCTCGGCGGGAACCTTCTCGTTTCGCCGCTCACGTTCATCGACCGAGTCAAGCCAAACGATATCGTCGTTTTGGAGATGAGCAGCTGGCAATTGGAAGCGACCGGCGATGCGGGCGTTTCCCCGCAGATCGCCGTCTGGACCAACCTCATGCTCGACCACCTCAACTCCTATTCCTCGATGGAGGAATACGCGGAAGCAAAGGCCCAGATTTTCCGTCATCAGAGGGAAAATGATACGGCAATCCTGCCCGCGGAGAAGGCGTTCGATGAATACGCCAAAGAAGCTCCGGGGAAAGTGGTGCGGGTCGGGAAGACGCCGACATACGCCCTCGCCGTTCCCGGCGAGCATAATCAGCACAATGCTCGCATGGCGGCTGCGGCGGCGCGTGCCGTCGGAGTGAACGAGAAAATCATCACGAGCGCGTTGCGTGCGTTCAAGGGACTGCCATATCGGCAACAGGTCGTTGCGAAGAAGCGCGGCGTGACGTTCGTGAACGACACGACGGCGACCACGCCGGATGGAACAATCGCGGCGCTGCGTGTTTACGGATTTCCTCGAACAAAGAAGATGACTGACTTTGAAGGCAACTACGTCCAGCTCATTTTTGGTGGTGCGGATAAAGAGCTCGAGTTCGGTGAAGTCGCCAAAGTGCTCGGACAACGCAAAGATGTGGCGGTATACCTGCTACCGGGCACTGCGCATGCCAAAATTAAAAAGGAATTTGATAAGCAGAAAGTTTGCTATATGGACGTGAAGGATTTACGCGATGCGTTCAGACACATGAAGCCGTACCTTACGCGCGGCGATGTGGTGTTACTGTCACCCGGATGCGCGTCGTTCGGATTGTTCAAAAACGAGTTCGATCGCGGCGATCAGTTCAACGCCTTGGTGAAACGGTATGGCCGATAACCGGGTACTGGGTGTACCCATTGAGGGGGAGGGATGGGTGACGATCCGGGAGCGATTGGATCGTGGAGAGATGCTTTGGATCGTGACGGCGAATCCGGAGATCCTGCTCGAGGCAAGAAAAGACAAAAGCTACCGTGAAGCGATTTCGAGAGCGGATCTTCGTACGGTCGATGGCATCGGTTTATTTTTTGTGTTGAACGTTTTACGACGCAAGGCAGAGCGACTCACCGGCGTGGATCTTTCCGAACATCTTTTGCAATACGCATGGAAACATCATTTGCGTGTCGGGTTGTTGGGAGGGGAGTTTGGGGAGGCGGAAGAGGCGGCATGGCATATTCGAAGCGCGTATCCCGGTTTGGAAGTGCTGGTCGAGCAGGGAGGTTCCGTGGCGGAAGACGGGACGGAAGACGGGCCGATGGAATCGGCTCGCGAGCGCCTGATGTTGTTTTCGCCGCATGTGCTGCTTGTCGCGTTCGGGCATCCGCGCCAGGAACGGTGGATCGCCGGGCACCGAACCGATTTCGCGGACTTGCGGGCGGTGGTCGGCGTCGGAGGGACATTCAATTTCTGGGCCGGGCGGATCAGACGCGCGCCGGCGTCGATGCGGTCCGTGGGGCTCGAGTGGTTGTGGCGGTTGCTGCAGGAACCGCGACGCTGGAGGAGGATTTGGAACGCCGTCGTCGTGTTCCCGATGGTCGTCTTGATCGACAGGATTCGCCCGATTCGTTAGGATCGCCAACACTATGGCTTCCAAGGTTCGTGTCCGGTTTGCGCCGAGTCCGACCGGCTATCTCCATGTCGGGGGTTTGCGCACCGCGCTGTATAACTGGTTCATGGCGCGTAAGCACGGCGGGACGTTCGTGCTCCGCATCGAGGACACGGACCGGGCGCGCATGGTCGAGGGCGCGACGGAAAATCTCATCCGCACGTTGGAGGTGTGCGGCCTCAAGCAGGACGAAGGTCCGTATCTTCAATCGGAACGGAGAGAAAAGCATCTCGCGTATGCCTATGAACTCATCGAAAAAGGATACGCCTATTATTGTTTCTGTTCGAAGGAGCGATTGGAGGAAGTTTCAAAAAATCAGCAGCTGAACAAGCAGCCGTTGATGTACGACCGCCATTGTCGCGATCTTGATCGGACGACGGCGGAAAACCGGGCCGCCGTCGGGGACGAGCATGTCATCCGTTTGAAGGTGCCGCTCGAAGGATCGATCGTGATGGAAGATCTGATCCGCGGGCGCGTCGAGATCCCATGGGCGCAGGTCGATGACCAGGTACTCGTGAAATCCGACGGCTACCCGACGTATCATCTTGCGGCGACCTGCGACGACCATGACATGGAAATCTCGCATGTGATCCGCGGCGAGGAATGGCTTTCGTCGTTGCCGAAACATTTGTTCATCTATCAGGCCATGGGTTGGACGCCGCCGCAATTCGCGCATCTGCCGCTCTTGCTCAATCCGGACAAATCAAAATTATCGAAGCGACAGGGCGATGTGGCGGTCGAGGATTATCTTGCCAAGGGCTATTTGCCGGAGGCGCTGGTGAATTTTGTCGCGTTGCTCGGATGGAATCCGACGGCGGACCGGGAAATCTTCACGAAAGAGGAGTTGGCGGCGTTGTTCGACATCACGAAGGTGAACAAAAGCGGCGCCGTGTTCAATCGCGAGAAGCTGGATTGGATGAATGCGGAATACATCAAGGCGCTTCCGATGGATGAATATTTGCGGCGATTGTCCGAAGGGGGATTTCTACCCGAGGGGATCGAGCAAGAGCGCGCGGCGAGAATCGTGAAAGAACGGCTCGTGAGGCTCGCCGATGCGCGTGAATTGATCGACGAAGCCGCGAGCGTCTTGCCGTATGAAGCTCCTGCGCTGGTCTGGAAGAAGTCGGATGCCAAGGTCGCGAAGGAGCGTCTGGAGGGTGTTCGTGCGTGGCTGGAAGGGAAAGACGAGGCGTGGTTTTCGGATGTCCCTCGCATGGAGAAGGAGACGCGGGCGTGGATCGCGGAAAAAGGATGGAGTAATGGCGACACGCTTTGGCCGCTACGCGTCGCTTTATCGGGACGCGAGAAATCCCCAAGTCCGTTCGAACTGATGTTCGTGGCGGGCAAAGTCGAGACGCTTGCCAGGGTCGACGTGGCGATCGGGAAAATGCAATAATAGGAAAGTGAAAAAAGGATTAGGAATAAGGAATCAGGGATTAGGGGCGATCAGGAAGGCGACCGCTGCGCTTTTGATCACCCTATTTACCCTGATCCCTCATCCCTTAGGCCTCATTCTTGGGGCTCGCGCCGACGAAACCGAGATCCCGCATACCCATACGGACGAGGAGGGGATCGGGTCGGCGCTGAAGGACGAGGTCGACCAGCTGAATACAGAGGTCAAGAAGAAAGAGCAATCGCTGCAGGAGCTGGATGGCGTGATTTCGAAATATAAGGAACGTATTGATCAGCAAACCGAGGCGCAGACATCACTGCAAAACCAGCTGGTACTGCTCGAGAACCGGGTGACGGAGAAGCAATTGAGCATCCAGCGGACGCGTGCACAGATCGAACTTGCCAACCTGGAGCTTCAACGCGTCAAGACGCAGATCGAGATCGAGCGGCAGACGCTCGCGCGGCGCGAGGCGGCCCTCGGGGGCATCCTCGCCGAGATCCAGGACGCCGGCGCGGTCGGCGAATTTGAGGCGTTTATCGCGCGGCCGTCGCTGTCGGATTACTTCACGCGCATGGAGGAGTTGAAACGCGTGGAGAATGACTTGACCGAAGCGACGAAGGCGGTGAAGCAGACCAAGGCGGAGCTTGAAGAGAAGCGGAAGGAGGTCGAATCGTATCGCGAGTCTTTGCAGGAACGGGCGAGGCAGTTGGAAAAGGAGCAGGAGGAATTGGAGCGCGAGCAAGCCGCGAAGACTTCCCTGCTCGCCGAGACGTCGGAGCAGGAGGCCGAATTCCAGCGCATCTTGTACGAGCTGCGCCAGCAAAAGCAGCAGGAGGCGAATGATATCGCGGAGCTGGAGCGGCGCATCAAGGACAAGCTCGACGCGGTGGATGAGGCGCTCGCGCGCGGGGATCTGCTCTTGAGCTGGCCGGTCCGGCCGGACCGGATCACGGCGCGGTTCCACGATAAGTCGTATCCGTTTCGCAAGCTCTTCGAACATCCCGGCGTGGACATCGCGGTGCCCATGGGGACGCCGGTGCGTGCGGCGGCCGGAGGATACGTCGCGTTCAACCGGCGGGGAAAGCAATACGGGAATTACGTGATGGTCGTGCATCCGGGCGGCGTGGCCACGGTGTACGCGCACTTGTCGAGGTTCGTCGCGAAGCCGGATACGTATATCGAGCGCGGCGACATCATCGGGTATTCGGGCGGCAAGCCGGGCGATCCGGGCGCGGGCCTCTCGACCGGGCCGCACTTGCACTTTGAGATGCGCCAGGACGGCATCCCGGTCGACCCGATGCCGTATTTGCCGGCGGTTGATTGAGGGGCTACAGACCGCCCCCGCCTTCGGCACCCCCTCCTCATATGAGGAGGGGGTTGGGGGTGGTCAAAAATCCCCGCCGGAGGCGGGTCAGGATTCGGAATAGCCGTCGCTAAGCTCGCGGAGGCGCAGGGCGGCGCGGGCGCGGATGATCTCCGACGGGTCCTCGCGTTGCAGGGCTGCGAGCAGGTCGACGTCGCGGGATGAAGACGCGACGACGAGGCGGACGGTCTCGTACTTCGATCGTCGCAACTCGTTGATCCACCACGGCATGCGGACGTGATGTGCGGCGAATTGTGCAACGATGGGGTCGTCGTCGCGGATCGCCAGCTCGACGAGGAACGGATCCTCCAGGCCGGCGCGGCAACGGCCGAGCTTGCCGATCACGACGATGCGCGCCTCGCGCGAGGCCTCCTGCGTATTCGCGATCATGCGCAGCGACCGGCGCGGCTTCACGCGCTCGGCTGCGGCTCCCGCGATCGTCGGGTCGTGGTGCCGGATCGCGATGGCCACGAGGAGCGGGTCCTCGGGGTCGAGGCGTTCCACGTCCTCGAGCGTCGCGTTGAGCGACGGAGGAGTCATGCAAACGGATTGTTCCGCCTCGCGCTCGGCGAGGAGCCGCCGGTACAGCCTTCGGATGTCTTGGAAGATACGTTCGAGCATGTGCCTACCTCCGTGAGGTTACGTTGAACCAAAAACGCCCGTTTTGTCAACGGGAGGTAATAAATGATACCGATGGTTCCTTCACCGGTGTCAGCAGGAGGTCGAGCCTCCTTCAGATCAATTGTGCCGAATTTCACCTCGGCGT
>CAYPUF010000029.1:0-11273 GCA_964413995.1 uncultured Gammaproteobacteria bacterium
ACAAGGCGTTCATACGGGAGGGAGCGTAGCATGAGCAATGAGCAATGAGCAATGAGCAATGAGCAATGAACGACAGACATGATCGCTCTTCGTTCATCGCTCATCGTTCTTCATGCTTCACGATTTCCGCTTCGGCCAGGACAAGCACGAGGATACCGAGCGGATGATTGAGATACGGCGTAAAGATATGGATCGCGCATAACGTCAGGATGGCGATTTGCCAGGCGCGTCGTTCCGATCCGAGCCGCCGCAACAGGCCTGCGATCGCCCACACGTACGCCGCTACGCCGAGCAGCCCGATCTTCAACGCCATGCCATGCCATCCCCATTCGAATGCATAGGTCGTGTATTCCCCGCCTGTGGCGGCAACCACGCGCGGATCGCTCGAGCGGTATGTGACGGTTTTGCCGAACCCGTATCCGATGAGCGGCGATCCGAGAATGGCGCGATTGAGTACCGGAAGCAGATCCCACCTGCTTTGCGCCGCGCTTTCCCCCGTGTCCGCCCGCGCGAGGATCGCATCGCCCAAGCTTCCCGCCGACGGCGGAAATGGAAACATGAACAAAACAAATACGATCAACACGCCGCCGATGCCGCTCAAAGCGAGCTTCGGAATCACGGGCCAGGTCTTGCGTCGTAAAAGGAAGATGGCAACGAAGAAAAACCCTGCGATCAATCCGATCCAGAAGCTTCGCGAGAAGGAGATGAGAACCACCGCGAACAGGATGGCGAGTCCTTTTAAGAGATCGTTGGAAACGTGCGATTTCCGGCTGACAAGGCGCGCCGTCAATCCCACCGTCGCAAGCACCTGGTACACATGCGACTGGAAAAACACGCGGAATGCGGATGCGTCCCGGATGATGCGCGTCACCTCCCCCACTCCGGTGCGACGCACCCAGAGATACACGGGTTCCCATGCCGCACCGAAGTCGTGGCTGAAGAAATAGAACAGCGCCAGGGTTTTTGCCGAAACCCATGCGATCGCGATCTTTGCCGCCTTCATGACGTTCTGACGCAACGTGTCGAACTGATGCTGCGCGAGATCCAATGCGGGGATGAGAAGGAGAAATGCTCCCCAAGCATTTGCATCGGCGATGAGGAAGGGGTTTCGGCGCATCCATCCCTGGACGACGCCGATCAGAACGAACCCGCCCAAGACGACCCATGCGAGGCGACCCTTGAGCATCACGCGGACATCCGGCGCGCGGCGCGCCATGAACAGATGGACCAACCATCCTGCGAAAAACGAGGCGAAGAGGATGATGCGGAGCGAAACCCCTCCGTCATGAGACGCGTCCGCGCCCAACGCGAATTGCCGGCCTTTTGAGCCGATGACATGCTCGACGACGAGCGCCGCGAATCCGAGCTCCGGACGCAAAAATGCCGCGACCAACAGGACGAGCCCAGCGGATACGGCGAAGATCGAGCTCGCCGTGGGGTTGAATGCGGCGAAGACGGACAAAAGTTCCACGCCCCCGATCAGGAGCGCCCATGATCCCGCGGAAAGCGACTGTGCGGCCCGCGTGGATGAAAGACCGTGCTTTTCACGAATCACGCGTTCGGCATCGCGGTACTTCCGGACGCTCCGCGGCATCCCTCCGAAGAGCGGCCACGGAACGGCATAGGTGAGCGCGGGGACCCAATTCGACATCGTGCCGCGAGCCTTGAGCGAAAACAGCACCTCGTCGATCCACACGCCGCGACTTCCGCGTTCCGCCATCGTAAGGAACAGGTCCCAGTCCTGGAATTTTTTGAGCGATTCGTCGAAACCGGGATACGCGTCGCGCCGGATCAGCGCACTCGTGTGGATGTAATTGGATGTTTGCAGCGCATGCTCGTCGAACGGCCTGCCCTGGAACATTTTCCAGCCGAACTGGAACGAAGGATACGCGAAATCGGCTTCGGGATGGGTGTCGAGTGCGCCGAGCATGCGTTCAAGGGCGTCGGGACGAAGAACGGCATCCGCATCGAGAAAGATCACATACTCCCCTTTCGATCGACGGAACCCCTCGTTCCGTGCCGCGGGCGCGCCCCGGTTTTCTTCAAACCGCACCCATTCGGTTTTGCGGTTTGTGGTTTGCGATTTGCGAACAGACTCGCTCGACCCGTCATCAACGACGATGATTTCAAAATCCTGAAAGGTTTGTTGTTCCAGAGAGCGCAAACAATCGTCCAATGCCTCGGCATGGTTGTACACGGGAATGATGACGGAAACCTTTGGCTTCATGTTTCTGTTACGCGCGACGCGTTATGCGTTCCGCAAAGCCTCCCGAAGCTTGCCCCATCGGTCCTCCCAACGGAAGTCCCGTTTCGCGCGTTCCCGTCCCGCGCGTCCGAGGCGCCGCCGAAGCCCGGGATCGGCCCGCAACCGTTGGATCGCGCCCGCGATCGCCTGCGGATCGTGCGGATCGACGAGGAGACCGGTTTCGCCGTCCGCGACCGCCTCGACCGCGCCGCCGCTCGCGCCCGCGACGGACGGAAGCCCGGCGAGCGCGGCCTCCAAAAAGACGATGCCGAACCCTTCGACGTCGTCGCCCTCGTCACGGACGGGAAGCGCGAAGACGTCGGCGGCGGCATACCACGCGTCGCGTTCGGCATCGTCTGCCTCGCGAAGGAAGCAGACGCGCTCGCCGAGCGGCGCGGCAATCGAAGCGAGCCGCTCGCGATCCTGCCCGTCGCCGATGATCGTGAGACGGACGTCCTCGGGAAGCAGCTGCATCGCGTCGAGCAGGCGATCGAGGCCCTTGCGCGGGACGAGACGCGTGACGGCAAGAAGCTGGAACGTCTCGTCCGCGACGCCGAGGTCGCGGCGCGCGGCCTCGCGCGGCGGGAACTCGATCGGTTCCACGCCGGGCGTGATCACGAGCGGCGCGAGACGCGCGTCAAGGGTCTTGAGCTCGTCCGCGACGACGCGCGAATTCGCGATCACAAGCCGCGCGCCGCGCAGGATCCGGCGCAGCAGCCATGTCTTGCGGCGCGAACGGAGCGCGAGCCGCAGGTCAAGGCCGTGCAGGATCGCGGCATACGGCAGGCCGCCCGCGAGCCGGGCAAGCCACGCCGCCGTGCCGCATGGCAGCGCCTGGCTCACGAGCACCGACGAATATCCGCGTCGGCGGAATCCGCGGATGACAGGCACCATCGGCCACCAGGCAGGCCATGCCGTGCGAACGAGACGCGCCCGCTCGACGTGGCCAGGTCCGGCGACCTGATGCGCTTCATTCACGAACACGTCGATTGTACCGTGGGACGCTTCGACGAGATTTCCGAGATACCGAGCCACGCCGCCGCGTTCCGGCGGATAGTCGAGCGTCACGAGCGCGAGGCGGTTACGGCTTGTCATGCAAATCCACATCCTCCTGCGGCACGGGCGCGACCCGACGTTTCATCCAGTCCCATGCGACGATCACATCTCGCCAAGTGAGGAGGCCGAACAGGAACAGCGCGGACAATCCCGCCGCGCCGCCGAACAGGAAGGCGAACACGTCAGTCATCGGGCCGGTGAAGAACGTCACGGCGCCCCACACGGCAAACGTCGCCCCGAGCCCGCGCAGAAACAGCGGCCCGAACCACGACAGCGCCATGTCCTTGCGCACATACCACCAACCGAGGAAAAACAACGCCCAGAAACTCACAACGCCGGCCCAGGCCGCGCCAACCGGACCGTAGGGCGGCACGAGGAGGACGTTCAGGATCACATTGATGACCATCGCCGCGCCCATGGCCGCCGTCTTGAGATGTGCGCGATGGGTCGAATTGAGCAATGAACCGATCGGAAAATCCAGGAAGATCGGCACCAAGACCCACGGCAATACCATGAGCGCCGGGATGGATCCTGCATACTTTGCCCCGTACAGGAGATGGATAAACCGTCCGGCCAACGAAGAAAGCAGCGCGGCCAGCGGCACGCTCGCGATCAACATGAGGCGCTGCGATCCTTTGAGGATGCCGGGGATCGCGGCCTTGTCGTGCTTCGCGGCATGCGAAAGGCCGGGATACAGCGCCGCGACGAACGCCATGGGCATGAATTGGAGCGCGTACGTGAGCTTGTAGGCCACGGCGTATTCGCCAACCGCGACCGAGCCGTGGACGATTTTCAGGATCTGGCTATCCACGTAGGAATAGATTTTCACGAAGATGCCCGCAAGGGCGAATGGCGCGGCCATGACGGCGATCTCGCGCCAGGCCCATGTGACGCCGTCTTTTGGCCGCAAACCGAGGCGGAAGGCGTTCCGTACGCTCCAACCCACGTTCCACAGGCTCGCCACCGCGAGACCGCACACGAGACCGATGACGCCAAAACCGAACGCGGCCGCGGAGATCCCGACGACGGCCGTGAAGATCTGTCCCACGAACATACCCGCGGCCTCGAAGCGCAGCTCGCGCTTGCCGCGGATCGCGCCGTACCAGAGCACGCTTGTCGCGTCCGCGGCCATGACGAACAGCGCCGCGATGATCACGGCGACGAGCGTCTCGCCGCGCACGCCGATCAACCACGCATAGCCGATCGCGGCCGCGGCCGTGAGCGGCAGGAGCACGGCCTTCGCCATCATCGCGCGCGCGAGGAACGCGTTGCCGCGCTTCTCGTCCGCGGCCATTTCGCGGATGAGCACCGGCGTGAGGCCCAGGTCCGCGAACGTGACGAAGATCGACGTGATGGAAATCGCAAAAAAATATTCTCCCGTCACCGCCACCTCAACGAGGCGCGCGATGACCGTGAAGGACACGAATGAAATAGCCTTCTGGGCCGTCGTCGCGATCATGAGCCATGCCGCATTCTGGGCGATGTTTCGGGAGGCGGACATGGGGGAAGCGTACCGTTTTTCGGCTTACCTTACAATCGCATCAGGGCTTGATCTTCACTTCGCACGTTTTGCGCTCAATGGAGGCGGCCGTCCGGTAGACCGAGATCCCGAGCAGCAGGAGACCCGCCGCCAAGAACTCCTTGCCGCGAAACGGCAGAACGGAAACGAGGGCGGCCGTCGCGGCAGTGGACAGGAATCCTGAAAGAACGAACGTCCCGCAGGCCGCGCAACCGAAGCCGAGCGTACCGAGCAGGACGCCGCCTGCCTGGCCGAGCCAGGATTTTTCCAGGCGCAATTCGCGGACCGCATAGAGATTGAGCGTCAGTCCAAGCGCGAGAAGCAGCACGAGCGTATACACCATGCCAAGCGTCCAGCCGTCCGCGCGCGCACCGGGATGCAGGAGCAGGAGTCCGGCGAGCCGCAGCTTGGCATTCCAGGGCAGGACATGCGTCGTAAAGACACTGGCGAGATTCGGCCACTGGATGGCGGTGGTCGCGAACACGATCCCGGATGCGGAAAACGCCCCGAGGAGCGCAAGATACCCCCGGCGGCGGACCACCTCCCCTACCGCGCTGAGCCATGGCATAGCTCCGCCAAGTATACGGGTCGTGCCGAAAAAACAAAACGCCCGGTAACTGCTATACTTGGCGGAGCTATGCCCACGATCGATCATCCCCAGGGCACGATTTCCATCATGGGCGAGCCGGACGGTTCGCGATCCATCCGCGTGGCTCCGAAGCGACCGGACACCTTCATCCGGACCGCCGAATGCCGGACATCGTATCCCCTGCCGCTCATCAAGGTGATCATCAAGGCGAAGGGCGCGGCGTATCTGTGCGACGAGATCCTCCGCGACCAAGATCCGAATTATATCGAGCAGCATATCGTCACGACGCTGTTTTCATTCGTGCATCCGCACGCCTTCAAGAACAGGCGTCTGCTCGACTTCGGTTGCGGCGCCGGCGCATCGACGATGATCCTGGCGCGACATCTCCCCGGCACGGAGATCGCCGGGGTGGAATTGGAAAAACGCAATCTCGATGTCGCGCGGTTGCGCGCGTCATTGTACGGATACGATCATATCCGTTTTTTCCAAAGTCCCTCCGGAGAGGAGCTGCCGTCCGCTCTCGGGACGTTCGATTTCATTTTCCTGCCTGCCGTATACGAACATCTGTTGCCTGACGAACGTGCAAGGTTGAGCGAACAACTTTGGAAGCGCCTGAAGAAAGGCGGCGTTCTCTTTGTGGATGAAACGCCGCATCGCTGGTTTCCGATCGAAACGCATACGACAGGATTGCCGCTCATCAATTATCTTCCGAAGCCGCTTGCGCTGTGGTATGCGCGATACGGATCAGGGCGGCGGCTCCGGCTCGATGATTGGAACACGCTCCTGCGCAAAGGGCTGCGAGGCTCGACCGGCCGTGAAATCTTACGCCGCATCCGCGCGTTCGGAGGCAAGCCTGAACTCTTGAAGCCGTTACCGGAAGCACCGAGAACGCCGGTCGACGTGTGGTATGAAGGATATGCACGACACGCTTCCGGCCGCGCGGGTCAAGCGAAACGCGCGCTGAAAGGAATCTTGAAAACGTTTTATTTCGTGACGCGAATTCCGCTCGTCCCATACCTCTCGCTTGCGATCAAGAAGAAGGGATAACACATCCCCGCCATGCGGCGGGGATGTTCGGACGACATGCGGTTAGCGCTTGGACCATTGCGGACTGCGGCGTGCCTTGCGGAGACCCGGCTTCTTGCGTTCCTTGGCGCGCGGATCGCGCTTGAGGTAGCCGAGCTTCTTCAATGTTTTGCGATAGGTCGGGTTCAGCTCGCACAATGCGCGGGCGATCCCGAGACGCACGGCCTCGGCCTGGCCCATGAGGCCGCCTCCCGTGACCTCGGCACTCACGTCCACCGCGCCCTCGAGACCCGCGGTCTTGATCGGCGCGACAAGCATCGAGCGGGATTCGTGCGTCGTGAAGAACGTTTCCATCGGACGGCCGTTGACCGTCAGGATGCCTTTGCCATTCTTGATGAGACGGACCTTGGCGATGGCGGTCTTGCGGCGGCCGATCGCGTACAGGTACGCGCCCTTTGACGTCTCCGTCGCAGCCTCGGGCTTCCCTTCGGCGTTCCCGGTCTTCTTCGCGGCGGTCTTCTTGGGCACGGCTTTCTTGGCGGGCGCCTTCTTCTTCGTTTCAGCGGTCATAAAATATTACGCGATGATGAGGCGCTTCAGGCGCTCTTTCTGGGTGCGGTTCTTGGGCAGCATATACTTCACCGCATGGATCAGGACCTGCGCCGGATTCTCCCGCATCAGTTTGGACACCGGAATGCGCTTGATGCCGCTCGGGCGGTTGGATGAGCGGAAATGGACCTTCTGCTCCTCCTTTTTTCCGGTGAGCACGATCTTGTCGACGTTCACCACTTTTACGATGGCGCCCGTGTCGATGTGCGGCGTGTAGCCGGGCTGGTCCTTGCCGACCAGCTTGTGCGCGATTTCGGTCGCCAAGCGGCCCACGACCCTGCCGGTCGCGTCGATGGTGACGGTTTCGCGTTTGATCGCGGGCATGCCGCGGGTGTTCTTCCAGGCCATAGTTATTTCACGAGTTGGATCTGCGCGATCTCCGCACCGTCGCCCTGGCGCGTACCGAGTTTGATGATACGCGTATAGCCGCCCGGGCGGCTCGCGTAGCGCGGACCGAGTTCCTCCAGGATTTTGTTGACGGCGTTCTCGGACAGGAGGACGGCGTTCAACTGGCGGCGGGAATTCAAGGTCTTCACCTTGCCCTTGGTGATGAGGCGCTCCACGAGCGGACGCACGGCCTTGGCCTTGGCCAGGGTCGTGTTGCAGTGCTCGTAGAGGATCACCGAGGTCGCCAAGCCACGCAGCAACGCACGGCGCGCGCTTGAGCGGCGATCCAGGGTTTTTCCGACGCGACGATGTTTCATAACTTCTTGCTACGTGTTACGTGCTGCGTGATACGCGATTATTCGGTGTAGGTCAAGTCCTTGAGGACGTTCACGTAATCCGTCAGGATGGCGACGGCCTGGTTGACGGCGTCGAGCGGGTCGACCGTCCCGTCGGTTTCGATACGCAGGACGAGCTTGTCGAAGTCGGTGCGGTCGCCGACGCGCGTCGCCTCGACTTTGTACGAGACGGACAGCACCGGCGAAAACAGCGAGTCGATGGCGATCGTCCCGAGCTCGGCCTTGTCCTTGCCGCGCTCCTCGGTCGCATGATACCCGCGGCCGGGCGCAACGGTAATCTCCATCTCGAAGGAGGCGGAGGCGTCCGTCAGCGTCGCGATATGGAGCTCCGGGTTCACGATCTCGACCTGGGCGTCCTTCGCAAAATCCTTGGCCGTGACTTCCTTTTCGCCCTTCACGGACAGCGTGAGCTTGATCGGCTCTTCGGAAAACAGCTTGAGACGCAGGCTCTTGAGGTTGAGAATGATCTCCAGCACGTCTTCCTTGACGTTCGGCAGGGTCGAGAACTCGTGCTCGGCCCCCTTGATCTTCACGGCGGTCACGGCGGCGCCGGGCAGCGATGACAAAAGGACGCGACGCAGCGCGTTGCCGAGCGTCGTGCCATAGCCCTGGGCGCAGGGTTCAACGGTGAGGACGCCCTCGTTGGGGCGCTCACCACGGGCGAACTTGATCTTGTTGGGGAGAAGGATGGATTCCATACGGAGGGAGAAAGAAAGGAGCGGATTAGCGGGAGTAGAATTCCACGATCAACTTGGTATCGAACGGCTGCTGCAACTCGGTGCCTTCCGGTTTGCCGGTCACTTTGACCGACAACGTCTTCGGATCAAGCGACAGCCAGGACGGGACGTCCTTCTTGCCGGCGGCCTCCGTCGTCTGCGACCAATTTCCCTTGTTCTTCTTGTGCTCGCGGACGGCGACCACGTCACCCGGGCGGACGCGGAACGACGGGATGTTGACCTTCTTGCCGTTCACTTCGATGTGCGCGTGGGACACAGCCTGGCGCGCGGCCGGACGGGTCTTGGCAAGCCCCGCGCGGAACACGACGTTGTCGAGGCGCGACTCGAGGGCCTGGATCAACATCTCGGCGGTATTGCCGCGCTTTTTCTTCACTTCGGCGAAGACGTTCGAAAACTGGCGCTCATTCAAGCCGTACATGCGCTTCGCTTTCTGCTTCTCGCGCAGCTGTTTGCCGTAGTCCGTGATGCGGCGACGCGAATCCGGACCGTGGACGCCCGGGGCGTACGGCCGGCGCGCGAGCGCCTTGGCGTGCTTGTTGGCATCCGTGAGGACGATCCCCTCGCGGCGGCTCTGCTTGGCGGTGACTTTGAGTTTCTTCATAGGACCGATCAGCCGTTCGTTCGTAATTCGTAATTCGTTATTCGACGTCGTTATACGCGGCGCGGACGCGGCGGGCGGCAACCGTTATGCGGGATCGGCGTGACGTCCTTGATGGACAGCACGTTCAGGCCGTTCGCGTTCAAGGCGCGCAGCGCGCCCTCGCGGCCCTGACCGACGCCGGTGATGAACACGCTCACCTCTTTCAATCCGTAATCCGCCACTTTTTCGCAGGCGTCCTTCACGATCACGGACGCCGCATACGGCGTGGCCTTTTTCGGGCCCTTGAACCCGTTGACGCCGGCGCTTGACCACGCGAGCACGTTCCCGTTCGGATCGGTCAAAGTCACGATCGTATTATTGTACGTCGCCTGGATGTACGCGCGTCCCTGCGGCACCTGGGCGCGGGCCTTTTTCTTGCCCTTGGCGCGCGGCTTGGCCTTCGCCTTTTTGCCGCTTTCGGCGGTCTCCGCCTCGGCGACCGGGGCTTGCTTGAGTTCGTCAGACATACGGTTGTCGTTCATCGTTCATGATTCATCGTTCATCAATGCCTTACGTCTTCTCAAGCTTGCGCTTGCCCGAACCCATCGTCTTACGGACGTTGCCGCGGACGGTGCGCGAATTCGTCTTGGTGCGCTGGCCGCGGACCGGCAATCCCTTGATATGGCGTACCCCGCGATACGCGCCGACCTCCTTCAGGCGCTTGATGTTCCCGAGCACTTCGCGACGCAGCTCGCCTTCGACCTTGTGCTGCTTTTCGATGATATCGCGCAGCTTCGTCGCCTGATCCTCGGTCAGGTCCTTGATGCGGACATCCGGATCGATGCCGGATTCCTTGAGGATGCGCTGCGACGTGGTCAAACCGATGCCATAAATATATGTCAGAGCGATTTCAACGCGCTTGTTGCTCGGAAGTGTCACTCCTGCAATTCGGGCCATACTCGTCATTCGTTATTCGCTATTCGTTATTCGAACTATCCCTGGCGCTGCTTATGCTTCGGATTCTTTTTGCAGATTACGACAACGCGGCCCTTGCGACGGACCACCTGGCAATCACGGCACATGGCCTTTACAGACGAACGGACCTTCATAGCAGCGGAAAATGGGGCCAATCGAGATCATCGGCGCGAGCCTACTCCGACGGCTGTTAAGCGAATTTGTGGGCTATAACCTAAACGTAATCCGGCCCTTTGTCAAATCGTAAGGGGTCATCTCGACCTGGACCTCGTCACCGGGGGTCAGGCGAATGCGGTGCATCCGCATTTTTCCTGAAAGATGACACAAAATCGACTGGCCGTTTTCCAGCTTCACCCGAAAGGTCGCCCCTGGCAGATTTTCCTCGACGGTACCCTTCAACACCAAGAATTCCTTGCTTGGAGACGGGTTATTTCCTGCCATAGACTTGGGTGTGGGTCATCATGATGGGATGAATAGTGATGCGATGATGATAACAAAGCGAAAAACGGGGGTCAATGACGAACGCTTTGCTGTGACGAATATCGTCTTCGTCTCGTATTTTACCTTGAAAAAGGCTTGTCAGTGTGTTAGAGTCGAGTCGGGATCTTCTGGGAGAAAGCATGACAACAATCCTCGGGGTCTTTTGTGTCGTTGGCCTTGTTCTCGCGTTCATTGGCAAACTGCTTCAAGATCCGGAGCCTGTCGACCAGGAAAAGCAGGACTCTCATCTCTTCTGGGTGAAAGGAAATCGTCTCTATCGCGACAAGGCCGGTGGTATGAATCCGATCCGTATCGCACCTGAAACGGAACTCGGAATCGCGCAACCGTTTACTCCTGTTCCGAAGCGATTCACGGTGCGATTCAAACAAACAGAACGCGTAGGACAGAGCACGTACCGAGATGCGCCATCCGTTGAACGGGTGAGGCTCGAGGATGCGCAGGCGCTATTTGTCTGGCTCAGTCAACTACGCAAGATCGAAATCGATTGGAGCGGCACGGATCACTGTTATACCGAGCAAATAAAGTTCCTCCGAGAGGAATCGAAGCGTGACGACCTCCCGTTCACCATCGATCTCAACTGAACCAAAGGCGACTCCTCGAGTCGCCTTCTTGATTACACGCCAGTCACGACGGCTTTTATGCGCCGCACGCCCGCCGACACCGCTTCTTCCTTTTGGATCTTGAATGATCCGA
>CAYPUF010000030.1:0-10233 GCA_964413995.1 uncultured Gammaproteobacteria bacterium
CGATGAACGAAGAGCGATCATGTCTGTCGTTCATTGCTCATTGCTCATTGCTCATGCTACGCTCCCTCCCGTATGAACGCCTTGTCCAAATTCCTCGCCATCGTCTCCACGCTTGCGCTGCTCGGCCAGGGCTGCGCGCGCCCGCCGGCCGCCACGGATGGCGCCCCGACCGCGCGCGGCGGCTGCGAAAACCCGTATTACCCGATGCGTCCCGGTTCCTCGATCGCGTATCGCATGACCGGTTCCGGCATGACTTCCCAATATACGGCTTCGTTCCTTCCGCCCAGCGGCGGCATGAACCGCGTACAGTACGTCTTCACGGTGGACGGCGAGTCGCTGACCCTGAACCAGGATTTCACCTGCGTGGACGGAACGCTGTCCGCGCGCGGATACGCCGACTTTTCCTCGCTACTCGGCGGCCAAGGGTTCCGGTATGAAACCGAGTCCGTGGACGGCGTTTTCCTGCCCGCCGATCTGGACGTCGGTTCCGAATGGGAAACGACGTATCGTATGGTGGTGCGCACGGACAACCCGCAATTGAAGGAATTGATGGACGGACGCCGGCAAACCTTGCGGATGAAGAACAAGATCGTCGGCCGCGAACGCGTCACGGTCCCGGCCGGCACGTTTGAGGCGCTCAAAATGCAAAGCGAGGCCACGGTAGAATCGGATGTTGCGGGCGGATTCGCGATCAGCTTTACGAACGACAACTGGCTCGTGCGCGACGTGGGTCTCGTGAAGTCCTCCGGCGGCGCAGAAGGCTATACGTCCGTCACGGAAGCGGTCGAGATCAACCGCTGATGAAAAAAAGACCCTTTTGGGGTCAGGTACGCGTCACGCGGCGGAGAGCGCCCGCATGAAGTCCGGTCCGTGGCGCTTGAGCTCGCCGAGCTGCTCGGAGGTCAGCAGGTAGCGCAGCTCGCGGGCGAGGCGGATCGCTTCGTCGCTGATGCGCGCCTTGCTCTCCGGATCGTCCGGATTGACCGCGTCGAGCCATAGCGTGATGAGCTCGCCCTTCACGTGCTCGAACATCTGCTTGCCGTCGTCCGCCCTCGAGCCCTGCATGAGGAGGCTTGAGACGAAGCGGCGCAAGGGCAGCGATGCGCGCGCGACGTCGACCAGGGCCCTCTTGAACATCGTCTCGTTCCAGGCGAACGAGCCGGGATAGTTCCCGGCGACCATCAGGTTGAGGAGGAACGCCTTCACGTGGTTTGCGGTGATGCCTTCGTGCACGGTACACCCGATGCCTTTCCGGACCGAAGTCCATGGGTTCGCAGACCTTCGCAAAAAATGGCGTGTCTGTCAAACCCTGGCGCCTCGCGCGAATGCGGCGCCTTCCATCGGCGTTTTTCCCTCGGGCTGAACGGTCAGGAGCGTCAGCGAGGTGCCGCCAGCGCAGGCGAGATGCAGCTCCGCGTTCTCCGTGTAGAGCGAGCCGGGCTGGCGGTCCGTGTTCGGTCCGAGCGCGGCTTTCAGGATTTTGAGCCGCTTGCCGTCGTATTCCAGATACGTACCCGGCCAGGGATCCATGGCGCGGACGAGCCGTTCAAGCTCGGTGGCGGACTTGCCCGGGTCGAGCCGTCCATCCTCACGCGCGAGCAGCTTCACGAACGTGGCGCGTCCGTGATCCTGTCCGACGGGCTTGGTCGAACCGTCAAGATAGCCGGGGAGCGTCCCGAGCAACAGGCGGGCTCCGAGATCCGCCAGTCGCGGCGTGAGCGTCGCCGTCGTATCGTCCGGCCGGATCGGTTCCGCGGCCTGCGCAAGGATCGGTCCGTGATCCGTCTTGGCGTCCATGATCATGATCGTGACACCGGTGAGGTCGCGGCCGTCCCGGATCGCGGCATTGATCGGCGAAGCGCCCCGGTATGCGGGAAGCAGGGATGCATGGACGTTGACCATGCCCTTTGAGTACAAATCGAGTACACGTTGGGGAATGATCTGGCCGTAGCTTGCGACCACGGCGACTTCGCCGCCGACCGATGTCAAAAGCTCATAGGCATCATCCGACTTCAGCGAACCAGGCTGCTCGATGCGAAGGCGCAAGCGTTCGGCCGCGATCTTCACGGCGGGTTTCGCGAGATGTCCCTTGCGTCCGGCCGGGCGGTCCGGCTGCGTCACGACGGCCAGGATCGAAAAACGCCCGTCGCGGGCCAGCGCCTCGAGCGAGGGGACCGCGAAGGGCGACGTGCCGTAAAAGACGACGGGGATCATCGGACACGATTCTTTTTCTGGTTTCCGTTCTCATCCAGTTCGACCGTTCTCTCGGCCTTGTCGATAAAGAGGATGCCGTCGAGGTGGTCGATTTCATGTTGCACGACGAAGGCAGGAAAGTTTTTCGCTTCGAATTCGATGCGGCGCCCGTGGCGATTGAGCGCGCGCACGGAAATCTTCTTGTGCCGCTTCACGAGACCGAATACGCCGGGAACGCTGAAACAGCCTTCCTCGCTCTCCAGGAGCGTCTCGGATGTCTTCACGATTTCCGGATTGATGAGGATCTCCGGCTTGTCTTTGGCATACGGCTGGACGGCGACCGCGCGAACATTGCGTCCCACTTGCGGCGAGGCGAGGCCGACGCCGTGCGCCTCCTGCATCTTGGCGATGAGGGCGTCCAAAAACGCCTGGAACTCCGGCGTCGTGATTTCGGATACCTCAAGCTCGCGCGAGCGTTCGCGCAACGAGGGGGCGGAGGTCGGCAGGAATTCGAGCGTTTTCATGTTGACGGCTCATCCTAGCGGAAAAAGGCGATCGGGTCAAGGTCGATGATGACATCTTTTCCCAAGGGTCGGAAGGTCGTGAATAGACGTTTTTGGTCCGTGCCCTTCGGAAAGACGGCGTGGATTGCGTATCGGGGTTTCCGGCTCTTGGGTCGATAGGCGACGGGGAAGGGGCCGCGCAGCACGCCGCCGATCTCCGAGACGGGACGACGGGCGGCGGACATCCAGCGTTCGGCGTCGGCCGGCGCGCCGTCGACCAGGATTTTCACGAGGCGCACGGCCGGCGGATACCCGAATGCCGCGCGGATCGCGCGTTCGCGTTCGCGATAGGCCGCATGTCCGTCCGCGCGGACGCAGGTCTCGAGCAACGGAGCTTCGTGTTCCGCGGCCTGCAGGACAAGCGATCCGCCGGCCGCGGCGACGCGCGCCGCGAGATGGCGCACGGCGACGACGAGGCGTTCGTCCCGGCGGATGTCCTCGACCGCGCCGCTCAAGAACGCGGCGTCCGTCACGACGACAAGCGCGCCTTGCGGGAGCGGCGTCTCGTATTCGTCCACGGCGAGCGTACGCCACTCCGCGGCGGCGTCCTCATGCGTCCGCCAGGCGCGCTTGAGCCTCTCGATACCCGGAATCGTTTTACCGAGATCAAGGCCGCCGCAGGACGCGCAGGAAAGCGGCGGCGATCCCGTCCAGCTGCAACGCCGGCACGCGGCGCGGTCCAGATCCTGCGAAACGGGGAATCCGCAGCGCTCGCAGGCGGCTTGCCATCCGCAGTCGCGGCATGTGAATCGCGCCGCGACGCCGCGCACGGGATGCACGATGACGCGCGGGCCTTCGTGATCACGGATCGTGTTCAACACGTCGGCTTGGAGATGGGGGATGGCTGAATGTCCTTTGGGATGCCGGATCGCGACGCGGAGCGGGAGACCGATATCCGGCGCGGCGTCTTCCGAGGAAAGCGGAGGGGTCACGCCGAACGCCCGGACGCGCGTCCCCGCATGCTGGGCGCACCAGGCCGCGAGGCGCCGCGCGTCGTACCGGGGCGAGAGTTCGTCCTGCTTGTGGTCGTCCTGTTCCGGAAGATGCAGCAGGACCGTTTCGGCGACCGGCGAAAGCCAGCTTCCCACGCGCGTGGTGACCAGTACGCCCGACGGCTGCGAGGCCCAGTTCGTCCATCGTTCAAAAAACAGGCCATCGGCTTGTCCGGCGAGTAACAGCGAGCTGCCCGGGATTTCCTTCGCCAGCCGCTTGGCCGATGCGAGCCAGGGTGTGAGCACGAGAACGCGTCCGCCGGCGCTGTTGGCCGCCGCGATCAGCTGCCGATCCGCATCCGCCGTCCAGGTCGCGTCCATGCGTCCTTCTGTCTTGCGCCGGCGGATCGCGCCGATATCCGCAGGACGCTTGGGGAGCGCGCGCAACCAAGCGAGGGCGATCGTGGATTTGGAAGCAAACGTCCATTCGCTCAGCCAATGCAAAAGTCCCACGGACGCTTCAGGCAATCGGATGCCCGCATAGGGACCGATGACGTCTTGCGCCTTGTCTGCGTGGGGAGAGATTTTCAGCGTGTCGATCACGAGCGCCGGCGTTTTCCTTCGCCGAAACGGTACCCAAACAAGATCGCCGACCTCGTACGCCGAACCGTCCGGCACCGCGTAGTCGAATGCATCGATGCCGGCGGGAGTGCGGAGCACCGGAACGACGCGGACGTAGGTCATGCGAGATCGTAACGGAGCGTCATCAGGCCGACGCCGAACGGCGCCTCATACGAAAGTTCCTTCGCCTGGACGTTCATTCCTTCGAGACATCCGGCCAGGACGACAATCGGCTTGTATCCCGATTGCCCGGCCTTTTCGAGCATGACCGGATCCGCGGCCAGGAGCCCCGGTCCGTCCAGTGCCGCCGCTTTTTCGCGGATGAACTTGTCAAAGGCCTCGCCTTCGGGCAGATATCCGTCCGGACTGTGGGCGTTGCTATGATGGGAGAGATCCGCCGAGGCGATGACGGCGACACGGTGGTTTTCGGCGTGGATGACGTTTTTCAGCTCACGACCGTAGGCGTAATGCGTTTGCGCGTCGAGCATGGACACCGCCAGCGGCACGAGCTTCACGTTGGGAAGGGTCTTCGTGAGAAAGAGGAGCGGGATCGTGAAGCCGTAGTCCAGCTCTTCCGAGCTTGACATGGTGAACGGAATACCATGGTCCCGCATGTGGCGGTGGATATGGTCGAGCAGGAGAAAATTCGCCTTCATCGGGATCACGGTTCCATGATCTCCAAACTCCTTCAGTCCCGCCTTAAACATGGGGGCGACGTTTCCGCTGAACGCGTCCGGATACAAGGGCGCATGCGGCGAAATCATCACGAGCGTATCCGGTTTTGCAAGATACAGCGCCTGCGCAAGCTCGGTCATCGCCTGTACGGTTTGTGCCAGCTTTTCGCGATGCTCCTTGCCGACAGTTTCGGCGAGCAGCGGCGTATGCGGGACGATGGCGGCGGAGACGATCATAGGGGGGGGGGAGAAGCTAGAAGCTAGAAGCTGGCGAGGAGGTGAGGGTGACGATTGATTCGTCGAGCAAGGGCGGCGGTATCTGGACTTCCACCGGCAATCCCGATTCATACGAGTCGAGCAGAGACGCGGGCAGCGTCACGATGTTGTGCCATTGCCAGCCAAGTTGCTCGAACGCCTCGCCGCTCGTGATCGGCCGTTTCAAGCCGTTTTCGATGACATACACCGCCGGTTCATCCGGCGTCTTCACGAGCTCGCCGTCGCGCAGCATGAACACGCCCGCATGCGTGAGCGCGTCGATGTGTGCGGTCGTCATGTCTTTGGCTCTTTTGCCCTTGAAATAGAGGTTCAGGAAGGCGGGATGAAGGATTTTGCGCCGTTCGCCGTCCTGGACGAACCAAATCGTTCCCTTGGGGTCGCGCGCGAGAATGCCGGTCGGGTATTCCGACGTCGCGGTGATGTCGCGCCCGTTTGCGTAGGAGAGGAGTTCTTCCTCGGTGCCTTCCACGACATCGTCGAGGCTGAATCCGAGTTTGCGGAACGCGGCGTCGTCCACGATGAAGCGCTTGCTTTCGCCGACGATCAGGTATCGTTTGCCTTCCGGCGTCTCGACAATGGAATAATTGGGATAGGAAAGCGGGATGCCGTCCGGATACGCGGCAAGCTGTCCTTGCTCGGCCGTGATGGCCTTGGTGATGTCGAGCATGCTCGCGGCCGCGAGACGGCTTGTAAACGGCCGCTTCTGCCCGTGGCGGATGAGATAGTACGTTTCGGTTTCCTTGGCGAAGACGAGACTACCTTCCGGAAAATTCAACGAGAACCAGCGCCGCCAGATGCGCCAGGCGTTCAGGTTGCCGTGGATATGCGGCGTGTACGTGTAGAGCATCGCAGTCGCGTTGTTTTGCGGCGTGACCTCCACGCCATCGATCAGCACCGTGCGGCCCGGCGCATGGCCGGAAATCGTGACGCCCGTCGAAAGCAGCTGGATGAGATAGCGTTCTCGATGCTGCTTGGCCGCGTATTCGACCTGGTTGGCAAATCCCTTGAACGCCTGGATGGCCGGATCGTCCTTGGAGCAGCTATCGCAGACGCCGAAACCCATCGCCCAATCGAGCTGCCGCTGGGACGGATTCGGGTCTTCGACGAGGCTTTGTTCCTTCTGCAAAAGGACGAGCAGGTATTTGGGATTGATTTTGTACGAATGGGCCACGCGCCAGATGACGTCGGCGGGAGATGTTTCGATGCCGTCGATGTCCGTCACCGCGAGGCGTCCGAGCGCTCCCCGGGAGGCGAGGAAGGCGCGCAATTGCGGTAGCGTCATCCCGTCCGCATTGAAGATATCCGCGTCGTGAAGGATGAGATCCGGGTTGAAGCCGTTCGCGAGGTCCTGCGCGGGAACGAGTTCGCTGATCAGGCGCGATGATTGGGCCGAAACCGGGAGCGCCGTGAGAACGGGCTGGAAAAGGAGGACGCCGAGCGTAAACCGGGCGGCGATAGATGAAAAACGTCGCATAAGGTAAGGTTACCATGTTCGATCCGGCTATGCATCCAGCGATCAAGCGCGAACATCTGGCCGTCGGCGGTCTCATTCTGGCCCTCTTGCCGCTCTATTTATTGCTGCCGTCGGCGCAGGAGGGGATGTATGCGTCGCCGGATGAAACGGCGAACGCGGTGACGGCCCGCCAGCTCGCGTGGTATGGCCGTCTTTCGGTGGAAGAGCCGCTCGCGGACGAATTCCCATGGCTGCATCCGCGCAGCTGGGTGTCGCGTGGCGAGACGATCGTCCCGGTCGGATTTACCGGCTGGCCATGGATACTTTCCGTGTTCAGTACATTCCTTGGCCAAGGGGTTCTTCCGTTCCTTGCCACGCTATTCCTCCTGTCCGCCGCGTTCCCGCTGTTCGGGTTGCTGCGGCCGTTCGGATTCACCGCCGCGACGCTGGGCACGCTCGTCGCGTTCTCGTTTCCGGCCATGATCGTATTCGGCAATCGCGGACTCTTTCCGCAAGCCGCGGTCGTGGGCTTCGCGCTTTGGTCGATCTTCCTTGTGACGCGTCTTCGTTCCGGCGACTCGCCGTGGTGGTACGGCCTCGCGGGATTCCTGTGCGCGCTCGCGTTCGCGTCGCGGCCCACCGAGGCGATCTGGCTTGCGCCGTGGCTCGTTTGGGCGGCGCGATCGCTGCGTCCGGATCGCAAACGCCTGGCGTGGGCATGCGCCGGAGCCTTGGTTCCATTGGCGATTCTCGCGTTTCACGCCCAGGCAAGTTACGGCGCGTTCTGGAAGAACGGCTATATGCTTCGTGATAACCCGCCGCCCGTCTCCGCGTTCACGCCCGCGCCCGCGAGCGTGCCTGGCGACGATACGCGTTCGCTCGTATTCCCGTTCGGGTTCCATCCGCGCCACGTGCTCTGGAATGTCCGCGCCTATCTTTTGAACCTCCTCTTTCCGTGGAGCGTGCTGCTCGCGGGCGCGGGCGTGATCGCCGGGCATGACACGTGGATGCGTCGGCGTGGCGAGACGAAGCGTTTCGTTGAGCGGCATGCGGTCCCGCTGCTTGCCATGTGGACCGTCGCCGCGCTTGTCGGATATTACGGCCACGGATTGTATACCGATCATGTTCAGCTAGGCGCGGTAACGGTCGCAAACTCCTTCGTGCGTTACCTGCTTCCCATCGGCCCGGTCCTTGGCCTGGCGTTCGCGTTTCTCTATGGCCGGCTCGAGGCCAAACGTTTTGGCGTCGCGGTCGGGTTGGTCTTGGCCGTCGGACTTTCGGTGTCCGGAACGTATACGGCCCTTGCCCGTGACGACGAGGGCATGCTCACGACCCGCCGCGAGCTCATCCGCTATCGTGAGCTCCGCAGCCGGGCGGCGGAACATTTCGGCCCCATGGATGTGGTGCTGTCCGAACGGTCGGATAAGAATTTCTTCCCGAATCACCGCGCCGTCTCTCCGCCGCCGCCGGCCGACGAGGTCGCCCGCCTCGCCAAGGCGCGACCCGAGCTTCACATCGGCCTCTTTGCCCGGCCGCTGTCGCAATCCCAGGCAGATGCCTGGCGCAAGGCGGGTTTCGAGCCGGTCGAGCTGTTCGTTTCCGGCCGGGAAAAACTCTATCTGCTGAAACCGTCGCGACGATGAAGTTGCCTGTTTGGTCGAGGGTGCTCGCCATCCTCCTTCCGTGGAGCCTTGCAGCCGGGCTTCTCGGATGGGTCGTGTCGTTACGATTTCCGATCGACGGCATCGCGCGTTTCTCGTTCGCGTTCGACGGGTCAAGTCCCTGGCTCAACCCGTTCCAGCCCGGCGAACGCGTGACATCTCCCGGGCGCCAGCCGGACGGATGGACCGGCCAGCGCGTGATCGGCGAGCCCGTCTATTCGAGCGCGCGGCTTCCCGGAGCGTACGACGTCCTCGAGGTCGCGATGGAGGTGAAGCCGCTGCGCCAGCCGCTGGCCGAACTCGGCCTCCTGCGCGACGAGGCGGCGTTTTCCTTCGAGATGCGGCCGCTGTGGTCGGAGACGCTCGCCTCCGGCTGGCGCCGCGTCCGCATGAACGGCCGAGAAGGATATGTCCGCGCCGACCTGTCCGACGATGCGATCCTGACGCAGGAATATGCGCGGCTCATGGTCTGGCAATCCGAGCTCGACATCCCTTCCTGGTCGGATGAGCCCGGGGAGTGGCGCTCGTACGACGTGAGCCTGCGCGGCGCGCACGATTTTCATGTCGTTCCCGGCACGGACGGGCACATCCGGTTCCGCTTTGTCTTGCAGGACGTCAACCGCGCGCGCGATCCCAAGAATCGCGCGGCGTTTCGTCTGACGCGCGGCGAGGAAACCTTGTGGACGGAGGCGGTATCCGTCAGCGGCGTCGCGGACAACCGGCCGAGCAAGGCCTTTGAAAAAACGATCGATATCCCGGACCTCGGACCCGGCGTGTACCGCCTCTCGTTCCTTGCGGACGACGATTTTTTCATCCGCACCGTTTCGACGCCCGCGCGGCGGTGGGTGATCGGTCCGCGTCTCTATGTCGGCGATACGGTGGGGTACGAGCGCGCCGATGCGTATCGCACGGCATGGGTCACCAACTCGCACCATCTCGTCGCGGAGACCTTCCACAAAGAGGGCCTGCAAACCGTGCGTCTCGGTTCCAAGAACGTCGACCTTCGGCGTACGCATACGCCGCATGCCCTTGATCGAGCTGCCGGCGAGCGCGCCCAACCCGTCGAGCTACGGCTCGAGCGGGGGAGCGTCCGCCTCGTGGGCGACGGATATTTCGCCCCCGAAGCCGCGAGCCTCTTTTATCCCTCGCCGCGCCGCCTCACGGCCGACGCCGACCCGGTCGCGGAGGGCGTGGTCGCGATCCTGACGCCGTTTGTCGCGCCGGAGCCGGTCGAAAACGGCTGGTGGCGCGTGCGCGCGTCCTGGACGCTCCCCGCTTCGCAGGAGCCGTTGCGCCTCGCGCTCGGATTGCCCGGCGTCGCGACGAGAAGCGGCGCGTTCGACATCCGGCGCGTCGAGATGACATACCGGCGTCCGCCCTTGAGCTGGAGCGAGTGGTGGCGCGCGGTTCGTCGAGAACTTTCCGCGGCATGGAAACGGCTGTGAAAGCGCAGATAACCTATGACTCCTTGGATTCTTTATCTCCTTCGCCAAACCGCGTACGCGGGCACGGTCTTGGTCGTGCTGATGTTGCTGGCGGAGCTGCTCGCGCCCGGTTCGGTCCTGCCGTTTTTCAACCTGCACGCCCTGGTGATCGGCACGCTCGCGTTGCACGGCATCGTCCTGGCGGTGCCGTCCGGGGACGGCCGGAGTCCGGTCGCGCGGGCTCTCGTCGCCATGCCGATCGCGCTCGCCCTCATCGCCGCGACATGGATCGCGCTCGGAGACGCCGGCATGTCCGCGACGTTGCTCGCCTTGGCCGCGACGGTCTTGATCGTTTCGTTTGCCGTCGCCATGATGCGATCATATGCAAAACACTGACCTCTTCAAAAAAATCATCGCGGGTGAAATCCCGTGCGAA
>CAYPUF010000031.1:0-9949 GCA_964413995.1 uncultured Gammaproteobacteria bacterium
CGAGCGCCTTTGCGGACTCGTTGATCGAACCGACCAGCATGCCCTTGAACACGTCTTCGGCCGTGAACCGTTCGTTCGCGGGCAAGATCGTCCGCCCGACGCTCGGGCCGTCCGCGGGCCGGATCTCAACACTCGCGGCCAGATCCGGCTTCGTATCAAGATACGTCATCGCGGCCACCAGCTTGGTGAGGCTCGCGACCGGACGCACCTCGTCCGCGTTTTTTTCGAAGAGAACCGCGCCGGTTTCCGCGTCCATAACGATGGCGGCCGACGCGGAGATATCAATGCCGAGCGAGGTCTGTTTGCGTTTCACCGGCACGTTCAACGGCGCCGGTCTCGACACCGGCAGCGGATTCCACGCGTATGACCGCAGCGTGGGCTCCTGGACCGTTTTGAGCGTAAACGCGCTTAAAATCGCAAGCAAGGCGTTTGAATCCATGGCCGGAGTTTACGGGAAATGCGAGTCTAAGACAAGCGAATTTCGTTCTTCGGTTCTTGCAGTTCCTGCAATGCCTGTTCGACAGCCGAATGACCCCGTAATTCTGCATAATCCGGCAGGTCTTCCGCTCCGGAAAGCCCGATATGCTTGAAAAACGCGACCGTGACGCCGTACGTCGGCTGGCCGAGACGCACATCCTCCTTCTGTTCGACCAATCCGCGCAACAGGAGATTGCGCAAGATGAGTGATGACTGGACGCCGCGGATCTGCTCGAGCTCCGGGCGCGTCATGGGCCCGCGATACGCGAGGATGGAAAGCGTCTCGAGCGAAGGTTTTGTGAGCTCACCGTGCAGCTCCTGCTTGAGCGCGGCACGGACCACGCCCGCCGCGTCCGGATGCGTAACGAGTTCGACCGTCTGGCCGCTTCGCACGAGCCTCGTGCCGGAGCCGGACGACTCAAGACGTTCCTGCAGGACGGCGAGCGCGTCGTCCGCCTCCTGGGGCGTGCAGGAAACCGCGTCCGCCATTTTGCGGACGGACATGGGTTGCGCCGTGGCAAACAGCAGCGCTTCGATGAGGGCGTCGAGGTTCATACGGGATGGGTCATGCGAAGTTTGATGTCGGCGAAATGGTCTTCCTGTTCCACATGGAGCAGGCGTTGCTTGATCAGCTCAAGCAGGGCCAGAAACGACACGATCATTTCATGCTTGTCGCGTGATTCCGAGAGGAACCGGTGGAATGACGAATGCATGAGCTTGGAGACGCGCGCGCGCAACGCCTCGATTTTCTCCTCGATCGTGATCGTGCGCTCCACCGAGGCCTTGGGCAAAGCGATCAGCGGTTCAAGTCGTCGGACAGCCTGGCGATAGAGATCGCGCAACATCGCCGGGGTGACGCCCTCGGGAGGCGTGAACGTCGGCTCCGTGGGCTTGAGGGCCCGGTACGTTCGCGCGTAGGATGAACGGCCCGCGCTCGCGAGCGCCGCGATCTTCGACGCGGCCTCGGCGAAGGCCTTGTACAGGCGCAGCTGCGTCTCGAGGTCCGGCCCCTCTTCCAGCTCCGGATCCGTCAACGTCGGCAGGATGGCCTTGGACTTCAGATAGACGAGCTTGGCCGCGATCACGAGAAAATCTGCGAGTTCCTCGGGCGGTATCTTCCCCTGGTTCTCGCGCACGTGTTCTACGAAGGGCTCCGTCACCTGCAGCAACGATACGTTCGTAATTTCGAGTTTTTCCGATTCGACGAGCTGAAGGAGGAGGTCCAGCGGCCCCTCGAATTGCTCGATGCGAACGGAATAAGACATAAGTGGGATCAATGAACCATGAGCGATGAGCGACAAATGTTCCTCGTTCATGGATCATCGTTCATCGTATTTTGATATGCGCTTCCTTCAGCCGCGCTTCCTCGATCCCGCCCGGCGCGCCCATCAGGAGATCACGCGCATCTCCGGTCTTCGGGAACGGGATCACCTCGCGGATGTTAGGCTCGTTCGCGAGAATCATCACGATGCGGTCCAGCCCCGACGCGATCCCGCCATGCGGCGGCGCGCCGTATTCGAACGCCTCCAGCATATGACCGAACCGCTCTTCGATCGTGTCCGCATCCAGACCAAGCAGCTCGAAGACGCGGTTCTGCAGCTCGCGCTGGTGGATGCGGACGGATCCGCCGAAAATCTCATACCCGTTCAGGACGAGGTCGTACGCGTTCGCACGCGTCTTGAGCGGGTCGCGGTCGAGCGTCTCGCGGTCTTCCGGCAGGGGCGACGTGAACGGATGGTGCACGGCCTGGATTCCACCCTCGTCGCTTTTCTCGAACATCGGAAAATCGACGATCCAGCAGAACGCGAGCTCGTCCGGATCGTTTTTGTCCTTGCGCAGGTCCGGCTTGTCGGAACCGTACCTTTCCATCGCCTCGGCATATGAGAGGCGCGGAAACGGCACCTGTGAGACATGCTTGCCCGGCGTTACGGCCTTCACGAGCGCGATCATCATATCCTCTACCAGCGACAACACGTCTTCGCGCCCGACGAACGACAGCTCCAGGTCGAGCTGCGTGAATTCCGGCTGGCGGTCGCCGCGTTGGTCCTCGTCGCGGAAGCATCGCGCGATCTGGAAGTATCGCTCTATCCCGCCCACCATGAGCAACTGCTTGAATTGTTGCGGCGATTGCGGCAGCACGTAGAATTTACCCGGATGCAGCCGTGAGGGAACGAGATATTCGCGGGACCCTTCCGGCGTCCCTTTGGTGAGGTTCGGCGTCTCGACTTCCAGAAAATCGCGTTCATGCAGATAGGAACGGAAAAACGTGATGACCTTGTCGCGTAATTCAAGATTGCGCCGCATCCGCGCCGAACGCAGGTCGAGGTAACGGTATTTCAACCGTAGCTCTTCGTTGATGCCGGCCGTGTCTTCCAGCTCGAACGGCGGCGTCTTGGCGGGATTCAGTAGTTCGATGTCTTTCGCGAGGATTTCGACCGTGCCCGTGGGCACATTCGGATTCACCTGCTTCTCGCCGCGCCGTTGGACGATTCCTGTCACGGTCACGCAATACTCAGGACGCAACTCCTTCATCGCCTCCTTGCCGCGATCACTTAACTCGGCCGGCACAAGCACCACCTGCGCGATGCCCGAACGGTCGCGCACATCCAAAAACGCGAGTTTTCCCATATCCCGGCGGACGTGAATCCACCCCTGGAGACGCACCTCCTTCCCAACCTGCGCGACCGTGTCGCGGATCATCGTCCGTTGCATAGGCAGCTATCTCACCAAAAACGCTAACGGGCCGCAACCGGCAGCGCGAGTACCGCCAAGTCCTTCGGGTCGAGACCGTAGGCCCGCACTTCGACGCTTCCCTCAAATCCGGGCGGCATCGTGTACGCCGCTTCCCACACGTCCCCGCCCTTCCGTTCAAACGGCGCGACTTTTTCCGGTCGCCTGATTTCCCCGTCCACAACCCGGACGACGTACAAGTCCGCGCTCGTGATCATCCCCGTCATGGTCGCCCGGAATGTCACGGCCGTTCCCGCTTGCGTGTAGTACGTCCCGTTGGCATTCGACATGCCCTTCGGCTCCACTTTTTCGATGAACGGCGATTTTTCTGATGTGCGGGTCGCGCCGGAAGGTGTTGTCTGTTCAAGTCCTTCGTACGGCGTGCCGGCAAGCGAGCCACCGGTCTGGATCTGCAGCAACACAACCGCATCCGCGAGGTTCCAAACGATCGAGCGGTGACAGTCGCTTCTCGTACCGTCGATGCACTCCCGGTAGCGCTTGAGATCCTCCGAGGCCATGCGCGCCAGGACCGGTGGCAGCACGAACAACGCGAGCGCCGACACGGCTCCGATCCCGATCCAGACCTTCAACGCGGTTTTGGTCATACGCACATCATGATAACACACTATTCCGTCATTTTTGCGGCAGCCGGATCTCCGGCGAGGTGCGTTCGCAGCTCGCGGGAACCATACCCTTCGGTGGTTGGTTCATAAAAAGACAGCTTCGCGCCGTCCGCAACGAGGAGCCGATCCTCCATCCAAAGCAGGGGCGTGCCCGGACCGCTAAATCCGGACGCGCCGGGCACAGCGGCTGTAAAAAAGCCGTTCGCCATCCAGACCGCCAGGCGATCGTGCTCTGCCAGGACACCGACGAAGACCGATTCTTTGCTTCCACTTGCCAACTCCATGTTCCCATCCGCCGTAATTTTATAGAGTGAAGAAGGGCCGGACGGTTCGGATTCGATTCCCTCGCCCGGCGTGAACGTGGAAACCCAGACCGCGCCGCCGGAAAACCCGATCACGTTCGCGTGTTCCGGCACGTCCGCCACCGGCGTGACCTGGCCCGCGCGCGACACGTTCAGCACCCGGATGCGGTCGGTACGCGCGACGACCGCGGCGTGCCGCTCGTCGAACATCCCGAGCAGGCGCGGCTCGGCATACGCTTCTCCCGTCGGCGCGCGCAACACCACGTTCCATTCGGCCCCGTCGGCCAGCGTCACGCCGCGGTTCTCGTCCGGGACCAGCCGCAGCGGAAGCGGCTCGCGCAAGGCCTCGACGCGCCAACCGCTCGCGACTTCCACGGGCGCCGCCTCGCCGCCGTTCACGTCGACGGCGTACAGCCCGTCGCGATCCGCGGCCGGGAGACGCGCGCCCACGAGAATGCGGGTCGTCGTCGCCTCGGCCGCCGCGTCTTGGGCGGGCGCGGATTCAACCGCAGGTGCGGGCTGGCTGACGGTATAGGCAACGCCCGCCACCAGCACGGTGGCCACGATGGCGCCGGACCAATTCGTCGAACGGCGGCCGCGCCTGCGCCTTCGGGACATGTGGGTAGTTTACAGTGAACAGATAACAGATAACAGAACGGCGATCTGTTCACTGTCAACTGTCAACGGTCATCTGTATAACTTTTCTATGGTTCCAACCGGTTCAACAATCGCGGGAACGGAATCGTTTCGCGGACGTGGTGGATGCCGCATATCCACGTCACGATGCGCTCCAGACCGAATCCGAATCCCGAATGCGGCACCGAACCGTATTTGCGCAAATCGAGATACCACTTGAACGCCTCTTCCGGCAAATGGTGTTCGCGAATGCGCTTCAACAGCTCGTCATGATCGTCCTCGCGCTGTGACCCGCCGATGATCTCTCCGTACCCTTCCGGCGCGAGCAGGTCGGCGTTCAGCACCCGCGTCGGATCGGACGGATCGCGCTTCATGTAAAACGCCTTCACGGCCGCCGGATATTTTTCGACGAAGATCGGTTTGTCGTACTTCTTGGTCAGCATCGTCTCGTCATCCGCGCCCAAATCGTCCATGTCGCCGATGTCGGAACCCATTTCGCGCAGCTCCTTGATCGCCTCGGCATGCGTCAGGCGGATGAACGGTGCTTGCACTTTTTTGAGCGGTTCCTGGTCGCGTTCCAGGATGTTCAATTCCGCCTGCCGGTTCTCGAGCACGCGTCGCACGATGAACGAGATGAGCGATTCCTGGATCTTGAGGTTCTCTTCGTGTTCGACGAACGCCGCTTCCGCATCCATCATCCAGAATTCGATCAGGTGCCGCCGCGTCTTCGACTTTTCGGCGCGGAACACCGGGCCGAAGTCGAAGCAGCGCCCGACCGACGCGATCGCGGCCTCAAGGTACAGCTGGCCGGATTGCGACAGATACGCCTTGCGCTCGCCGAAATAATCTATTTCAAACAGCTCGGTCGTCCCTTCGCACGCATTCGGCGTAAAGATCGGCGAGTCGATCTTTACGAATCCGTGGTCGCGCATCCAGTCGTACGTCGCGTGGATGACTTCGTCGCGGATCTTCTGGATCGCCCATTGCGCCGGCGCGCGCAGCCACAAATGCCGCTGATCGAGCAGGAAATCCGGCCCATGCTCCTTCTTGCCGATCGGATATTCCTCCGCCTTCTGGACCAGCACGACCGCCGTCGCCTGCAATTCGAACACCCCTTCCTGTTTCGGATGTCTCGATACGGTTCCGGTCACGACCAGCGAGGATTCGATCGTCGCGTCGGTTGCCGCCTGCCAGCTCGATCCGTCGACGCCGTTTTTCGCCACGACCGCCTGGGCGAACCCGGATCCGTCGCGCATCTGCAAAAACGCGATCGAGCCGCTCGAACGCACGTTCTGCGCCCACCCTTTGATCGTCACCGTTTCGCCGACATGGTCCGCAAAGTCTTTGATGAAGACGTCCATAGATGGATGAGGATATGGAAATGGTGCGAAAAATGCAAGAAAAAAGCTCCCAGAGTCAGGAGCGGAAGACGGGGTTCTTGCGATAACCCCGGGCCAGGCGATGCGAGCATTCGCGGCTGCGGCGGAAGGCACGCTTGCGCGTGAACTGGGCCTCCGTGTAGATGCCCACGATCACCGCATCCTTGGCATTGAACGTGATGAAGTACGAACGGCCATCCACCGTTGCACGCAGGATCGCGTAGCCACGACGCGTCTTCTGGCCCGTGTCGCCGGCATGGGCGACAAAGGTCCGGACGCGGGCCACGAGGCCGGCGAGCTCGAGCGCGTACACCTGGTGGAAGGTTTTCGGCCGTCGGCGTTGCGCGCGCAGTCGGCCGATGACATCCTCCGAGGCTTCGGTCAGGAACGCCTCAAGCCCCGTTCGACCCAGCACGCGCCGGACGAACTGGTGGAGTACCTTGAGCGACGCGTAGGGACCTCGTTCCGTACCCGGCGCTCCGATCCGGCGCAACGCCTGCCGCGTCAACGCGTTCGTGTCAACGAACGGCGTCTCCTCGGTCTCGCGCGGGGCCCGGAGCTGCACATCCGTGGTCTCCTCATCGACGAACGGGTTGGGCGGCGGCACGTCCGGACGCCGACGCTCTTCGAGACGCGCCAGGACGACCAGGCAGTACACGAGGGAACCGATGTCGAATGCTTCAGGCTCCTTTCTCGACGCGAGTCCGCCCTCGATGACCCGTAGTTGCGGGGCACGGCGCTCGACGAACGCGGGATAGAGACCCTTCCTGGAACTCGGAGATCTCAACATCTATCACACCTCTGGGTGTTGCGTGTTCAAGCGATAAGGTACGCGCGACAGCGTTCCACGCGGTCTGCCCTACGTCAAAAACGCGGCGATCGTGGCGGGGCCATGCGGTCTCTCGGCCAGGGGCGTCCGCTCGAGCGCACGTTCGATCGTCACACAGGATTCGCACAGCACGCCGACGGACGCCGTGACCGAAAGCGCGAATCCGAGCGGCGCGCCGCGCAAGGCACGCAACAGCCTCGACGCGCCGTCCGAACACGCCGCACCGTCAAAGGCGGGGTCGTATCCGAGCGAGGAGAGCAGGCGCATGGACGCCGCGGCGTACAAGAATCGCGCGCGCTCCGGACTCGGTTCGCGGATCGCGCCGCGCCAGGCCGCGGCCAGCTCGTCGAGCAGGTGAAAAATATCCGGATCCGCGACGCCCGGCCGCGTCAGCCGGTCCACGAGATCGCAAAACGCGCCGAACATGGTCACGGCGCCGAGTCCGGAGCGCAGGTCCGTCTGCGCGCCATCGGCATGCGCGACGGCGAGCTTGTCGAACGACGCCCCGATCGCGATCATCACATCTGCCTTTGTGAGCGGCTCGAGATGCCCTCGTTGCTTCGCGTTCCACGAACGCACCCCCCGCGCCACCGCCTCAAGCTTGCCGTGCTCGCGTCCGTACAGCGTCACCCACGCATCGTGTTCACGATACGGTTCGGATTTCAGGATATACGCGACATCACGAAGATAAGGCATCAAGGTAAGCCTGCAAAATGGCGGCGGCGGCAAGATCGTCACGCTTTCCCCTGCCGTCCATCTCCTTTACCTGATCGGCGGCGACTTTCGAAGATAGCGTTTCGTTTTGTTCCACGACGTCGAATCCGTCCAGTTTCAACCGCTGGATGAATTGCCGAATCTCCTTGGCCTGCGCCGTCTCCCGCGCCTGATCGGCCAACGGCCGCGGGATGCCGACGACGATGCGTTCCGCGCCCTCGCGCGCCGCCAGTTCGTGCAATCGTAACAACACGTCCTCCAGGTCCTCGTTGGCGATGACCTTCCATGGCGTCGCCACTTTCGTCACATCATCTCCGAGCGCCACGCCAATGCGGGCGGAACCGTAATCCAGGCCGAGAAGTCTCATATTGGGAAAGTCTAGCGCAGCGAGTAGCTCGTAGCTAGTCGCTGCAAAAAATCCGCCTTAGGCGGATCAGTCAGGAGCCGGACGTTCCGTCCGGGATGTCGGGGAACATCGCGTTCTCGACGCGCTCGAGGTCGAGCAGGGTACCGGGCGGGCGCGCCCCGGTCGGTGACGCGGTCCGCAGCTTCAGAACGTCCGGCTTCGTGATCTCCGACGTCGGGAAGCCGTCCGTCATGCCACCGCGTACGAGGCGGTATACGTTCGTGTCGCGGCGGGTGAAGCCGAGCCTCTGATAGAACGTGTTCGCTTCCACGCGTTCCGGCCGGCTCGTCAGCTCGACGTGATGCAGCTCCCGCTCCTTCGCGCGCTCGATGAGCTTCGCCATGAGGCCCTTCCCGATTCCGCAGCCGCGGAAGAGCGGCAAGACGACGACGTCCTCGATCCTGCCCGCATGGCCGGAGAACGTCCGCATCTCGACGAGCATTGCGATGCCGATGAGACGCTCGCCGCCTGCCTCCGGGAAGTTGACCATGGCGCCGATCACGTGAGCATCGTCACGAGACACGATTTCCGCGATGGTACTCGACCGCAGATGTGACACGCGTCCCGTCAGCGCATACATGACAGAGATGATATCCTCTGCCACGCAGGTGTTGATATCCGCGCGCGCGAGCCATCGGTACTCGATCTGTTGATCCAAAGGACACCTCCTTAGCGTTTGATGAAGATACCAAAAAATGCGAGGCTGTCAACCGATGGTGGTTTACCCTTCGTTCAAACACGAACGCGATCTGATCGCGCAGGGTTTTACGCTTCTCGCGGGCGTGGACGAGGCGGGATGCGGATGCTGGGCGGGCCCCGTCTACGCCGCCGCCGTGATCCTGCCGCTTAATTCGCGCATCGGCATGATCCGGGACTCGAAAACGCTGAACCAAACGCAGCGGTTGAAACTCGTCGAACAAATCAAAATAAAAGCCACGGCGTGGTCGATCGGCACGGCATCCGCGCAAGAAGTAGATGCGCTGAACATCAGACAAGCCGCTTTTCTTGCAATGAAGCGCGCGATCGAGACGCTTGCGACGCAACCGCAAGCCGTCCTCTGCGACGGATTCATGATTCCGAACCTCACGATCCCCTGCCACCGCGTCGTGCAAGGCGACAAATACGCCAAGTCCATCGCGGCCGCGTCCATCCTTGCAAAAACTTCACGCGACGCGGACCTTGAACGGCTCGACGCGGAATTTCCCGGATATGGCTTCGCCGAGCATAAGGGATACGGAACCAAACGCCATCAGGAAGCGCTCAAGAAGCTTGGCCCTTCACCGATCCACCGGATGAGCTATGCGCCGCTGAAACGCCTCATCGCGGCTTGACAAAAGCGGTTTTCTCCCGTACACACGCAACAGTTCTCTGACATGATTGCGTATTGATTCCGAACACAAAAGGAGGTTCTCATGGCCGATCGATCCGATCGAAAGTCCTCGACGGAGATGCAGACCGTGCCCCGGACGACCGGGATCAGCGAACCGTGCACCGTCGAGACGAGACGCCGCGAAGACGGCGTGATCGTCACGACGGCGTCGGGGGCCGCCGATCCCTCGTACTTCGAGGGTACCCGTCACCGCATCATGACCGAGCTCGACGGCCGGCCCGCGTGCTGGCTGCTCGACGCGAGCCGCCTCATGAAGCTCGACCGCGACGTCGTCGAGCCCCTCGTCGAGCTCCTCATCAACCTCAAGACGCGGGGCGGCATCCGCGCCGTCGCGATCGTCTCCGATCCGGGCGTCCGGATGATGCTCACGTCCGTGAACATGCAATCCGTCCCGTCCGGCGGCCTGCCGCTCGAGCTCGTGGAGAACCTCCGCGCCGCGAACATCCGGCTGCGGACCTCCGTC
>CAYPUF010000032.1:0-4066 GCA_964413995.1 uncultured Gammaproteobacteria bacterium
ATGGCCTTTTTCCTCTGGTTGACGTTTGCCGTGACGCAATCCTCGGTCGGAAGCGGCGGTCTGGCCCCGGCATTGAATTTCAAGATCAACAATCCGGCCGTGACGTTCCTCACGACGATCGGTAACAGCCAGGACATCGCCTCGTTCATCGTGGGTATCACGCTCATGCTCATGGGCCTCGACGCGGCCGTGAGCTCCGCGCAAGCCATCAGCGAGACGCTCGGCTCATTCGCGAAGAAGACGGCGTCCGCCTCCAAGGCGCTCGGCAAACTCGCCGCGACCGCGCCGTACCTCGGCGCATACTACGCCGGTCGCGGGGCGTACCGCGCCGCGGACCGCCGTCTCGACATCACGGGACGGGCCGCCACGGCCGCGGCCGCGACGGTGGGCCAGATCCCGATCCTACGCACGGCGCTGCGTAAGCCGCTCACCGAGGCGATGACCAAGCGCCGCCGCGAGGAGCTCGCGAGGGCGAGAGAGCTGCAGGAGGGCCTGGAGCACATGACGCCCGCGCAGCGCGCGATCATGGCCGCGGCCACGCCCGCTGGCGCGTTGGCTACAAAAGGCGAACGGATGGCGTATGCGCAGCAGATGATGGAGCGCGCCGCGCCCAAGAACGCGCAGGCCATCAAGGATGAGCTGATCCAGACGTATCGCGATCAGATGACCACGCAAAAAACCAAAGAGTTGCAAGCGCAGGGATTCACGGGGGCCGCGTTACAGGCAAAACTCGGGGAGTCGCAGCGCGAAATCGAAAATCGCGCGCAGCAATACGCGGATCGAGACGTAGCCGCTCGCCAATCCTACTTCCTCGACAAGGCCTATCATGCGGCGAAGCGGGCGGGTGATGATGACCAGGTACGCGCCATCGAAGAGCAGTACAAGAAGAATCCGCATCTGGCGAAGAACAAGCAAGATATCGCGAAAGAGCTGCTTGCAGACAAGACGGCGCTCAACGGCATGTCAGCACAGGCCAAGGGAGACGTCGCCACGCTTGCGGCGCTCATGGTGGAAAGCAAGGCCATGTCGATCGATCAAAACGGGAATGTCACGGGGATCGATCGTGCAAAGATGGACGCGTTGAAAGATAAGATCACGGACAAAGGGTTGCTTGATAATCTGGAAATGACCGAGAAGTACATTAACGGGCAGCAGGCGGCGGGCCAGGCTGTGGGAGTCGGAGAGCTCAAGAGCATGATGATCGGTAAGAACGAGAAGGGGAAGGCGCGCCTGTTTAAAATGCCGGTCAAAGACGCAAGCAAGGGGGAGGCGGTCGCGCGGGAGATCGAACGTGCGATTTCGGCCATTCCATTCGGCGTGGGCAAGGCAGCGGTCGGCCGCGTGTATGGAGAAGCGACCCTGGCGGATTTCTCCCAAGCGCAGCTCGCGCCCGTCATGACGGAAAGCGCGAAGCAGGCCGCGGCCGCGTTCGAGGCCGATCCTCGCGACGTCGACAATATCCAGCGCATGATCGATCAGGTGGATGCGGAAAAAGTATTCCAGACGCAACCGGCCTGGACGGTATACACGAGCTTTGCAGAAGCGGACGTGGATCGGGTTGACGCGGATACATGGGATGCGAGCGCCGTCGCGGGTGCGGCGGGTCATCGAACAAAAGACCAGATCGATGCGGGCTTGAAAAAGTTCGAGACGCTCGCTTCGAAGGTTTCGGACATGACCTCGCAGCAACAGGCCGCCTTTGCCGCGTCGATGGCGGACGCTAAGATCGCCAAGATCATCGTCAACACGAAAAAGGCAGGATACACGGATACCGGACGCGACAAGAGTTTCAAGAAATTCATGGACACGCTCGTCAAAATCGAGGCGGACATCAAGCGCACCGGACGAACGGCGAGCACCGAGGAGCAGAAGGCGCTCAAAGCGCTCGCGGATATCCGTGCCGAACTTCAGAAGCCGGAAAATCGCGGCGTCGCGAACGCGTATCGCAAGACGGTTGAGCCGGAAGAGCTGACGTAATTCCGTATGCGACGAGACCAATGGCTGCAGTTCTTTGACGCACAGCCCGGCTCGGTCCAGGGGTATTTATTGAGCAACGAGGCGGGGGAGCGGGAAGCGAAAGCGCAAGACAAACTCGCCTATGACAACGACGCGTGGGATCGCGTCATGGACGTCGTGTGGGATCTGCTGTTCCTGAAAACGTCGCGTGGCGAGTTCACGAACCGCATCCGCAAGCTCGCCGGCGACCGGAAACCCGAGGACGTGGAACGCGCCGTCCTGCAATGGGTCGTGCTGCCGCTAGCGGATCTCGTTGTCTGGGATGTGGAAACGCGCCTCATGGACCTGGGCGTGCCGGCGAGCGAGCTGCAGGCCGTGCAGCGAATCTCGCTGCGGCCCGTGTCCTATGGCGTCGCCGCGCGGCGCATTGCGAGCGCGGCGAATATCAGCCTGCTCGGCGAGGAGACCGTGAACCGCTTGCGCGATGTGCTGGTCTCGTACATCAAAGGGGTCCGCACGGAGGAACAGGTGCTCGAAATCCTGCAGCGCAAGCAGGTCGAGGGCGGACTCGGCTTCGCCAAACCGCAGGCGGACGCGTTTGTCGCACGCATGAAGGATTTCTTCGCGACGACCGAGGTGATGTCGGAAACGGCATTCGCGGAATGGCTGCAGAATTTCCAGCGTGAAGCCGAGGCCGAGCAGGCGCAGATCGCCTCGAGCGCCGCAAAGACGGGGGATAAAAAAACCGAGGGGATGATCGGAGAAACCCGCACGCGGAAATTCGATCCGGTCCTGGAACAGGCCATCAACGAATGTATCCGGAACATCAACCTGAAGGAGACGCTGGAAGAGCATCTCATGACGCGCCTGCGTAACCTGATCTCGTCGCGGTTGCGCGACGTGCGCAACCGCGAACAAATCCTCACCGTGCTGCAACGCGAGGAAAAAGTCGGCGGCATGGGGTTCGAACCGGCGGAAGCGGACCGGATCACGCAGGTCATTGAAAACGTCTATCAGGAGAAGCGCGCGTCGGTGGAAGAAGAGGCGAAGGCAAAAATCCAGCGCATCCAGGAGGAGCAGAAAAAGAAGATCGAAGAACGCCGGAAGCGTGAAAGCGAGGAGCACGCCGCGTGGTATCGCGAAAAAGTGGCGCCGGCCAAGGGCGAGGAGGCCTTGAGGCATCTTATCGTCGAAGGGAGCAAGCAGCCGCTTCCGCCGGCGACGGGACGGCCGGCGAGCCTGGACGGGATCACGGGACCGGGAGCAAGGCTGACGGGACTGGCGGACGAGCTGCGGAGCATGGACATCGAGGCGTACCGGCGTTTATCACGCGATCCGCAACAGGCGGCGGAGCGCGTGATGGAAAAACTCGAAACGCTCAAGCGGGAATCCTTCGATCGCTGGACCGAGGGCGTGGAAGCGTGGCGCCAAAGCCCGCTCCAACAGCAATATCTCAAGCTCGTCGCCGAAAGCTTCGGATCCGGCAAACCCGTCGCGCAACTCGTGGAGGAAAAACGGAAGACAAACCCGAGGCTTCCCAGCGCGGAGGAATTGGGATCGATTATCGCGCTGAATGGGAGAATACAGTTTTAAGCAGAACGCGTAGAGCGCAGGGCATAGGGCATAAAGTCAGACGTTACGCGTTACGCTCTATGCTCTGCGCATGGTATACTCGATCCATGCCCGAGAAATTCGTCGTCCCGCAATTTATTGATAACGAAGACAAGATTCTTGGCCCGATCACGGTCCGGCAATTCTTGATCTGTCTTGGAGCGACCCTCTTCATCTTTATCGCCTATCGCCTGCTCACGCTGCCGTATTTTATCTTCGCCACCGTGATCATCTCGGCCTTCGCCGGGACATTCGCATTTCTCAAAATCAACGGTCAGCCTTTTCACCTGTTTTTCGTCAATTTCCTCCAGACACAGACGCGGCCGCACAAGCGGGTCTGGAACAAGGATCTGGACAATGCGCAATTGAAGGCGCTCATCGCCAAACCGCCGGAAGCGCCGAAGCCGGTTTCGGTCAAAAAAACCCGGCCGGAGTCCACACGACTGCGCGACCTTGCCCTCACCGTAAACACGGGCGGGGTGTATAATCCGGAAGAGGA
>CAYPUF010000032.1:4166-9500 GCA_964413995.1 uncultured Gammaproteobacteria bacterium
ATGCAAAGCAAAAAGCTGGCCGGAGCCAAGCCCGGCGTTCCCTCGCAGAAATTCCTCGACATCGCGGAGATCCGCGACGATCTTGTGATCTTGCGCGACGGAACGATCCGGTCGGTGCTGCTCGTGTCCAGCATCAACTTCGCCCTCAAATCCATCGACGAACAAAACGCGATCGTCCAGGCCTACATGCAATTCCTGAACGCGCTTGAATTCCCGATCCAGGTATCCATCCAGTCGCGGCGCATGAACATCGACAATTACATGCGGCAAATCGACGAAAACGAAAAGCTGTTGACGAACGACCTGCTGAAACGCCAGATCCGCGACTACCGGGAATTTATCAACCAGCTCATCAAGCTTGGCGACATCATGCAGAAGCGGTTTTACGTGGTGGTCCCGTATAATCCGCTGGACAAGAGCGGGGGAGGGAGTACGCAACGCGGATTTTTCCAGCGCCTCGGCGACGTCTTGTCGCCCACGATCGCGGGCAAAATTTCCGAGGACAAGTTCCAGAAGATGAAGTTCGAAATGGGGTTGCGCGTGAACCAGATCATCGGCGGCCTTTCCTCGATGTCGCTCAACGCCGTGCAGCTCGACACACAAAGCCTGATCGAGCTCTTCTATACCGTCTATAACCCGCAGCTGTTCGAAACGCAGCGCATGACGGATTTGGACAGATTACAGATTGAAGGATAATCCTATGGCTTTCCAACCGACGCAAAAGCAGGCCATTGATGCCGAACAGATCGCCAAGGACGGTGTGAAGCTGAAGAAAGGGCCGTCCAAGGAAGAGCTGAAACGCCAACAGGAGGAGCAGCGTGTCGCGCTTGAAGAAGAACGGATTTACCGGCGCGGCGTCGCGTCGATCAAGGACCTGATCGCGCCGGCGGCGATGAACATCGAGCCGTCATTCGTGCGTCTCGGCGACGTGTTCTGCCGCACGCTCTTCGTCGTCACGTATCCGCGTTATGTTACGGTCGGCTGGGCCTCGCCCATCATCAACCTGTCGGCGCAGCTTGATATCGCGATGTATTTCTACCCGATCAAGGCGGACATCATCCTGAAACAGCTGAAAAAGAAGGTGGGCGTGCTGGAGGCGCAGATTTCGTCGGATGCCGAGTCCGGCAAGCCGCGCGACCCGATTGCGGAGACGGCGCTGCGCGACATCGAGCAACTGCGCGACGACCTGACGCAGGGCATCGAACACTTTTTCCAATTCGCGTTTTATTGCACGTTTTACTCGACCGACAAGGACGAGCTCGAGCGGCTCACGAGCCAGGTGGAGAGCACGTTCGCGTCGATGCTGATCTACACGCGGCGCGCGTATTTCCAGGCCGAGCAAGGGTTTAACTCGACGCTGCCGATCGGGAACGACGAATTGCAGATCACGTTCAACATGAGTACGTCGCCGATCGCGTCGTCTTTCCCGTTCACCTCGGCGGAACTCACGAGCGACAACGGGATCCTGTACGGCGTGAACCGCCACAACAACTCGCTCATCATCTTCGACCGGTTCTCGCTCCAGAACGCGAACGCGATCATCTTCGCGACATCGGGCGCGGGAAAATCGTATGCGGTGAAGCTCGAAATCATCCGGTCGATGATGCTCGGCGTGGAGGTCATCGTCATCGACCCGGAAATGGAATACAAGGCGTTGTCCGACGCGGTGGGCGGAACGTACATCAATATCTCGCTCGCGTCGCGGTCGAAAATCAATCCGTTCGACCTGCCGCGACCGACCGGCGAGGCGTTTTCCGTCGAGGACATCATCCGCAGCGCCGTGATCACGATCAAGGGCCTGCTGCGCATCATGCTCGGCAAGATTACGACCGCGGAGGACTCCATGCTAGATCGCGCGCTCCTGGAAACCTATGCGAAGAAAGACATCGTGCCGGGCGTGGACCTGAACACGATCGAACCGCCGATTCTCCAGGACTTCCAGGATATTCTCGAAGGCATGGAAGGCACGACGGATCTGATCGTGAAGTTGCGCAAGTACACGGAAGGAACATTCGCGGGCCTGCTCAATTCGCCAACGACCGTGCAGATGAACAACCAACTCGTCGTCTTCTCCGTACGCGACCTAGAAGACGAGCTGCGGCCGATGGCGATCTATACCATCATCAATTACATCTGGAACGTCGTGCGTTCAGAGCGCAAGAAGCGCATCCTCGTGATCGACGAGGCCTGGTGGCTCATGCAGCACGAGGATTCGGCCAAATTCATCTTCGCGCTCGTGAAGCGTTGCCGCAAATATTTCCTCGGCATCACGACCATCACGCAGGACGTGAACGACTTTTTGACCTCGCCGTACGGGCAGGCCATCGTGACGAACAGCTCGATGCAGCTCCTCCTCAAACAATCGCCGGCGTCGATCGACCTTGTGGCGCGCACGTTCCTGCTCACGCAGTCGGAGAAATACCTGCTGCTCGAGTCCGGCGTGGGAGAGGGAATTTTCTTCGCGGGCGCGAAACACGCCGCGATCCAGGTCGTCGCGTCATACACGGAAGACCAGATCGTCACGACGAATCCGGAGCAGCTGCTCAAGATCGAGCAGCAAAAAAAGGAGTTTGAAGCCGCCCAAGGCGGCGGAGCGCCGACGGCAAGTTAAGAGATAACCGTTCACCGTTGACAGTGCACGGGCCGCATTCTGTTAACTGTCATCTGTAAACGGTACACTACCCCTATGAACAAACGCTTTCTCTTCATTCTACTCGCCCTTGCCGGCGGCATCGCGATTCTCCTCGTGTTGTGGTTCATCCTGCGGCCGGCGCTGCCCTTTGTACGCCAACCCGCCCAGCAGCCGCCGGCGCTTCCGCCGCGCGTCGAGACGCCGTTTGACCCGGCGAAGGCCGTCCCGACGCCGCCCGCGCCAAGCGACGTGCCGGCGGATCCGGCCAGCCCGGAGGAACGCGAACGCCAGGCGCAGGAGGCGCTGAAACGCCAAGCGATGGATTTCGCGGCGCGACAGGGGACCTACGGGAGTGCGGACGGGTTTGAGAGCCTGCGCGAGCTGTATCCGCTCGTGACCGCGGACCTGCGGGCAAAACTGGAAGACAGACGCGAACAGCTCTTGCGCGACCATCCGGCGTTCGGCGCGTCCTGGTCGCAGAGTATCCGCGCCCTTTCCGCGACGATCGAGCGCGCGAGCCTCCCGCTCGGCGACCGGACGGGCTCGTCCGTCGTCGTGGAGGCGCAACAGATCACCGACGACGCGCAAACCGGCCGCACGACGGCGCTTGTCGAGCTGCGCGTCAGCTTCGTGAGGATCAACGGCGCCTGGATCCCTTCGGATGTCTCGCTTGCTCCGCTCAATCCTTGATCTCGTCTACCCGCCCGCGTGCATCGCCTGCAGATCGCGTGCGTTTTGGGTTTGTCCGGATTGTCTCGATTCGGTCCACGTCGAGAACATCCGACGCGAGCTTCCGCATCTCGATCAAGTCACAAGTCTCGGCTCGTATGCGAACCCCGTCCTACGCAGAATGATCACGGGATTCAAGTATCAAAGCGCGATGTGTCTCGAACCGGCGTTTATCGAGCTTCTGCGACGTTATAAAGCTGCCCACGGTCAGATCGGCGCGACCGTGATCATTCCCGTCCCTTCATCGGAAGAACGCATTCTGGAGAGAGGATTCGATCATGTTTCGAGACTCGCAGAGTTGATCCGCGACGAGGTTATACCGAATGCGGAGATTCGAAACGTACTCCGACGAACGAAACAATCCCTTTCGAATGCCGATCTCGAGGACCACGCGGCAAGGCGGGGGAATGTGATGGGGTCATTCGAGATCGTTGGCGATGTTCCGGAGCACGTACTGTTAATCGACGACGTGGTCACGAGCGGTGCTACGGCAGAGGAATGCGCGAAGTTGTTGCGGAAGAACGGCGCAAAAGAGGTGAGGCTCTTTACGATGGCGAGCGGGGGATGATTCATCATCACACCCGCTTGCAGGCGGTTTTTGTTTAAGGCAAGGTCGCAAAGGAGGTTCGTTCCATGAAAAACCTGACGATCACGTCAGAATCAGAGCTCCAAGAGCTGCTTCGAATGAATTCGGCGTATGCGAACGGGAAAAACGTCCGCGTCAGCCATCTCTATGCAACGGCGGCACAATCGCGTTTCGCCTTCGAGAACATCTTCGGGATCTACCTCACGCGACCCATGGCGGCATGGATGGCTGTCTGGATCGCCATCACGGATCGAGAGAAGCTGCGCAAGCGACATCTCCGATATCATGCGCCGCGCGGAACCGACGCGATCGGCTCCATCGCCATCGGCGGTTCGGGATTTGACGACGCCAAGATGTGCTTTCGTTCAGAGGCGTTCCTCTATCTCTTCGAACGCACGTCGCTCCCGTCAAACCGCAAAGATCTCTCCAAAAGAGGGGAGGAGGGGTTGATGGAGGACCTGTTTTCCCGTGGGTATGCGTGGAAGGCCATCGAGCGCAGGGGCTGCACCCGACGTGCCTTCCTGCCGCCCGAGCAGGAACCACCGTCACTGCTAGAACTCGACGAGTGGCAAGCGGTGGCGGTCGGCGTGCCGACGCTTGTTCCGAATACGGAAGTCTTACTCACCGGCGCGTTGCTCGACGCTCTCACGCAACGCGTGACATTCGAGGAGAACATCCCCGGTCGTGACTACTTGTCACGGCGCTGACCACGGAACGAATGTTCCGTTTTTTCATAGCCGCCAATACGCCTTTAGCGCATCCTGACAATTCTGAAAGAGCTTATAACTCGAAAGTTCATCCTTACTGATCCACCGCATTTCCGAGATCTCAACGGGATCGGGGCTGAACTCGCAGTCAGGATCGGCTAGCGATACTTCGTACACTAAATGAAAATGCGGGGTGCCATCTTTCAGATGCTTGAATTGTTGCGTATGAACCAGTCTGCCAATGACAGCATCCACGCCTAGCTCTTCGGCGACTTCGCGTTTCAAACAAGCTTCTGCGGACTCACTCCCGCTATCCAAACGTCCGCCCGGAATTTCCCAAAGATCCGCATCCCTTGAATCTCGTGTAATCAACACCTTGCCATCCTTTACGAGAATCGCCTTGACGGCGATCTTTCCCAAAAAATGTTCCTGCATGTACCTTCTTTACACCAAAACCTACTTCCCAAACAGCTTGTCCGCCTTCACTTTGGCCACGGCAAAGAGATAAATGATCTCCAGGATGCCGAGCGTGTTCACGAAGAGCAGGATCACGAACCACCACGGCTGTCCGCGGCGGGCGGAATGCCACAGCGCGAGACCTTTCCAAAGGAAGCTCCAGATCAGAAGCAGGGGAAGGGCGAACAAGATCCAACCAAGCGGGCCGAGCAGTTCGACGGGGA
>CAYPUF010000033.1:0-9126 GCA_964413995.1 uncultured Gammaproteobacteria bacterium
ATCAAAGCCGTACACCTCGCCGATCTCATACGCCGCCAACGTCACGTTTTTCTCTTTTGATTCCGCGCCTTCCGGCACATTCCCATCCCAGCCTTCCGCCAGTGCCTCGGATGTAAGCACGACGCGGACGTTTGCCGCGTCCGACTCCGACGCCCACTCGAACATGACGTTATTGCGATAATCCTTGGCCGTCCGAGCTTTGCGATTGCGGCTCACCCACTCATCCGCCACGTCAAACGCGCCGTCTTCGTTCAGATCGATCAATACGTTCATGTATCGATCCTCTTCGCTTTCGCGTAAAAACGGCACCGACACGACCGCCCCGCCGATAGACGCTCCGTCCACGGAATAGAGATGGCCCGTGATGCCGTCGCCGAGTATCGAGCGATCTTTTGGCCACAGCGCCCATGCCAACGCGACCACGACCAAAACCCCGAGGATCCCGATCCCCAGGGCGGTATTCTTTGAAAATTTCATATGTATGAATTCTACACCAAGTCTGTCATCCCGAGCGAAGCCGAGGGATCTCTTCTGCGCCAAAGGCGCATCAGCCTCCGGCTGAGAAGGGATTCCTCCGCTCCGCTTTGCTTCGGTCGGAATGACAACCGCTACGCTGTCCAGCTCTTCATAATCTTCTTCATCTCCCCCTTCTTCAATTGGCTTGTTTCATACATCCCCCTCCCCTCTCTTTGCCGATACGCCTCATAAAGCAATAACGCCGCGGCGACGGAAACGTTGAAGCTCTCGACGAATCCGACCATGGGTAAACGCAAATTGAAATCCGCGGCCTTGAGCAATTCTTTCGAGATTCCGTCATGCTCATTGCCAAACGCAAGAGCGATCGGTTGCGCAAGATCGACCTCGACCGGGTCTTTGGATGTTGCAGAGAGATGCGTGACGGCGAGTTTGATCTTTTTCTTTTTCAGAAACGCAATGAGATCTTTCGGCTTCTCCCACTTTGTGAAACGCAACCACTTGGCGGCGGACGCGGCAGACTTGGAACGGATCTCGCGCATCCGCGGCATCCTGCTTGGCTTTGCGCTCTGCGCTCTGCGCTCTATGCTGTAGTACAGCAGGTGAACGTCTACGACTCCGAACGCATCGCAGGAACGCAGCACGGCGCCGACATTGTGCGGATCATCCACGTTCTCGAGGATGACATGCAGCGTCGGCTGACGCTTCTCCAATACCTTTTCGATCTTTTTCCTGCGCTCCGGCGTCATGCTAGTTCATGCCGGCACGACTCGCAGCCTCATGCCGCTCTTCCTTGAGATCACGGAGCATCGTCTTTGCCTCGTCGGCACGCATGGCCGCGATCTTGATGGCGGTGAGGCGCGGGTCTTCGGGATCCAACGGACCTTCCTTTGCCTCGATTTCCGCCAAATCTTCCATGAGCAGGCGCAATGAGTCGCCCCAGATCTCGACATTCCGTTCCGCTTTTGCGAAATCGCGCTCGATCAATTCGAGTTCGGGGGTGGTTTTTGGGGTCGGTTCCTGCTCTTTGCCGAATGAGGGCTTCACGCTTTTGTATTCGATGCCTTTCATATCCAGATTAGATCTGCGTGAGTTGCTTGTGCAGCCAGTCGAGGCGTGAGGACGCATCGCCCGGAGCGTTTTTGACGAGATCGGCCATACGCTTGCCTTCGACGGACAAAAACTCGATGCGAGCCGTCACGTCATGCGCTTTTTGGCCTATTGCGCGGAGCGTGGACTCGCGATGCGTCGTCGGCACAGAAGAAAGTTGCCGCGCTTTGGCATTCGTCATCGGCTTCATACGTTGCGGACAGGATAAAGGGCGGTGGGATGATCGTCCAAGTGGAATGGTCAAGGGTCCGCGAACACCCCATCATTCCGAGCGATGAGCAAAGCAAAGAGCCGAGGAATCCCTTCGAAGAGATCCCTCGGCTCACGTTGTTCGCTCGGGATGATTTGCTCGAATGCGATGATTACCGCTTCGGCTCCGTCGCAGGAGCCGCCGCCGGCGCGTCCATCATGAGCGGCTCGGCGGGCATCGGGAGCGGTACCGGAACGCCGCCATCGCCGAGATCGAAAGCGTCATCCGAGACGAGCGGCACGACCGTGTGATACGGCTCTGGTTCCTGTCCTTCGATCTTGTGATCCACGGTGCCGCGCGCGGCCAAAGCCGGGAGATAATACGTCTCTTGCTTGCTGTCCTTCCAGCTGTCAAAGCGCATCCAGACAAGTTCCGCCGTGTCGATCGTCACGTTCACGTCTTCCGTTCCCCAGCCGTACACGGGATTACGTCCGCCGGCTTCGAGACGCTTCACCGCCTCCTCGCGGCTGATGAGCGGATACGCGGAGCGATCGAGGCCTTGCATCATCTGTACGTTGCCGCCGCGCACGGAATAGTCGCTCAAGCTGACCTGGACGCTCGAAAGACGGAATGGCCAGCCGCCGGCATCCACGACCGGGCGGCCTTCCAGGTTCGACCCGTAGAACACCGTCACTTCCTGCGGATACCAGCCACATGGCGACGGATAGATCAACGAAGTTGCCTCGCCGGCGGATGCCGCATTCGCCTCCGCATCCCGCGCCATCGCCTCTTCCTTGAAAAGGCACGGCATCATCGCGTCCGTTGCCGTCATCCACGGCTGATCCTCGACCATACCGCCCTGTTCGCGGATCGACCCGAGGCCGTGGGCGTTCAGGAACGCGTCGGCGGCGGCAATGGCACGCGCCTTATCCACCGTGATGGGTTGATCGTTTTCCGGCACGCGCAGCCCCGCAACATCCTGTTGCTTCCACCAGTTGAGATGACCGTACGCCGGATCAAAACTCCATGTGAATGACTCGCCATCCATCCAGGACATGTTGAGACTTTGTACGGACACGACTTGCCCGGCGAGCACCGACGGCAATCCGGCCGGAACGCCGACATTGCGAATCAGGCTCGGATCAAGATCGGGACGGCGGACGCGCAGCACCTGCTCCTCGCTTCCCCACTCCGGCAGCGTCGCATCCACGGTGTAAAACACGTTGACCTGTTTCTCACCGTTTTCCGGAGGCACCGGCGCGATACGAATGCCCGTGGCTCCGCCGCCGGATCCGGCACTCCCTTCCGCCGCGATATCCGCCACGCCAGAGGCGGGCATCGTCGCGGGTTGCGGCGCGACGGGCGAAAGCGCGGAGCGCGCGTCGCCGCTCATCGCTTCGGGCGTGCCCAGCGCGCCGGAGGCCTGCAGCGCCGGGAGTTTCCCGAAGCCCATTTTGGCCGCGGGCGGCGGCGCGGTCCGCGGACCACCCTGCGGAGGAATAGCGGGGGGTTTCGGAGGCGTGGGGCAGCCTTGGCCGAGCAACGCGACAAGGGCAACGATGGGAAGAAGTTTTTTCATATGGGACATAGTATAGAAGAGAGGACGAATTTCGTCCTCTCAAAAACGACTCGCGAGATCTTGGATGACAAAACCCTCTCCTTACGAAGGAGAGGGTGCTCACGAAGTGAGCGGATGAGGTGGTTACGTCGAACTCGCGGGTGTCGGCGGCACGGGCGCCTTGTCCCCAAGGATGACGGGCAGCACCAGGCGCAGCTTTTTGACGTAATCGATCGTTTCCGGAAAGAGCCGCGACCGCGTCAGGATTTCATGCGGCTTGATCGCGCCGGAGATCTGGTCATCCCAAATCTGGATCGCGGTTTTCACCTTTGATGATCCGCCATTATACGCGGCCGCGAGATATTCGAGCAGCTTCGCGTCATCCGCAGGTAGCTGCTTGGCGGCGGCCGGCAATTCGCCGAGCACCGCGTCGAGATAGGCGTACGAGGCCTTCATCGCGTTCTTGTGATCGCGCATACCGGCCTGGAACTCGGGAACGAGGCCGAGCTCCGTGCGCTTGGCGAGGCGGTTATACGTGGAGGGAATGAATTGCGCGAGGCCGAGCGCGCCCGCACTCGAACCCGCGTAATTGTACGCCTGGCCGGGGTTCAAACCGATCGTCGCGAAGACCTTGCCGGCCGCCGCGCCGGGATTCGCGCGCAGCTCGCCCGACCCCACGTGCTCGATCACGACCAGCGCTTTGATGAGATCGTGCGACACGGTGTCCGTGACGTTTTTTCCGGACAACGCGCGCGATCCCACGCCACGATTCCGAAGCTCTTGTGCCGCCTGCTCGATCGTCTCATCCAGCACGCGCTCCCCTTCCAAGATCACATCGGCCTGGTGCAGCGTCTTGTTATACGGCGTATACACGGCTTCCTCGACGTCGTATCGCACGACCTTCGCGCCCTCTTTGACTTCATGAAAAATAGGATAGCGCACGGCCACGACAAGATGGTTCGGATCATCGGTGGCATAATCGCTGTTGATCCAATTCGTCAGCCGCACGGAAATGTTCACGGGCGCGCCTCCCTCGATTTCCAAATCGCGGCCGTTCTTCACGCCTTCGACGTATTTGATTTCGTCCGTCTTCTGGTTCCACACCGCGATCGTGACGTTGCGCGGCGCATCCTGCCCGACCGCGGCCATGGGATAGCGCCCGTCCTTGCCTTGCGCCTTCAGGCGGGCACGCAACTCTTCCTGTGCGCGATACACCGCGTTCAGGATCGGCGCCGCATGCCGCCGCGCGCCGACGACGCGCACCTCTCCCGTCCAGCCGATGGCGGCCAGCAAGGACGCTTCGTCCGAGGCGATCCTGCCGGAACCCGGATGGTACCAGCGCCCGTCCGCCATTTTCAGGAGAAGGGGTTTCTCCACCGGAATGCCGGGCGCGCTGACGTTCAGCTTTTCCGCGACCGGATCCGGCGCAGCAATACCCAATTTTTTCAACAACGAGGATTCATCCGCCGCGATGATGCCGGACGGCGGATGGTAATACCGGCCGTCCGCCATCTTGAGGATGAGCGGCGGCTCCTGCGCGGAAGCAGGCGCGGCATGCGCGAGCAGGAACGCCGCGCAACCGACGAGAAAAACGGACGACAAAGGACGAGAAGCGAGCATAGGGATTATGGTAGCTACTTCGCATCCTACCGTCCAGTTGAAAAACCGTTACCGCACGATGCGTGGCTTGCGCGACTGGAACGGGCGCGGCTCCGAATATTCGCGCGTGTCACGCGTATCCTTGAATCCGCTTTCCTTGCGCTGTTCATACGCGATGATGCGCAGCGCTTTCGACAATAAACGATCGAGATTGCGATAGCCGCTGGTCGCGAAGGCTTCCTGCGCCTTGACCCAGGTCGCCTCCCACATCCCGCCCTCGACGCCGGTCATGTGCTCCTTTGCGGTCGGCGGCACCTCGAACAGGAAAAAGTGCACCGTTTTTTGCACGACCTGGCCGCCCTGGCGGAACCGGAATTGCGTGCGGCCCAGGGGCGCGACGAGCTTGAGGCCCGTGAGGCCGGCTTCCTCGCGCGTTTCGCGGATGGCGGTGTCCACGAGGGATTCCCCCTTCTCCTGCTTCCCTTTCGGAAAAGTCCAGTAGCCGTATGCGTTCTTCACGAAGAAGATCTCGAACACGCCCGCGCGGCGGCGGAACACGACGGCTCCCGCGCCCACTACGTTCTGGACGCGTGTCCCGCCCCCGTAGGAACCGGGTCGCCGGCCGTGCTTAGTCCTCCGTCCGTGCGCGGTCGTCCGCTTCGACGGTCCCCGTGAGGATGCCGAGGGCACGGTCGAGTTGTGGGTCGCGTTGGTTTTCATAGTCTTCGTTGGTTCGTTCGATGATGAGATCGGGCTCGAGGCCGGTCTCGTTGATCGTGCGCTCGTCCGGCGTCAGCCATTCGGCGATCGTAATCTTCACGGCGGAGCCGTCGCTGAGGTTGAGATAATCCTGCACCGATCCCTTGCCGAAGGTGGTTTCGCCGATCACGGTCGCGGCTTCGTGGTCTTGCAGCGCGCCTGCGACGATTTCCGCCGCGCTGGCCGAACCGCCGTTCACGAGCACGACCGTCGGGATGCCCGCAAAGCGCTTACGGCCCATGCCGCGCAGTTGCTCGATAATTTTCCCCTGGCGGCGCTCCTTGAGCACGATTTCGTCGCCGACCCACTCGCCCGCCATGCTTACGGCGATGTCGAGATAGCCCCCGGGATTGTTGCGCAAGTCGAGAATGACGCCCTTCGGATCCGCCGCGATGACCTCCTCGACCACCTCTTCGAAGCGGAGGCGCGTATCGTCGTTGAAATTGATCACCTCGATGTGGGCGACGCCAGGCGCGGGCCACTTGAGCCGCACCGACGCGACGCGGATCACCGCGCGCGTGATCACGACGTCGAACGCCTCGCCTTCCCCGTTGGAGGGACGGAAGATATTGAGCGTCACCTGCGTCCCCTCCTCGCCGCGGATGAGGGAGACGGCGCGGTCCACGGTCATGCCTTCGGTGGACGTCGCGTCGATCGCGAGGATGAGATCGCCGGCCCGGAGGCCCGCGCGTTCGGCGGGCGTGTCCGGCAGCGGCGCGACGATGGTGATGCGGCCGTCCTTGGGGCCGATCTCGGCGCCGATGCCGGAGAACTTGCCGGACAGCGCCTCCTGGAATTCCTCCGCGCCTTTAGGTTCAAAGTATTGCGTATACGGGTCGCCGAACGCGTTCGCGAGTCCCGCCATCGCGCCGTAGAACAGCGTCTTGTCGTCGATCGGCTGTTTGTAATACTTCTCCTTCAGCAAATTCCACGCCTCCCAGAACACCTTGAATTCCACGTCCGAGGAAACCGATGCGGGTGCGCTTTGGCCGATCCCGAGCACGCGACCCGTATCCTTTGACGCGACGGGCAACGCCGGAGCGCCGGCCGTCGCGCGTCCGATCAGCAGTCCCATGCCGATCCCGGCCAGCAGGATCAGCACAAACGACCATCCTGGCGTGACCCGCCGTGATTCGTGATTCGTGATTCGTGATTCGTTCATACTACTCATGTTCCTGTTCGATGTCCGCGCCGAGCGCGCGCAGGCGTCCGTCCAGATCCTCGTAACCCCGATACACCATTTCGGCATCGTGGATGACGGTTTCACCCTCGGCGATCAGCCCCGCGAGGACCATGGTCGCGCCGGCGCGCAAGTCGAGCGAACGGATCTCGGTGCCGCGCAACGGCGTCGGCCCGGTGATCACGACGCGGTGCGGATCCGCGATCACGGCGTTCGCGCCCATCTTGAGCAGCTCGTTGACATATCCCATGCGCCCCTCGAACAGCGGGTCCTGGATCAGGGTCGTGCCGTGGCATTGCGTCGCGAGCAGGCCGAACAGCGCCTGCAAATCCGTCGGGAAACACGGGTAAATGTTGGCCTGCAGCTTGGGGATGGCCTGCATGCGCGAAACGCCTTGCACGTGCAGCGAACCATCGGACAAGCGTTCGTGCTTCACGCCGACGCGCGACAATGCCGAGAGCACCGCATCGAGATGGGAGCGCTCGACGGGCGACAGGGTGATATCGCCGCGCGTGATCGCGGCCGCGACGGCAAAGGTCCCGACCTCCAGCATGTCCGGGATCACGGTCCACGCCTTCTTGGGCGGCTTGAGCGAGGCGACGCCGTCGATTTCGAGTTCATGCGTGCCGGCACCCTTGATCTTGGCGCCGCAGGCGTTCAGGAAGCGGCACAAGTCGGCGACATGCGGTTCGGCGGCGGCGAGACGCACGGACGTGTGACCCTTTGCCGTCGCGGCCGCCATGACGAGGTTCTCGGTCGCCGTCACCGAGGGTTCGGGCAGAATCACGTACGCGCCGCGCAATCCCTTGCCGTTCGCGTCCATGGCGAGGGTGCCGTCGTCCTCGGTCTGGATTTCGGCGCCGAGCGCGCCGAGCGCAAAGAGATGCGCGTCGATCGGCCGGTTCCCGATCGAGCAGCCGCCCGGCTCGCCCACGGATACGCGCCTCGCGCGCGCGAGCATCGGGCCGAGCAACAAAATCGAGAAGCGCATCCGCTTCATTTTCTTTTTATCGAGCTTGGACGGATCAAGATGGGTCGCGTCTATCGTTAATGCATGCTCGCCGGTCCATTCGACCTTGACGCCCATGCCTTCCATGATCTCAAGCAACCCCAACAAATCGGTGAGGCGCGGGACATTTTTGAATTTCACCGGTCCTTTGAGCAGGAGCGACGCGGCGATCAGCGGGCCGGAGGCGTTTTTCGCTCCCGAAATCCGGACGTGACCCCGCAAGTGTTTTCCGCCGCGAATACGCATTTTCATAACGTGAAATGGAAGTATGTTGAAGAGAATGTCGTTGCGAGGAGCAGGGCGACGAAGCAATCTCATCCGAGCCAAAAAAAGGCCCAGATTGCTTCGCTTCGCTCGCAACGACACAAGTTTTCCGACCTCGCACGTAACTCGAACGTAGGGTATCCTGTCGGGAGCTTCATGCCAAGGTCCGTGTATCGCGCCCCGTTCCATCGCCGCATTCTTCCGTGGGTTTTCGCGGCGGTTTTCGTCGCGCTCGCGCCCGCGCTTATTTTTTACACCTCCGGCTATCGCATCAATCCGAAAAAGGTGGGCATTGAACGCAACGGGACGCTGATCGCGGATTCGCGACCGAGCGGCGCGCGCATCTCCCTCAACGGACAACCGTCGCGGCGCGTGACGCCGTCCACGATCCAGGACCTTCCGCCCGGCCCGTACACGGTCCGCTTCGAGCGCGACGGCTCTCTCCCATGGGAAAAGACGCTGGACGTGCGCGCGGAGCAGGTCACGTTCGCGGACAACGTGCGGCTCTGGCGCGCGGGCGAACCGCGGCTCCTTGCCGAGGGGCGCGTGCTCGCGCTCGAAGCGGCGTCGGGACTCAACGTCGCGGCCGCGCTCATCGCGACGAGCACGGGCGCGGAGATCCGCTTCATCCGCGCCGGCGCGCTTGCCGAACAGTTCCGCCCGGACGGGCTGTCGACCTCCACCGCTCCTCTGCTGCTCTGGAACCCGGGCGGCAACGCCGTGCTCGCGGATTATGCGGCGCCCGAAGACGGCCGCGACGCCTGGGTCTCGAGCGATCTCTTCGGCCCGAACCAGGGCGTCCTGCAGCCGGGCGACTATGCCTGGGACGGCAACCTGCTCGTGAGCCACGAGGACGGCCTGCGCACCGTGATCAACCCGCGCCGGCAAACGCTCGAGCGCCTCCCCTTGCCCGCCGGCGTGCTCGCCGAGGCCGACGCGTTCGACCTCGTCATGAACACCTCCACGGGAGCCATTCTCATCCA
>CAYPUF010000034.1:0-8451 GCA_964413995.1 uncultured Gammaproteobacteria bacterium
AAATGTCGTCGTACACTTCAGTAGGACCAATGTCCCGGTTCTTATTGAGTTTTTGGAAGCGAGCAAGTTTTTGACGAAGGCAAATAAGATCGTGCGAAATGAAGTTCCGCCGGCCGTGCGCAAAGCGATGGCGATTGCGTAATACAAAAACACCCGCGGACAAACTCGGGGGTGTTTTTTCGTCAAAACGTTGAAGTCGTATTCAGGCTTTTTCTATCGAGATTTTTTCCTATCGAACCTTCGTGTTTTTCGTGCGTTTCGTCCGGAAGCATGTGCCGGAGAAGGACGATCGACGCCCTATGAACGTCGCGCCCGGCATACGCCGGGCCCGCCTTTGGCGGATAGCACTCACGCGAATAATAGCATATTTTTCCATTTTTGTCAAGTATATTTCAATATTCTTCGCTAAGGTTAGGCGGAAATGGTATTCTGGGGAAGATGGCCAAGCGCAAAGCAAACCCCAAAAACAAAGAACCGTTGGAAGCCAGTCTCCGCGCGATCACCGCCAAGGATCGCCGGGCGGCCCTGCGCCGGTTTTTGGGTACTATGTGGCGGGCGAATCCGGGTCTCGCGTCCGTGCGTTTCGGACTGACGATCCTGGCCGCCGCGCTCCAGCCGTTGCAGGTGTACGTCTTCGCGCTGCTCATCACGGCGATCGGCAACGGCGACGCGGCGCAGGGCGCGCTCCTCGTGCCCGCGGTGATCGCGCTTTTCCTCGCGCATCGTCTCGCGAACGACGTGGCACAGTCATGGATCGACGGATGGTTCGACCGCAGCGTCTCGCTCAAGGCGAACGAGGAGATCTACGCGCATATGGCCAAGCTGCCGCCGGAGGCGTTGAATGATCCGTCGGTGCGCCGCGACCTGGATTTCGTCCGCGAGGATCTGTGGCGCATCAACAACCTGCCGCGGCATGTGGAGCTGATGGTGCGCAGCTCGATCCAGATCCTCGGCGCGGTGTCGCTCGGACTGCTTGCGCCGTGGTGGGTGCTCGCGATGGTCTTCGGCATTTCCGTGCTGCAGGCGGTGAACGCGCGCGGCGAGTCGCGCCGCGACGTCTGGAACGCGACGTGGAACACGTATGACGGCCGGCGCGTCGAGTACACGCGCTACCTCTTCCTCGTCGGCGATGATTTCCGGGAGATCCGCCTTCTCGACGCGGCCGAGCGCGTGTTGCGCGCGTTCCGCGCGTCGGCGGCGCGCATCCTCGCGCGGTTCCGCCGCGTCGCGATCCGGAGCGCGTCGGCGCGCGCGGGCCTTGCCGTGCTGCTCGGCCTCGCGTACGCGGTCATCATCGCGGCCCTCGTGCCGCCCGCGTTCGAGAACCCCGCGGAGCTCGCCGTCATTTTCATCTCCATCAACCTGTTCGGGCTGCTCGGCGACGGCCTCAACCAGTTCGCGAACGCGAGCGGCCACCTGCGCTCCGATCTCACCATCCTTGCGCGCGTGCAGCACTTGCTGACGTTCCCGGCCGAGCGCGACGAGGGCGCGTCGCTTCCGGCCGGCCCCCTCGTCATCGAGTTCCGCGACGTATCGTACCGGTATCCCGGCGCCTCCAAGGACGCCCTGTCGCGGCTCTCGCTGACGATCCGGGAGGGCGAGCATCTTGCGGTGGTGGGGGAAAACGGCGCGGGGAAATCCACGTTCCTGCGGCTCCTGGCCGGACTCGACCAGCCGACGAAGGGCGAGATATTCGTGAGCGGAAAGCCGCTCGGAGCGTACCGGCCGGGCGAGTGGCGCCGCGCGTTCCATCTCATGCTGCAGGATTCGAAATTGTTCCAGGATTATCTCGGCCAGAATCTCCGCTACGGCGAAGGCGCGGGCAAGTGGAAACGTGCGGGTTTTCCGCTGCAGAAGAGTTTATCGATTGCCGGGGCGGACTTGATCGTCCGTGAGCTGGAGAACGGCCTCGGCGCATTCCTCGGCGACTGGGCGACGCCGCCCGGCGTGACCGCGCAAAAGGTTTCCGGCGGACAGACGCAGCGGCTCGTGATCGCGCGCACGCTCATCCACGGCGGGAGATTCATCTGTTTCGACGAACCGACGTCCGCGATGGACGCGTTGGCCGAAACCGCGTTCTTCGAGCGGCTGCACGACGCGTTGAGTGATCGCGGCATCATCTATATTTCGCATCGCTTTTCCACCGTGCGCCGCGCCTCGCGCATCCTCGTGTTCGAGAAGGGAAGGATGATCGAGGACGGTTCGCACGAGGCACTGCTCGCCAAGGAGGGAATGTATGCCAGGCTCTATCGCGAGCAAGCGAAGTGGTATTCGTAGCGTTTGACGGCGCGTCGCCCGCCTTTCACGATGCAGGCATATGTCATTCCAACGCATTTTCGAAATGGTGAAGCGGCAGGGCATGCCGCTTGTCATCACCGACGGGCAGGGGAAGGATCCGCTTATTGTTTTACCGCTCGATCTGTATGAGGCGCTGGCCGACGGCCGGGCGGTTGGCCCAACCGATCCGGGAGCGGAGCAGGAGCCGGTCATTGTTCCCGTGAAGGACGAGTCGACCCGTCCCGATGCGTCCGGACACGCGGAGAACGGCTTGGGACGATTCGCCTCACCGCCCAAACCGCCCGCGGAAGCGGATCTTTTGGCCGATTTGAGCAGGGAAGAACGTTTCTATATCGAATCAATAGATGAGGATAAAATGAGCTAAGATAAAACAAAAAACGTCTCCAGCGAAACTTGGGGATCATCCCCCTTGCAGGATATTTCTGCCTCTGCTATCCTCTGGGAACTCGCAAACGCGAAAATTGTTTTAACTAAAGCCATTCTTCATTCATACGCACTATGGCGGACAAGTTTGAGCGGTCCAAACCGCACGTCAACATCGGCACCATCGGCCACGTTGACCACGGCAAGACCACGACCACGGCAGCGATCCTGACCGTGCTTGGAGCTCACGGCATGACGGCCCAAAAGAAGGGCGTCGATGACCTTGACAAGGCTCCCGAATCCAAGTCTCGCGGTATCACCATCGCGACGGCCCACACCGAGTACGAGTCGGAAAAGCGCCACTACGCGCACGTCGACTGTCCCGGTCACGCCGACTACATCAAGAACATGATCACGGGTGCCGCCCAGATGGACGGCGCGATCCTTGTGGTGTCCGCGACCGACGGTCCGATGCCGCAGACCCGCGAGCACATCCTTTTGGCCCGCCAGGTCGGCGTTCCGGCCATCGTCGTGTTCTTGAACAAGTGCGACATGGTGGAGGATGCGGAGCTGATCGACCTTGTCGAGCAGGAAGTCCGCGATCTTTTGACCAAGTACGAATTCGACGGCGAGAAGACCCCGGTGATCCGCGGTTCGGCCTTGAAGGCCCTCGAGAATCCGAACGACGAGGCCGCCGCCAAGCCGATCCTCGATCTCATCAAGGCCTGTGACGAGTTCATCCCGGAGCCGGTGCGCGAGACGGACAAGCCGTTTCTCATGCCGGTGGAAGACGTGTTCTCGATCGAGGGTCGCGGAACCGTCGTCACGGGTCGCATCGAGCGCGGCGTCGTGAAGATCAACGAGGAAGTCGAAATCGTCGGTCTCGGCGAGACGCGCAAGACGGTCGTGACCGGTATCGAGATGTTCAACAAGCAGCTCGACGAGGGTATGGCTGGTGACAACGCCGGTCTGCTTCTCCGCGGCATCAAGAAGGAAGAAATCGAGCGCGGCATGGTGCTTGCCAAGCCGGGTTCGATCACCCCTCACACCGAGTTCGAAGGTGAAGTGTACGCCCTCACCAAGGAGGAAGGCGGCCGCCACAAGCCGTTCGTCACGGGCTACAAGCCGCAGTTCTACATCCGCACGACGGACGTAACCGGCGAGGTCCAGCTTCCGGCCGACGTCGCCATGGTCCAGCCGGGCGACACCGTGAAGATGACCGTCAAGCTCATCACCCCGGTCGCCATCGAAGACAAGATGCGCTTCGCCATCCGCGAGGGTGGCCGCACGGTCGGCGCCGGTGTCGTGACCAAAATCATCAAGTAAATTTTTTCGGAGAGGAGGTTTCCTCCTCTCCTTCGGTTTCTGGAGCGTTTCCAGGATCGGAAGGAGAGTGGGAATGCCATGGCCTCCTCCCAACCATCCATGTCCGCAGACACCAAAAAGGCTTCCGCCAAGGAGGCCCCAAGCCATCGCGTGCGCATCAAGATCCGGGCGTATGATCACAAGATCATCGACCAGGCGACGCGCACGATCATCGAAACGGCGGAGCGCTCGGGCGCGAAAGTCATCGGCCCGGTCCCGCTTCCGACCGAAAAGAAGAAGTGGACGGTCAACCGCTCCACCTTCGTCCACAAGAACGCGCGCGAGCAGTTCGAGATGCGCATCCACAAGCGCATCGTGGACATTCTCGATCCGAACGCAAAGACCATCGACGCGCTGACGTCGTTGAACCTCCCCGCGGGCGTGGATGTCGAGATCAAGATGTAGGCTCCCATCAAAATCCAGTTCGATCCCAAGGAGAAAGTTGTTTGTAGGGGTAAGGCATGCCTTGCCCCTACAAACATAACCTCCCTGCAGTGCATCGAAATCGATATCACAGTCAGGTTTTTGGCCTGGAATGTGTAGGCGATTTCCGATCGCCTGCGGATTCCAGGCTTTATGAAATTCATTCTCGCCAAAAAGCTCGAAATGACTCAGGTGTACCGTCCCGATGGGACGGTGGTTCCGGTTACCTTGGTGCAGGCGGGGCCGTGCGTCGTTACGCAGGTGAAGACGCCGGAAAAGGACGGTGTCGCCGCCGTGCAAATCGGCTTCCTGCCCGCGAAGAAGCTCAACAAGCCCGAGGCCGGCCATGTCAAGGACCTGCCGCTCATGTCGGAACTGCGCGACTTCCGCGTGGAGAACGCGACGGAGCTGAAGCGCGGGGACGCGATCGAGGCGTCCGTGTTCCAGCCCGGCGATATCGTCCACGTGTCCGGTACGTCGAAGGGCAAGGGGTTTGCCGGCGTCGTGAAGCGCCACGGCTTCCACGGCCATCCGACTTCCCACGGCCACAAGGACCAGGCGCGCATGCCGGGTTCGATCGGCGCGGGCGGGCCGCAGCACGTGTTCAAGGGCCGCCGCATGGCCGGCCGCATGGGCAACGAGCGCGTCACCGTCCAGAAACTCCAGGTCGTCGAGGTCCGCGACGGAGGAATCCTGGCGATCAAGGGCGCCGTTCCTGGCGCGCGCAATGCCGTGCTTGAAATCGTTTCCGCCTCGTAACGTACTATGCCTAACGTTTCCATCTATACCCAGGACGGCAAGGCCGTCGGCGAGATGAGCCTCCCGGAGGCGTACTTCGGCGTGAAGGCCAAGCCGAAGCTCGTGCACGAGGTGCTCGTGGCGCAGCAGGCGAACCGCCGCAAGGCCATCGCCCACACCAAGAACCGCGGCGAAGTGCGCGGCGGCGGCAAAAAGCCGTGGCGCCAGAAAGGGACGGGCCGCGCCCGCCAGGGCTCGATCCGCTCGCCGCAGTGGGTCGGCGGCGGTATCGTATTCGGCCCGCGTTCCGAGCGGAACTTCTCCGTGAAAGTGAACCGCAAGGCCAAGCAGAAAGCGCTGTTCATGGCCTTGTCCGACAAGGTCGCGAACAAGTCGCTCCTCGTGATCGAGTCGATCGCGACCGAACCGGCGAAGACGAAGGCCGTGGCGGCCATGGTCAAGAAATTGCCCGTGGGCAAGACGACGCTTCTCGTCGCTCCGGCGTCGAACGCCTCGCTTATGCGTATGGTGCGCAACCTGCCGAACGTGAAGCTGGTCACGGCGCAGTCGGTGAATCTTGAGGACGTGCTCAAGTACCGTTCCGTGGCGTTTTTGAAGGACGCCGTCGGTGCGTTTGAAAAGATCTACCTGCCTGCCGGTAGGCATGGCGCATAATATGGCTATTCTCGACCGATTCAAGAAGAAAGGCGCAGAGCGTAACGCGCCGGGCGTCCCGCCGGAAAAAAAGGCGCCGGCGAAGAAGGCCGTCGCCAAAAAGAGCGACGCGCCCAAGACCGAAGCGCCCAAGGCGGTCGCCAAGGCGAACGCGAAATCGAACGCGATTTTGCGCATGCCGCAAGTGAGCGAGAAGGCGGCGCGTCTCGCGGACCGGGGCACGTACGTGTTTCGCGTCCCGATGCATGCAGAGAAAATCGCCGTGAAAAAGGCGGTCGAAGCTCTTTATGGCGTGCATGTCGACAAGGTGCGAATGGTCACGATCCCGGGCAAACCGGTGCGCCGCGGCCGCCGCGTCAGCCACCGCCAGGACATGAAGAAGGCGCTCGTCACCCTGAAGAAGGGCCAGACGATCGCCCTGTACGAAGGCGTCTAATCCTATGCCGATCAAGAAACTCCGCCCCGTCACCAAGGGGGCGCGCAACATCTCGCGACAGGATTTCTCCGACGTCACGGCAACGGAACCGGAGAAATCCCTGGTCACGATCAAAAAGAAGTTCGCCGGCCGTACGGGCGGCAAGATTACCGTGCGCCACCAGGGCGGCGGTCACAAGAAATATCTCCGCGAAGTGGACTTTGCCCGCACCCGCTTTGATATCCCGGCGACGGTGAAGACCATCGAGTACGATCCGAACCGCGGCGCGCGTGTGTCGCTGATCGCCTACAAGGACGGCGTGAAGAGCTACATCCTGCAGCCGGACGGTCTCAAGGTCGGCGATGTCGTCGTGTCGTCGCAGACCGAAGCGGAGATTTCTGCCGGTAACCGCCTGCCGCTTGAGAAGATCCCGGTCGGCACGCCGGTACATTCGGTGGAACTCGTGCCGGGTAAGGGCGGCCAGCTCGGCCACGGCGCGGGAGCGCGCATCGAATTCATGGCCGTGGAAGACAAATGGGCCGTGCTGAAACTTCCGTCCGGCGAGATGCGCCGCGTGCCGAAGTCGTGCATGGCCACGATCGGAACGGTGTCGAACCCCGACTGGCATCTCATCCGGTGGGGCAAAGCCGGCCGCATGCGCCATCGCGGGATCAAGCCGACGGTGCGCGGCAAGGTCATGAACCCGGTCGACCACCCGCACGGCGGCGGTGAAGGTAAACATCCGATCGGTATGAAGTACGCGAAGACCAAGTGGGGCAAGCACGCGCTTGGCGTGAAGACCCGCCGAGCGAATCTCGCGTCCGACAAGCTCATCATCCAGCGCCGCAAGGGCAAGAAGCTGTAATCCTATGTCTCGAAGTCTCAAAAAGGGTCCGTACACCGACCCGAAGCTGCTCGCCAAGGTGCAAAAGGCGGGTCCCAACTCGAAAGCCGTGATCAAGACCTGGTCGCGCGCTTCGACGATCACGCCCGAAATGGTCGGCCTGACGTTCGGCGTGCACAACGGCAAGCAGCACATCAACGTGTTCGTCGTCGAGAACATGGTCGGCCACAAGCTCGGCGAATTCGCCCCGACGCGCAAATTCACGCGTCATGGCGGCAAACTCACCAAGACGCTGGAAGCGGCCAAGCCCGCCGCGCCCGCCGCGAAGTAACCTATGGACGTCCACGCTCATCTGCGCCATTTGCGCATGTCGCCCCGTAAGGTCCGGCTCGTCGTGAACACGGTTCGCGGCCTGACCGTCGCCGACGCGGAAACGCGCCTCACGTTTTTGCCCAAGCTCGCGGCCAAGCCCGTGCTGAAGCTCTTGCGTTCCGCCGTCGCCAACGCGGAGCATAACTTCAAGCTCGACAAGAAGGACCTGTACGTCCGCCACATCACGGCCGACGGCGGTCCAACCTTGAAGCGCTGGCGCGCCCGCGCGTTCGGCCGCGCGGCGCCGATCCGCAAGCGCACGACGCACATCACCCTGATCCTCGCAACGCGTAACGCGCATCCCGCATCGTCCGAGGGGAAGCACGTGAAGGCGGAAACGCCGGCCCCGTCGGCAAAGAAGCCTTCCAAACCGGCCGCGAAGAAGCCCGTTGCCAAGAAGGTGACGGCTGAAACCAAGTAATATGGGTCACAAAGTCCATCCCAAAATTTTCCGCATCAACACGACGACCACGTGGCCGTCGCGCTGGTTCGCGCGCGAAGAAGCCTACCGCGCCCAGCTGCGCCAGGACCTGGCGATCCGCCAGTTCCTGATGCAACAGCTGAAGCACGCGGCCGTGAACCGGATCGATATCGAGCGTTCGCGCGGCCAGATCGTCGTGACGATCCATACCGCGAAGCCGGGTCTCGTGATCGGCCGCTCCGGCGAAGGCATCGAGACGCTGAAGAAGAAGTTCATGAAGAAGTTCTTCCCGATGTCCGCGAAAACCGTCCAGGTCCAGGTGAACGTGGTCGAGGTCGGCCGTCCGACGCTGGAGGCCGCGCTGGTCGCGCAGGGCGTGATCGCGGATCTTGAGCGCCGCATGCCGTTCCGCCGCGTGCTGAAGATGGCGATCGAACGCGTCAAGAAAGGCGGCGCCCTCGGCGTGAAGATCGCGGTCTCCGGCCGCCTGAACGGCGCGGAAATCGCCCGCCGCGAATGGCTTGCCTGGGGCAAGAT